>NZ_JAEUOL010000079.1 GCF_016789985.1 Accumulibacter sp.
CTGAAGAAGGCGCTGACCACGCCACCGCTGCGGTACGTGCCGATCCTGTTCGATTTCGAGAAACCCGGCGAGCGCGACCTGATCGAAGCGATCGTCCGCTTCGCCGCCGTCTCGCGCTTTGTGATCGCCGACCTCTCCGACCCCAGGAGCATTCCTGCCGAACTGCAGGCGATCGTCCCGCAGTTCCCGTCGCTACCGGTGGTGCCGATCATCGAAGCAACGCAGCGCGAATATCCGGTCAGCGACCACATCCTGCGCCGACCGTCGGTCGTCACACCGATCGTCCGCTATCACGACCCCGCGGATCTCCTGGCGATTCTCGAAAAGCAGGTCGTCAGCCCGGCCGAGCTGCGCTACCGCGAGCTGAACCCGATGCGGCATGAGTGATCACCGGTCCGGGCAAGCCGACACCACGACCGTCGACGGGCCGCACGACATCCGGCAGGAAGCCCCCCTGAGCAATCAACTGTCAGCCCTGCAGCGTGACGAGTTCGTCTCGGGAGTGCGCGACACTCTGCCACTGCTGCTCGGCGCGCTTCCTTTCGGGCTGATCTACGGCGCCATTGCCGCGACTTCCGGCTTGTCGATCGCCGCCGCCATGGCCATGTCCGTGTTCGTCTTCGCCGGTTCCTCGCAATTCATCGCGGTCGGACTGGTCGCCGCCCAGACGCCGGTGGCGATCATCGTTCTGACCACTTTGATCGTCAACCTGCGCCACCTGCTCTACAGTGCCACCCTGCTGCCCTACCTCAAGGATCTGCCACAAAGATGGCGCATCCCGCTCGCCTTCTGGCTGACCGACGAAACCTTCGCGGTCGCCGTGCACCGCTTCCAACGCAACGACAGCTCCCCCTGCAGGCACTGGTACCAGCTCGGCTCGTCGATCGCCATGTACCTCAACTGGCAATTGTGGTGTTTTCTCGGCCTGCTGCTCGGCAACCGGATTCCCGACGCGCAAGGCTGGGGGCTCGACGTGGCGATGCCGGTCACCTTCATCGGCATGATCATCCCCTTCGTCAAGACTGCACCGATGGCCGTCTGCGTGCTGACCGCCGGTGCCGCCGCACTGCTGACCCTGGCGCTGCCCTACAAGCTGGGGATCATCGTTTCGGCCTTCGCCGGCATCGCGTCGGGTCTGACAGCCCAGCGCATGCTCCGGGCAAAAACCAGGACGACCCGGCGATGAGTGCGAACGAAGCCTGGATGCTCGCCGGCATGGTCGCTGTCACCTTCGGTATCCGCTACCTGCTGTTCGGGCTGGCCGACCGGATTCGTCTGGCACCCTGGCTCGCCGAGTCGCTCAACTTCATCCCGCCGGCGGTGCTCACCGCGATCACCCTGCCTGCCGTCCTGCTGCCACGTGGCGACTGGTTCGTTTCACCGGCCAACCCCTACCTGATCGCCGCCCTGCTCAGCCTGATCGCCGGCGTCGTGACGCGCAAGCTGCTCGCCACCATCGCCATCGGCCTCGTCGGATTTCTGGCACATCGCCTGCTTTTCTAGCCCTCAGCGGCCGAATGGTTTTCGCCTGCCCGCTTGCGCAGCATCTCGATGATCATTGAAGCCGTCTGTTCGATCGAACGATGGCTGGCGTCGATCACCGGCCAACCGCGCCGGATGAACAGGCGACGCGCTTCGAGCACCTCCCTGCGCAGGGCATCGAGGTCTGCGTAGTCGATGTTGCCATCGTCCTTGAGCGCACTGAGGCGTGCTGCGCGGACCATTGCCAGACGCGCCGGATCGACGGTCAGCCCGACAATCAAAGGCCCGTTCGCCCGCAAGAGCCCGACCGGGGGGGGCGCCCCCGGCACCAGCGGCACGTTGGCCGCCTTGATGCCACGCGAGGCGAGGTACATGCAGGTCGGCGTCTTGGTCGCCCGTGACACGCCGACGATGATCACATCGGCGCCCTCAAGATCATCACTGGCGATGCCGTCGTCGTGAGCCAGGGTGTATTTCATGGCTTCGACACGGCGGAAGTAGTCCTCGTCGAAGGCATCGCCGGAACTGTGGTGCGACACCACCGGCGCATCCAGGTAGTCGGAGAGCTGGCCAAGCAGCGGCTCGAGCGCAAACTGATAGGGAATCCCCAGGTGACGACAGCCCTCCTCGAGCGCCTCGCGGACATCGCTGTGGCTGATGCTGTGCAGGACGTAACCCGGTACGGCCGCGAGTACGCCGAGGATTGCGGGAACCTGGTCCAGCCGGCGCACCATTTTCCACAGCCGGCGCCGCGTCTCGACACCGGCGAGCTGGGTGACGGCGTTGCGTGCCAGCATTTCGACCAGTTCGCCTGAGGCATGCGAAACCAGATACAGCATCAGGGTCTTGCTCATCGGCGCAGCCTCCCGGGCCAGCAGGTCATTCGCTCAGCGATGGTAACCACCGTCGAGACGCAGCACGCTGCCATTGATCATGACATTCTTGATGACGTGCAGAACGAGCATGGCAAACTCGGCGGGATCCCCGAAACGGTGTGGAAACGGAATCTGCCGCGCCAGTCGGGAGTCGAGGTTCTTCTCCATGTCGAAGAGTGTCTGCGTGCCGAAGAGCCCGGGGGCTATGCCGACCACGCGGATGCCCAGCGCACCGAGCTCACGCGCCGCCGGCAGGATCATGCTCACCACGCCGCCCTTGGATGCCGCGTAGGCTGCTTCGCCACTCTGCCCCTCATAAGCGGAAACCGACGCCGTGGACAGGATGATGCCGCGCTCGCCATTGCTCTGTGGCGACAGCCGGGCCATGTCGGCGGCGGCCAGCCGCATCATGTTGAAGGTCGAGATCAGGTTGACCTCGACGAGCTGGCGGAAATCTTCCAGCGGCATCGGGCCGTCGACACCGACGATCGGCTCGAAATGGCCTCGTCCGACGCAATGCACGAGCACCCTCGCCGGACCATTGGCCTCGCGCGCCCTGGCGATGGCGCTTTCCGCCGCCTCGGAATTTGCCACGTCGCAGTGAATCGCCTGCGCACCGATCTCGTCGGCAACCCGCCGCACCCCGTCCGCATCGATATCGATCACCGTCACCCGGGCACCCGCCTCGGCAAGATAGCGTGCGGTCTCGGCACCCAGTCCCGATGCTGCCCCGGTGACCACTGCCGGACATGCCCACAAATCCATCTTTGATCTCCTGCTTTCGTGGCCCACCTGGTCCACGCCAGCGTGCATTATCCGGTGCCGGAGCCAGCCAGGCAAACCGCCCGTTGTCTCGTCGCCCGATGTCGCGCGACCGGGTCAATCCGTGTTCGCCGCGAGCACGGGACCAGGCAGGCGCCGGACACCGAACAGGGCGGGCTGTCATCATTTCGCCACAAATCCGTCACACAATCCGGCTGTCGTCACGACATCGCGGACTTACCCCAGCCAGCCAAGGAGGCTCACCATGAAGCGCCATCTCTACACCACACCCGCAGCATCGCTGTATCCCGCAGTCGCCATTGCGGCCGCGTTTGCCTTCAGTCCCCTGGCGATTGCAGCGACACCTGTCGTCAGGATCGATGGATCGAGCGCCGTCTATCCGATTACCGAAGCGGTTGCCCAGGACTTCCAGCGCGCCAAGCTGCATGAGGTGCACGTGAATATCGGCGTATCCGGAACGGTGGCCGGCTTCAACAAGTTCTGTCGCGGCGAGACCGACATCACGAGTGCATCGCGACCGATCCTCAAGAAGGAGATGGACGAATGCGCCAAGGCCGGCGTCCGCTTCTACGAGATGCCGCTGGCCTATGATGCGCTGACCGTGGTGGTCAATCCGCAGAACACCTTCGTCAACAGCCTGAGCGTCGACGAGCTGCGCAAGCTCTGGGAGCCTGCTGCCCAGCACCGGATCCACACCTGGAAGGATCTCAACCCGGCATGGCCGGCCGAGAGGATCAGGCTCTATTCTCCGGGCCCTGACTCGGGAACCTTCGAGTCGTTTACCGAAGTCATTGTCGGCACGGCCAAATCCAGCCGTTCCGACGTCAGCACGGCCGAGGACCATGATGTTCTGGCGCAACGCATCGCTGCCGACAAGGACGCCCTGGGTTATCTGAGCCTCGACTACTATGTCGAAAACAAACAGAAACTGAAAGCGGTGGCGATCAGTGACGGCAAGCAGGCGGTGCTGCCGACGGTCGACAACGTTCGCAACGGCAGCTATCAGCCGCTGTCCCGTCCACTCTTCCTGTATGTCAGCGAACAGTCGCTGGAGAAGCCGGCGGTCAAGGAGTTCATCGACTTCTGCATGAAGAACGCTGCCCGGCTGGTTGTGGAAGCCAACTACCTGCCGCTGCCAGCCCGCGCCTATGTCGAGAATCTCGAGCGCATCCCCGCCAGGAAGGTTGGCAGCGTCTATGGTGGCGAGAACAAGCCGCGCATGCGGCCGGCCGACTCGCTGCAGATCTTCCGCGCCCTGATGCACGGCTCCTGACCAACCCTGCCGATCGTCCATGAAACCCGGCCGGCCCCCCCGTTCCGGCCGGCTCGCCGCGCGGCAACGAGTACTGCTGCGGCAACCGAGGCCATCCGGGGCCGGGTTCGACCCCACCACCATTACCCTGCCATCCACCCGACCTGTCACGGAGTGTTTCATGTCGTCACCAGCCAAGCCCTCCAGCATCGACGCCATCGTCGCGGCCGCCCATGAGCTGAAAATCAGAAGGCTCGCCGGAGTTGTCCGGGAAGCGCCAGCCGGCAAAAGGAGAAACAAGCGCAAGACATCCGGCACCGTGAGCTGCAAGGTGCAGCTCACCCGCGAGGAGTGCCGGAAACTGGCCAAACTGAAGAAACACCTGGCGAAGTCCGGAGTCAGTACGGGCAAGCAGGCGCTCGTACGGGCCGGTTTGTTGCTGCTCGTCGAACTCGATCGCACAGACCTGAAAAGCGCCATACGCGACGTGATCGCGCCGGAACGGCCGATGGACAAGAGCGCGTAACCCACGGAGACCTCGGCTTGCTGCCGCTGCCGGCCCTTCCTGCCGCCGCTTCGCCGTGCGAGCGGCGGACCCGGCAAAGAAGTCGGCAACCGCCTCCGGTTGCCGTCATCAGCTTGTCACACGACCAGCGCAGACTTCGGGTTGCGATCCAGACACCCAACCAGGAGTTCATGATGAATCATCTCGCATCCAGTCCCGCCGTCGCGACCATTGCACTGCTGACTGCGCTTGCCGTCCACCCTTCGGCCGGCGCCGCGCCTCCGGTGGTCAAGATCGACGGTTCGAGCACCGTTTTCCCGATCACCGAAGCCGTCGCCGAGGAGTTTCAGAAGGCCAGAAAAGGGGCGGTGAATGTCACGGTCGGCATCTCCGGCACTGGCGGTGGCTTCAAGAAATTCTGTCGTGGCGAAACCGACATCGCCAACGCCTCGCGGCCAATCCTGAAGAAGGAGATGGACGAATGTGCCAAGGCCGGCATCCGCTACTATGAAATGCCGGTTGCCTACGATGCGCTGACCGTGATGGTCAATCCGCAGAACGGCTTCATCAAGAGCCTGACGGTTGCCGAACTGAAAAAGATCTGGGAGCCTGCCGCGCAGGGCAGGATCAATAGCTGGAGGGACGTCAACCCGGCCTGGCCAGACCAGAAGCTCAAGCTTTACGGAGCCGGCGCAGACTCGGGTACCTTCGACTACTTCACCGAGGCCATCGTCGGCAAGGTCAAGTCGAGCCGTGGCGACTTCACGGCGTCCGAAGACGACAACGTGCTCGTCCAGGGAATTTCCGGCGACAAGGGCGCCCTCGGCTACTTCGGCTTTGCCTACTACATCGAAAACCAGAAAAAATTGAAGGCGGTGGCCATCGACGCGGGCAAGGGAGCGGTCGCACCGACACCCGAGAGCGTCGAGAACGGCACCTACCAGCCGCTCTCCCGGCCAATCTTCATCTACGTCAGCGAGCAGTCGATCGGCAAAGCCGAGGTCCGCGAATTCGTCGGCTTCTACATGAAGAGCGCCACGCAACTGGTCAAAGAGGTCAAGTACATCCCGTTGCCGGCAAAAGCCTACACGGGAAATCTCGATCACCTCGCCAGGAAGAAACTCGGTACCGTCTTCGGTGGCCGGAACGAAGTGGGCCTGACCATTGAAGAGTTGATGAAGCGCGAGGCACAGCTCTGAAAGGTAATGCAGCGGACCCTGCCGGCGATGCCCGCCAGGCCGGTCCGGCCCCTTGCCAACCCCTGCATCCCGGAAGCAGACTCATGAGCAGCATCTCCTTGAAGTACCCACCGCAACCGGTGGTCACGGCGGCCACCACCGTTCAGCGGCCGGTCAAGGTTGCTGCCAATCTTCGCCGCCGACTGACCGAACGCAGCATCGAGACCCTGCTTCTGCTGGCGGCCCTGGTATCGGTATTCACCACCCTGGCAATCGTCGCGATCCTCGTCTGGGAATCGATCGTCTTTTTCCGCACCGTTCCATTACTCGATTTCCTGACCGATACCCAGTGGACACCGCTGTTCGACGACGCCCACTTCGGCATCATCGCGCTTCTCTCCGGCACACTGACGACCACCCTGGTCGCACTGCTGGTAGCGATTCCCTTCGGTACCGTTCTGGCCATCTACCTTTCGGAGTTTGCGCCTTTTCGGGTGCGCGAACTCGCCAAGCCCTTCCTCGAGATGCTCGGTGGTGTCCCGACGATCGTCTATGGCTACTTCGCGCTGCTCTTCGTGACACCTCTGCTGCAGAAGATCCACCCCGGACTGCCCGGCTTCAACATGCTGGCAGCCGGACTGGTGATGGGCATCATGATCGTTCCCTACGTCAGTTCGCTGTCCGAGGACGCCATGCGCGCGGTACCGATGAACATGCGCGAAGCCTCCTACGCAATGGGCGCGACGCGCCTGCAGACGGCGCTTTTCGTGGTTACCCCGGCCGCCCTGTCGGGGCTTGCCTCGTCGTACATCCTCGGCATCTCGAGGGCGGTCGGGGAAACGATGGTGGTCGCCATCGCCGCCGGCATGCAGCCCAATTTCACCTTCAACCCGGCCGAACCGGCGGCCACTATCACCGCCTACATCGTGCAGGTGGCGCTCGGTGATCTGCCACACGGCTCGATCGGCTATCAGACGATCTTTGCCGCCGGCCTGACCCTGCTGTTGATCACCCTGTTGTTCAACATCATTGGCCACCTCCTGCGCCGACGGTTTCGTGAGGCCTACTGAAGATGAGCCCCCAATCGCACCCGACCACCACCAACGATGCCGCAGTAAACGAGATACGGCGCCTGATCGCCAGGCACAAGACCTGGGATGGGTTGTTCGGCCTGCTCGGCATTGTCACCCTGCTGTCTGCCCTGCTGGTCTTTGCCACCCTGTTCGGTCAGATGCTGGTCAATGGCTTGCCGCACCTGTCGTGGGAATTCTTCACCAGTTTTCCGTCGCGGCGTGCGGCCAGCGCCGGCATCCTGTCGGCCTGGGTCGGGACGGTCCTGGTCATGCTGGTTACCACCCTGGTAGCCGTACCGCTTGGTGTCGGTGCCGGCATCTACCTGGAAGAATACGCCGCCAGGAACCTGCTTACCGACATCATCGAGATCAACGTCACCAATCTCGCCGGCGTTCCCTCGATCATCTATGGCCTGCTCGCCCTGGGACTTTTCGTGTACCAGTTCGGACTCGGACAAAGCATCGCCGCAGCCGGACTGACGCTCGCCCTGCTGATTCTGCCGGTGGTCATCGTCGCCACGCGCGAAGCGATCCGCACCATTCCACAGAACATTCGCGAAGGCGCCTACGCTTGTGGTGCCACCAAGTGGCAGATGGTGGCGCACCACATCATTCCGTACTCGCTGCCCGGCATCATGACCGGAGTGATCATCGGTCTGGCGCGGGCGATCGGCGAAACGGCCCCGATCATCACGATCGGGGCGTTGACCTTCATCGCCTTCCTGCCGCCGTCGCCATTTGGTGACGCCGAGCATCTGCTCTCCTTCGAGTGGCTGCTGGCACCCTTCACCGTCATGCCGATCCAGATGTTCAACTGGATCTCCCGACCCGAGGAGGCTTTTCAGGCCAACGCTGCCGCTGCCGGACTGATACTGGTCGTGATGACCCTGTCGATGAACGCGATCGCCATCTGGATCCGCCACCACTTTCGCAAAAAGATCAAATGGTGAACCAATGATTCGCCAAACCGGGGAATAGGAATGTGAGCATCGCAAACACACTGACTGCCAAACCGACGGCCGAACTGAAGGCACGAGCCAACGCACTGAACTTCTACTACGGCAACTTTCAGGCCCTCAAGAACATCGACTTTCCAGTCGAGAAAAATCAGGTCACCGCTCTGATCGGTCCCTCGGGCTGCGGCAAATCGACCTTCCTGCGCTGCTTCAACCGCATGCACGATCTCTATCCGAACATGCGCTACGAAGGCGAGATCCTGCTCTATCCGGACGGCGTGAACATCGTCGACCGACAGGTCGATCCGATCGAGGTACGCATGCGCATTTCGATGGTCTTCCAGAAACCGAATCCGTTTCCCAAGTCGATCTACGAAAACGTCGCCTACGGCCTCCGCGTCCGCGGTGTTCGCAATCGTTCGCTGATCGACGAGAAGGTCGAGGAAGCGCTACGAGCTGCCGCCTTGTGGGGCGAAGTCAAGGACCGCCTCGGTGATCTGGCCTTCAACCTTTCCGGCGGCCAGCAGCAACGTCTGTGCATCGCCCGTGCGCTGGCCACCGACCCAGAAATGTTGCTCTTCGACGAACCCACTTCGGCGCTCGATCCGATCGCCACGGCGAAGATCGAGGAACTGGTGAGCGAGCTCAAGGAAAGGGTCACCATCCTGATCGTCACCCACAACATGCAGCAGGCGGCACGCGTTTCCGCCTATACCGCGTTCATGTACATCGGCGAGCTGATCGAGTTCGATGACACGAAGAAGATCTTTACCAATCCCTCGTCCAAGCTGACCGAAGAGTACATCACCGGCCGCTTCGGCTAGGTGGTCAAGCGTCGACCATGGCAGACAGCGCACTCGTCCTAACAGCGCAGCGCCGGCCTGTCGTGCGATACTGGCGCCTTCGTCGTCACATTGTCCCAGGGCAGCGGCATCCCCGCTCCTGTTTCCAGGGAAGTCCCGTCCGCATGAAGGAATTGGTCGACCGCTGGCAAACCCGGGCCGGCGTATGGCTTGCAATGCGCCCGATGCGTCCGAGCGATGCCCCGCTGGTCAAGGAGTCGCTCAACAAACTATCGGCCAATGCCCGACGTAGCCGCTTCTTCGCCTCGATCGGCGAGTTCTCGGATGACACGGTACGCCAGTTGGTGACGGTCGATCCGCAGCAGGCCTGTGCGCTGCTCGTGCTGCGAACCGACAACGAACTTCCGACGCCGATCGCCGGCGGTCGTTTCGTCTGCAACGAGAACGCCCAGGAGTGCTCGCTTTCAGTGCTGGTAGGCGATGCCTGGCAGGGCCAGGGGATCGGTCGGCGCATCATCCAGGCGCTGCTGCACGAAGCTTCGCGACGTGGCCTGCGCCGGATGACCGGTCAGGTGCTGGCCGACAACCAGGCAATGCTCAGGCTCGCCCGATCGTTGCACTTTGTCGTGCTGGAAAGCGCCAACGACGACGGTGTACTGCGAATCATCCGTGACATCCCCGACGAGCGGGCGCGACAGCGAGGCGGCCTCCTGGGGAGAGTCTTCCGCAGCTAGCCGGCAGTCACCACAGCCGGCGCCAGCCAGGTGGCGGAGAACACCACCCGGCCTGCTACACCGAACCCGAACACTGCCGGGAACCGATCCGGCGCGCGGCTCCCCGGATCAGCCGAACATGTCCTCGTACATCCGGCTTGCCCACTGAAAGTCCTCGGTCACCAGATCGTCGCGCCGCAGGTTGTCGTCGATCTGCTCCTGGATGATCACTCCCTTGTCGTCGAAGTGGTAGCGAAAGCGCACGGCAATATCTTCGCGGGGAGCGGCATTCACCATCATGAAACACAGGTTGTCGGGCAACGTGGCCCTGGCTTCCTTGCCGGCCACGCGATCGGCGATGTAGCGCGCAACGATCCTGGCGTGCGCGTTGGCAACGTGACCAGCCTTGGGATAGAAGTTGAACTGCGGAGAGACCAGGCCGACCGCATCGCCAATCACATACACGTCCCGGTCGTCGCGCAGGTTGAGAAAGACCGGGTCGACCGCCGCCCAGCCCGTCAGGGCACCTTCGGGGTTGCGCCCGATGCTCCCCGCCTTCCACGCCATATCACCGGCCTGATGCGGTGCCATCAGAATGCCGTGATCGAAGCGGAAGTCGCCGGCGCTGGTCCTGATTCGTCGGTTGAACGGGTCGACCTCCTGAATCACCGCTTTCGGCACGTAGCTGATCTGGTCACGATAGAGCACCGAGAACGCCTCCTGAAAACCTTCGGTAATCGGCTTGGGGCTATCCTTCGGGTCGAGAATGATGATCTTCCCCTTCACCCTGTTCTGCTTGAACAAACCGGCAATCAGGCAGGCCCGCTCGTAGGGCGACGGCGGACAACGGTGCGGCGGGGGTGGCAGGGTCATCACCAGATCACCGCCCTTGAAACCCTGAATCTCTGCCTTGAGGATGAAGTGCTCGGCATTCGGGATGTAGGCCGCCGGGTAGCGGGCACGCGTGTAGTCGGCAGCCTTGCGGTCATTGCCGAACCACGCCTCATAGTTGTAACGGATGCCGGCGCCAATGATCAGATAATCGTAGTCGACATGGCCCTGGGCGGTAATCACGCGTTTGCGGTCACGTTCGAAGGCGACGACCTCGGTCTGAATGAAGCGATAGTCGTACTTGCTGGCAACATCGAGATAGCTCCAGGTCAGGTAGTTGCCATCCACCACATCGACCAGCCACTTGTTGCTCATCGGGCACGAAAAGAAGACGGGGTTTCGTTCGAGCAGAACAACCTCGATCTTCGGATCGTTCTTCTTGAGATGCTTGGCGGCGCTGACCCCGCCCCAGCCACCACCGCAGATCACCACACGCTGGCCAGAGGACCTGGGCAGCAACGCGTCACCCTGGATGGTGATCAGGAAAGGGAGCGGATTGACTGGCTGGGCCAGAGAGGAAGCGGTGGCAGTGGCGCCGAGCGCACCCGCCGAGGCAAGGAACTGCCTGCGTGAAATGGGCATGGTAGATTCTCCATTCGTGACACATCCGCCCGGACGCGGAGTCGCCCGGGCTTACAAATGACCCACTGACGGATCGGTGCTGCCGAGGAGCGGTGCTCAGACCGCCGCAAACATCTCGGCAGGCAGATTGTCCCTGATTCCTCCGGAACTCGGCAAGCAATGCGCCGGTGGTGACCCGCAGCGTGCTTCGGGAACGCCTTGCCGCCGTCCGTCTGGCCAGTCAGGCGCCCGCCGAGGCCGCCCGGCAGTGTCCGATGATTGCCTCGAGCAGCAGCGTCTGCACGCCCGGCGGCAGGTCGTGCCCCATTCCTGGAATGATCTGCAGGCGAGCTCCCGCGATGTATCTGGCCGTGTCCCGCCCCGCTGCCACCGGCAGCAGCGGATCGTCAGCGCCGTGAATGACCAGCGTCGGGACGCGTATGCCGGCCAGTTCGCGACGTCGGTCGCCAGCGGCGGCAATGGCCAGCAACTGATGGATCTGTCCGCGCGGGTAATGCGCGCGATCGACTGCACGTTCGAGCTGCTGGCGCAGTTCGACCGGGTCGGTTGGAAAACCGGGGCTGCCGATGATGCTGAAGACGCGCAACAGGTGATCGACCTGGCTGGCCGGATCGTCTGGTCTCGCCGGCCGGCTGAACAATTGCCGCATGGCGGCCGGCTTGCCGAAAGCGACGCGCCAGTTGCCACTGGTCGACATGATCGAGGTCAGGCTGAGCAATCGCTCCGGATGGCGGGCTGCCAGGCACTGGGCGATCATGCCGCCCAGTGAGACACCGACGACATGGACACGCTCGATGTGCAGGGCATCGAGCAGGCCGGCCGCATCGTCGGCCATGTCGGCCAGACGATAAGGCGCGCGAACCGGCAGCCCCAGCACGGCCTTGGCAATTGCCAGCAGCAGCCGTGGCCGCCGGCGCCAGACGAGGCGCGTCGAACGGCCAGCGTCGCGGTTGTCGAAGCGGATGACGCGAAAACCGGCTTCGACCAGGCGGGCACAAAAAGCGTCCGGCCAGGCCACCAGCTGCATGCCCAGCCCCATCACCAGAAGGATCACCGGCGCCTCGGGGTCCCCGAGGCTCTGATAGCAGAGTTCGATTCCGTTGGCGGACACCAGCGCTTCGCCGGGGAGTGCCACCGGATCAAGCGGCCGTGCATCGCCCGCCTGCCACGAAGCACCGCCAGCGCCACTCAATATCTCGCCTGACGACGCGGATCGGGATAAAGGTAACTCCTGAATCCCGAGCGATCGAAGGGACGCCAGTCGTCCTCCGGCTGCGCCAGCCGATCGGCGATCGCGTACAGTGTCAGCGGGTTCAGTCCCATGCCGAGATGGCTCGCCTGGACCTCGATGTTGTCGGTGTGCGGGCTCTCGCGCTCGAGGCTGCATTGCCAGGCCACGACGCCATCGCTGCGGCTGAAGATCGAGGTCGTCGGCACCGGCGGCGGGGTACGCAGCGGCTGGTGCAGGTCGGGGGCGTCGATCTTGTGACCGGTCGCCCACTCGTAGATACGCCAGGCATTGGTCGCTTTCGGATGACCGGTGAATGGCGTTCCCATGGTGATCACCTGGCGCACGATATCCGGCCTGGCCTTCGCCAACTCTCGCGCATAAATGCCCCCGAGACTCCAGCCAATCAGGCTGACCGATCGTCCATGCGCATGCGCCAGTCGGTCAAGCAGTTCGATACACGCATCGACGACCCCTTCGCGTGGCCCGCGGTTGATACCCAGTCCCCACGGGGAAACCGTGTAGCCGCGGCTACGCAGGTAGTTGCGCAGCGGCAATGTCGACAGGTCGCCGGTGATCAGACCGGGAAACACCAGCACCGGGTGGCCATCGCCATGTGGCGCCATGCTCAGCAGTGGTGTCGCGGCGATGCTCGCACCGTATTCCCAGCCGGCACGCATCTCCAGGGCCAGCCGCACCCAGCCCGGGGAACGCAAGAGACCAAGCTCATACCAATGATGGGGTTCGTACATCCGCTTATCCTCCTCCTGCTTGAGTCATGCCCGGCGGCGTCGCCACTTCTGCTGGAGCCGGCGTCGTGTCCGCCGGCCGACGGGTCGACGTGGCGCGGCGGACGCGCCGTTTCGTTGTGGTGCCGGCCGGCGAATCGGCTGGCATTTGCTCCAGTTCGGCAAAGGCGACAGTTAGTGCCTGCGCCAGCGGGTGCACGTCCGGCAACGCATCGTGCGCGACGGTCAGGCCGAAATCAAGCGAATCGCAGTAACTGAAAACCGTGATGTTGAGCCCCAGGCCATGCGCGACGATACTCAGCGGCCAGCAGGCACGAACTCGGCCACCCGCGATGTAGAGCGCCTGGCGCGGACCCGGCACGTTGGAAATCGCCACGTTGGCCAACGGCGGGATGTGCCGGACAAGGCCGGAACGGCCATACAGCGAAGCCAGCCCGCCGACAATCCAGGGCACGCCGAGCGACGGAAAGTCGGTCGGAATGATCGACCGCGCGCGCCTCGTCAAGGCCTTGGCCGCGGCGGCAGCGGCGCGCACTGCCTGCAGTCTCCGCAAGGGGTCGGCAAGATTGGTCGCCAGCCGGACCAGAGTCAGCGTGGCCTGGATGGTCGTCTCGGTATTTCCAGCAGCGCGCAGCGATACGGGCATGGTGGCAATCAGCGACCTGCGTGGCAGCGCGTCAAGCTTTGCCAGGTAAGCACGCAAGGCGCTGCTGCACAAGGTGAGCACGACATCGTTGAGCGTCGCGGCATGCCGTTCGGCGACCTGTTTGACCGCCGGCAACGGCAGCGACACCGCAGCAAACCCACGCACTCCGCTGATCGGCACATTGATCGGCGTTCTCGGGCCAAACGTCAGGTTCTGCCGCATGCCCGGCAGCGCTCCGTCCCCTGCCGGGCTGACCAGATCGGCGAAGATCTTGAGCCCGTCAGGCAGGTGCCGGAGCAGTTTCAGATACTGCGCAGTGGTATGGCGGAAGCTGGCGCCAAGCCTCTGCCTCAGACCGGCGGTTTCTGCTTCGCCAATCTGCCCCCGCCAGTCGACCGGCGGCTCGCCCGGCTCGGAGCTGGCGTCGAACAGCGCGGCGGCGAGGGCCATTCCGGAAACCCCGTCGAGTGCTGCATGGTGAATCTTCAGGTACATGCCGACTTCGCCACTGGCCAGTCCTTCGATCACCGTCAACTCCCAAAGCGGGTGGCGACGATCGAGCAGCGTCGAGTGCAGCGCGCCGACACAGGCCTCCAGTTCACGGAAGCCGCCTGGTTGCGGCAGAACAACCTGGCGCAGGTGGTAGGCAAAGTCCGGCTCGCCGCCGTCGACCCACACCGGGTTGGCCAACTGCAGCGGCATCTCCGCCAAGCGGGCGCGGAAGAAGGGCGACAGCGCGAGGCGCGGTATCAGTTGCTGCCGGATGTCGCTCGCGAAGCTGCCGTCCTTGCCGGCCGGCGGCGCGATGACATAGAGTGCGGCGACATGCATCGGCGTCGCCGCCGTCTCCAGGTGCAGGAAAATCCCGTCCAGCCCACTCATGTTTCTCATTGCACACCCCGCGTCTCAGCCACTGGCTGCCGCCCCACGACCTGCTCAGGCGCGACACTTTAGCCGGCCCGCTGCGATTTTGGAAGGGACCCGCTGATCCGCGCAGAGACGGTAAACGCCGCCAAAAACACAACGCTGCCGAATCCGGCCCGCCGGACGAGGCAACCAGCAGCACGGCGCGGCACTGACAGGAATTTTCGACTGTCATTACACGGTCAGCGGAGGGTTCCCGGGCAATCACCCACCGCGATGGTCATTGCAAGGGCCGGGAATGCCGGCGGATGCAGCCGGATCTCAGGTCTTCAGGCTGAAGGGGGTGAAGTTGGTGCGCAGATCGTAATAGTCCTCGACTTCCGCCCGCTTCAGCGCGCCCACCACCAAGTAGGTCAGCGGCGTAAACACGACTTCGACCAGCAGCTTGGCGACAAACTGCGAAAGCATCACCTGCCAGAGGATTTCGTTCGGGATCAGACCGGAGTCATGGAATGCCAGGGGATAGAACAATGCCGAATCGACTCCCTCGCCGACGATCGTCGAACCGATGGTGCGTGTCCACAACCAGCGCCCACGGGTAAGAATCTTCATCCTGGCGAGCACGAAGGAGTTCGCGAACTCGCCGCAAAAGAAGGCAATCAGCGACGCCAGAACAATCCGCCAGGTCGATCCGAAAGCGATTTCGTAGGCCGCCTGATTCTGCCACTCGGGCGCTGGCGGCAGCTCCACCACCACCCAAGCCATCAGCGAGGCAAAGGCCATTGCCGCGAAGCCGGCCCAGATCACTCGTCGCGCCCGAGCATAACCATAGACCTCGGTGAGGATGTCGCCGAAGATGTACGATATGGGAAAAAACAGCACACCGGCGCCGAAGGTCAGCGGCCCGACCATGGGCAGCGAAAGCTGCGCTGCCTTGGCCGGACCGATCAGATTGGAGCACAGGTAGACGGCGACGAAGGCAGCCATCAGCAGGTCGTAGTAGCGGTAGCCGCGAAGTCTGTCCAACGACGGCTGGGCCTCGCTCATGTCGGTTTTCCTGCGCTCGAAGCCGGACCGAAGGCACGACCAGGTCGCCTGCTCCGCCCGTTTGCCGGCAGCCACCCCACGGGTTCAGATCCCGGTCCGGCGGACGAATCGCTCACGCTGCCTCCTACCGCTGCCGCGCTGGAAGAGGCGTGCGTTAGTCCCCTGCCCTGAGCACAGATTCACTGCCCCGGATTCTGCAGACGCTCGCCAAACATCCGGGCGATCGTTTGGTGGTGGCTCAGCAGCGTCTTCTCGAACAGTTCGGGTTGAACGCGGCACTCGTACTCGCTGGTCGCCGAAAAACCACCGGTATAGCCGCTGCGCATGCCACCGAGACGAGCCGCCAAACTCGCCACGTTGAGCGCCACCAGAGCGACGTTCTTGGCCGTATCGACGGCCTTGGTGCCGTCGCTGGTGGTGTTGATGAGTACGCCGATCTCATCGGTGGCGACCGTCTCCTGCAGCGACACGCGTGCCTTGTTGCCGTCCGGCGTGATGAACGCATGGCGGGTAACAAAGTTCACGAAACTGGCTGCGGCACGCGTCGTCACCTTGCCGCTCGTCCAGAAACTGGTGTCCGGGGTCAACTGGCCGCCGAGCACCGTCAGGCGCACCTTGAGCAGGGTCGCATCGAGCTGCTTGGCAATCCGGCTCTCCAGCTGCTGCGTCTGGGCGGCGGTGAAACCACCCGAGAAGCGGGTGCCGAAGGTCAGGTAGTCATCCTCTTTCTTTTTGCCGAACGAGATGGTCGTGATGAACTGCGTTTCGTCGATCAGGTGCAGCGGCAACCCCTTGGCACTGAAAAACAGACCCTTGCCGGCCTTGGCGTCCTGTTCGCTGGGCAAGGGCATGACGCCGGACGCGGCAAGCTCGGTAAACTCCGGCAGGGCAGCAAGCTCCTCGCGGCCGACGACCTCGATGCCACGCGCCTGGAGTTGCTCGACGGTCTGCTCATAGAAGCTGTCGGCAATCGCCTGAAACTGCTCGTTGCTGCTGCCGACCAGCCTGATCGCCACGTCCGAATCAGCACCGATCAGGGCGTCCAGTCCGGTCAGCGACTTGCTGTACTTCAGCTCGCTGACGAAGTCGACCATGAAGCTGGTGATCACGACGCGTTTGATGGTCGGCAACACCTCCGGGTTTTCGACCTTGACCAGCCGTGCCGCCTGCTCCTTGAAGTCAGTTTCGGATTCGGCGGCAAGCGCGGCGACCGTGCCTGCGGTCAGGAAAAAGGTGGTGGCAATGAACAGTTTCTTGATCACTGGTTTCATGGAAGGCATCTCGTCGAAAATCAAAACCGCCGATTCTAGCTCAGCTTGATCCTCATGGAGGTTGCTTTCCCACGCACCCGGTTGTCCAAGCCAGCCAATCGCTTGCCCGTCGCACCGCAGGTGGGTCGGCTTTGTCGGCGGTGACACCTTGCGGCGGGAACGTCGGGTGCCATTTGCACTCCGACTCGCTGTAGCTTAGGCTACCGACTGCACTGATGCGGACCGTGCGCCGTCGCGTGCCATGCGGCGCGCAGCGGGCGGTTGCTTCGCCGAATCCGGGAACGTCACGGCACGGCGCATGCACTTTCTCGGGACGCGTCAGCGATGCATCATCCGCAGATCCCAACCAACCCCAGCGAGGACAGCCCATGACTCTGCGAATCGAAAACCACAAACTGGTCGGCGACCAGGTCAACCACCGCGACACACCCAACCGTGGCGGCGTCATGACCCCCAGCTATCTGGTGCTGCACTACACCGCCGGACGCTCGCTCGAGAGCTCGGTGGAGTCCCTGTGCACCCGAAAACCGCAGGGCAACGCGTCGGCACACGTCGTGCTCGGACGCGATGGACGGATCGTCCAGCTGGCGCCGTTCAACATCGTCACCTGGCATGCCGGCGTCAGCCAGTGGGCAGGTCTGGTGGGCCTCAATGCACACTCGATCGGTATCGAGATGGACAACGCCGGATTGCTCAAGCGAGTCGGTAGCCAGTACCAAGCGTGGTTCGGCAAGGTCTACCCGGAAGAGGAAGTCCTGCTGGCCGTGCATCGCAACGGCGGACCTCTATCGCCCTGGCATAGCTACAGCGAGGTGCAGATCGAACGCGCACTGGAACTCGCCGACCTGCTGGTCGAACACTACGGCCTGCAGGACGTCCTCGGCCACGAAGACATCGCCCCCGGCCGCAAGAGCGACCCCGGCCCGGCTTTCCCTCTGGCCGCGGTGAAGAGCCGGGTCCTCGGCCGCGAAAGTGATTCCCCGCAGCGCTACCGGGTCACGGCCAGCAGCCTCAACATCCGTAAGGGTCCTGACGCCAGCTTCGAACCGGTCGCTGCGGCGCTCAGGAAGGGAACCGAGGTCTTCCTTCTCGAGGCACGCGACCGCTGGAGTCTGGTCGAAGTGGTCGCCAACGCCGAAGTCGAGGGTTGGGTGAGCAACGCCTTCATCGCACCGCTGGGCAACACCCGCAGTACGCCGGCGGCAGCCATCGCCGGCGCAGCGCCCGACATGCCGGAAGGCACCAGGGGTGCAGGCCGGAAACAGACCGGCAAGAAGGCGCGACGCGCCAGGAAGCAGCACGCCGGGCAAGATGAATAGCGGGTCTGCCCACATGACCGGCGCCAGCGCGGCACCATCCGGCACACCTCCCGACTAGACGGGCGATGGCGCGGCTGTTCATCAGCTATCGCACCGCCGACGGCCGCGACAAGGCAACCGCCCTGGCGCGTGATCTGGGCGAACGGTTCGGCGACGAGCAGGTTTTCCTGGACAAGGATGATCTGCGGGCCGGTGTCCGCTGGCGCGACGAAATAGCGCGCACCCTCAGGCAACAGCCCGTCCTCCTGCTGCTGCTGACCCCGCAACTGCTGGCCGCGACCGACGAGACGGGTGCCTTGCGCATCGTCGATCCGGACGACCCGGTGCGGCGCGAGGTCGTCGCCGCGCTGGCGGCCGGCGCGCACCTCATACCACTGCTCTGCGATGACCTGCCGGGGCCACCCGATGCCGCCACGCTGCCGCCGCCGTTCGACCGTCTGGGCGAATTCACCTGGCGGCCACTGCGCGCCTATGACTGGAAGAACGACCTGCAGCGTCTGGTCGACGACCTGGACGCGCTCGGCCTTGCCCCGGCGGCCACTTCGTCGCTGGCCGAAGACGACGCAACAACCGCCCCCGCCGACCAGCCGAAGCCGAAACAGCGGCTCACCCCGGCGCTGGCCGCCGCCCTCACCGCCAGCCTCATCCTGACCCTCGCCGGCGGCTGGTATACCCTGCGGCGACCGGCACCGCCGGCCCTGCCGGGCGGGCTGCCGACCACCACCCCACCCACTGTTGACGGCGGCTGGCTGGCGGCGCTGGCACCCGACGAGCAACTGACCCTCGCGCTGCGCCAGAGCGGAACGGAGCTGACGCTGCTCAGCCGGCCCGTGAATATCAGCCAGCGCGCCGACTGGGCCGACTATCGCCGCTTCTGGCGTGAACACTCGGCCACCGATCTGCTGGCTATCGCTTACCGTGGCAAGGGCAGCAGCCATCTCGCGGCGGACGGCAGTACGGTGGTGGACATTGCCCTGGAAGTGATCAGCAGTCCTGGCGAGGCAGTGGTCGATACCGGCAATCTGCACGTCACGCTGGCCTCCGACGGCAGGAGCATGATCGGCAGCCTGTGGTTGAACAGTGAGCAGAAGGAACGTGCCGCCCATCTGACGCGCATCAGACAGGAACAATGACCCGGCTGGCGTCCGCCGGCCGGCATGGGGAAAGCCCCCTCTTCCGCCGCTTCGACTTGCCGAATCCTGCGCCGCGCCGCAACTCGAGGCGACTCACCACCGGCAGAGATTCCCGACGGCTCAGGGCAGCCGGGTGATCAGCACGACCGCCTCGCTAACGATTCCCTCGCCGCGCCCGACCAAACCGAGCCGCTCGGCGGTCTTGGCCTTGACGTTGACGCAGTCGGTCGACACCTGCAGATCGGCCGCGATGTTGGCCACCATCCGTGGCAGATGCGGCGCCATGCGCGGCCGCTGGGCGATGATCGTGGCGTCCACATTGCCCACCCGCCAGCCGGCCTGTGCCAGCAGTGCCAGCGTGGCGCGCAGCAACTGGCGGCTGTCGGCGCCGCGATGGTGCTCGTCGCTATCGGGAAAATGGTGGCCGATGTCGCCCAGCGCAGCGGCGCCGAGCAAGGCATCGATGATCGCGTGGAGCAGCGCATCGGCGTCCGAATGCCCGAGCAGACCCACATCATGGGCGATGTCTACGCCACCGAGAATCAGACGGCGACCGGGCACCAGCGCGTGAATGTCGCAACCCTGGCCAACCCGGATCATTCGCCCGTCCTCGCTCTGGCCTGCAGGATGATTTCCGCCAGGCGCAGGTCGGCCGGATAGGTCACCTTCAGGTTGCTGGCGTCGGCACGTACCAGCCGTGGCTGCCAGCCGGCCGTTTCGACCGCCGATGCCTCGTCGGTCCCGCCGGGGTACTCGGCGAGCGCCCGGCTCAACAATCCGTAGCGAAACATCTGCGGCGTCTGCGCCTGCCAGAGACCCTCGCGCGACTCGGTACGCGCCACCCGCTGGACGGCATCGGCGCGCTTCAGCGTATCGGCGACCGGCACGGCCAGCAAGCCGCCGACCGGATCGTCGGCCAGTTCGGCGCACAGTGACGAGAGCATCTGTTGCGACAGGCAAGGACGGGCCGCATCATGCACCAGCACCCAGTCGTCGTCGTGAACCGCCGTAGCTGCCGCACGCAGGCCATTGGCCACGCTGTCGGTGCGCGTCGCCCCGCCACAGAAGACGGTCTCGAGCTTGTGGCCGAGGCTGCTCCAGTCGTGCTGCCGCCACCATCGGTCAGCGGGCGAAAGAACGACCCAGACGCGGTCGATCGACGGGTAGCGGCAGAGTGCGGCAAGACTATGATGGATCAAGGGTCGCCCGGCGACCAACCGGTACTGCTTTGGTAACTCGCCGCCGAAGCGGGAGCCGCTTCCCGCCGCGGGAACGATTGCGTAGTGACGTAACATGGACTAATTTTAAGTCAAGAAGCCAAGGAAACGCAGCGCAACCTTGCAAGGAGCATGAGCGTGAATCCCTCGACCCCGCACATCCGTCCACCGGCAGTGGCCGACATGTTCTATCCCGGCTCGGCTCCCGTTCTCGCCCGCGATCTCCGGCGGATGCTGGCCGAGATACCGCCAGTGTCGGGCACCCGGGCCAAGGCGATCATTGCACCCCATGCCGGCTACATCTATTCGGGGCCGATCGCGGCCAGCGTCTACTCCCCACTGGCGGCGTCGTACGGCAGCATCCGGCGCGTCGTTCTGCTCGGCCCGACGCACCGCGTCGCAGTCAATGGACTGGCCCTGCCCGCTGCCAGCGCTTTCGCCACGCCGCTCGGCGTCGTCCCGATCGACCGCCAGGCCGTCGCGGCAATCGAGCCCCTGCCGCAGGTCGTCGTCAGCGACGCGGCACATGCCCACGAACACTCGCTGGAGGTGCAACTGCCTTTCCTGCAGACCGTGCTCGGCGAGTTCGCGCTGCTCCCGCTGGCGGTCGGACGCGCCTCGGCGACACAGGTCGCCGAGGTCCTCGAATGCCTATGGGGCGGCGATGAAACGCTGATCGTGATCAGTTCCGACCTGTCGCATTACCTGCCCTACGCCGCCGCCCGTCAAACCGACAGCAACACCGCTCGCCACATCCTCGCCCTCGACGCCCACATCGACCATCAGCAGGCCTGCGGCGCAACTCCGGTCAATGGCCTGCTGCTCGCCGCCCGCCAGCATGACCTCGAAGCGCAACTGATCGACCTGCGCAACTCGGGAGATACCGCCGGTGACCGCTCGCGGGTGGTCGGCTACGGCGCCTTCGCCTTCAACGAGAAACCGTGCCATGTCCACTGAGTCCGACGACAAGCTCGGCGCGGCGCTGCTGTACACGGCGCGCAACGCCATCGCGCAGCGTTTCGGCCTGCCGACGCTGGCGGTCAACCCGTCACCCGAACTCGCCGAGCCTGGCGCAACCTTCGTCACCCTGACCCAGAACGGCCGGTTGCGCGGCTGTATCGGCAGCCTTGAAGCGCACCGGCCACTGCTTGTCGACGTCGCCGAGAACGCGCTCGCCGCCGCCTTCCACGACCACCGCTTTGCGCCATTGAGCGCCGAGGAGTTCACCCGGACACGGGTCGAGGTCTCCGTACTGACGACACCCGAAGCCTTCCCTGTGCGCAGCGAGGCCGAGGCCGTGGCGCGTCTGCAACCGGGTGTCGATGGTCTGCTCCTCAGTTACGGACAAAAGCGGGCAACCTTCCTGCCGCAGGTCTGGGAAGCGCTCCCCGACGCGCACCAGTTCCTCGCGCAACTCAAGCTCAAGGCTGGTCTGGCGGCCGATTTCTGGCACCCCGAAGTCAGCCTGTCGCGCTATGGAGCAAGAAAATGGAAAGAGAAGTAAACCACCTGCCCAAAGTGCCCGAATCGGCTCACCCCGCTCGCTGGTGGCATGCCATTGAGGACGCGCGCATCCAGTGCGACCTCTGTCCGCGCGACTGCAAGCTGCATGAGGGTCAGCGTGGTGCCTGCTTCGTGCGCCAGAACCTCGACGGTCACATGGTACTCACCACTTACGGACGTTCCTCGGGCTTTTGCATCGACCCGATCGAGAAGAAACCGCTCAACCATTTCTATCCCGGTTCCTCCATCCTTTCCTTCGGCACCGCCGGCTGCAACCTGGCCTGCAAATTCTGCCAGAACTGGGATATCTCCAAGTCGAAAGACATGGACCGCCTGCTCGACGCCGCCAGCCCGGACGGCATCGCGGCCGCCGCGCTCGCCTACCACGCGCAATCGGTCGCCTTCACCTACAACGACCCGGTGATCTTTGCCGAATACGCGATCGATACCGCCCTCGCCTGCCATGAGCGCGGCATCAGGACGGTCGCCGTCACCGCCGGCTACGTCCATGCCGCAGCGGCGCGCGAGTTCTTCGCCGTCATGGACGGCGCCAACGTCGATCTCAAGGCGTTTACCGATGACTTCTATTTCAAGCTCTGCGGTGGCCATCTGCAGCCGGTACTGGACTGCCTCGCCTACATCCACCACGAAACGAAGTGCTGGCTCGAGATCACCACCCTGCTGATTCCGGGGAAGAACGACTCGCCGGCCGAGATCAAGGCGCTCTCCGACTGGGTGGCACGCGAGCTGGGCGTCGAGGTTCCGCTACACTTCACCGCCTTTCACCCGGACTGGAAGATGGACGATCTGCCGCCGACACCTGCCTCGACACTGACCCGCGCGCGGCGCATCGGACTTGACGCCGGCCTGCACTACGTCTACACCGGCAATGTCCACGACAGCGAAGGCGACACCACCTTCTGTCCGACCTGTCAGGCGGCTCTGATCGAGCGCGACTGGTACAACATTCGCCATTACGATCTGCCCAGCGACGGACGCTGTCCGCACTGCGGAACACAGATCGCCGGCCGCTTCGCCCGCTTCGGCAAGCCCTTCGGCCCGCGTCGCGTTCCGGTCAGGCTGGTCCGCCGTTGAATGAAGCGCTGACCATCCCCGGTCAAACCCTGATTTCGATCCAGGCGGGAAGCGATTTCCTGCAGGGCCGCCTGACCCTGCCGGCCGAGCTGTCGGCCGTGGTCGTGCTGACCCGGGCCGGACCGTCCCCGGCAGCACATGACGACACACTGGCCGTCATCCTCCAGCACACCGGCATCGGCACCCTGAACCTCGGCCTGCTGACGCGGGCGGAGGAGCGTTTTGCCAACCTGCAGCACAACGTCTCGCTGCTCGCCCGGCGCCTGCTCGACGGTCTTGGAATGCTCAAGCAACACATGCTGCTCGGCGAACTGCCGATTCTGCCGATCGGCCTGTGTGGCACCGATGACAGCTCGCCGGTCGTCCTGCGCGTTGCCGCCCTGCGTGACCACGACATCTACGCCGTTGTCTGCCGGGGTGGCCTGATCGATCTGGCCGGCATGCGGTACCTGCGTTCGCTCGCCGCGCCACTGCTCGTTCTGGTCGATCAGGACGACCGCCGCGTCGCGGAGAGCAATCGACGGGCCTTGCACCAGCTTGCCTGCGCCAGCGAACTGCGGCCCCTGCCGGCGAGCGCCGACGCACCGGATTCGGCAACGGCGTGCGAACCGGTCGCCCGCGCCACCGCGCTCTGGTTTGTTCAGCAGCTCCCCGCGCCGTGCCGCTAATCCGGCGGCAGCGCCGTGTCGGGCGGCACGGCATCCGGCGAGAGGACCGGCGGCGGATTGGTCTGCTCCGGAGACAAGGCGGGGTCACGCGGCACGGCATTCGGCGACAGGGCCGGTGCGCGATAAGTTTCCTCGGGCGACAGCGCGCGATCGGGACGCACTGCGCCGGGCGACAGGGCCGGTGCCCGATAAGTCTCTTCGGGCGACAGCGCGGGGTCGGGACGCACCGCTCCGTCGCTGGTATATTGCTGCGCCTGTGCCCGTCCGGACAGAGCGGGAAACGCGACCGCCGCGCACAGCAGGGCGATCGACAGACTTTGACGGTTCGACCTCATGTGCCACCTCCGCACAAGCAAGACCGCAGCACTGTAACCCGTCGCCATGACCCGGTCAATTGCCCTCCTGGCAACGTGCAGGGAACAAGCAATCTGTCCGGGTTGGCAGCAAATGATCTGTCCGGTTTATGTTGTTTGCTCGAAAAAGGGGGGGTTCGGACAGGCCCTGGAGCACCTCGGAAATCAGACACCGGCCCGCCGACACGCGAGAGACACAGCGGATTCGAAGCCAAGAACCGGGCGGCCGATGATCGTCCGGTAGCGAGGAAGGTGTGCCGCGGCCGTGCTCTCGGGGTAAACTGTCGCCCTCGCCTGCCCACCGGGCAATCCGCCGCCAACCTCCCTGACCTGACTCACTGCCATGGCCCAATACGTTTTCACGATGAACCGCGTGGGCAAGATCGTCCCGCCCAAACGCCAGATCATCAAGGACATCTCGCTCTCTTTCTTCCCTGGTGCCAAGATCGGCCTGCTCGGCCTCAACGGCTCGGGCAAGTCGACGGTATTGCGCATCATGGCGGGAGTCGACAAGGACATCATCGGCGAGGCGACGCCGATGCCCAACCTGAAGATCGGCCATCTGCCGCAGGAGCCGCAGCTCGACCCGGCGAAAACCGTCCGCCAGGAGGTCGAATCCGGCCTTGGCGAGGCTTTCGCGGCGCAGGCCATGCTCGAAGCGGTGTATGCTGCCTACGCCGAACCCGATGCCGATTTCGACAAGCTGGCCGAGGAACAGGCACGTCTGGAAGCGGTCATCGCCAGCGCCGGTGCGGACCTCGGCAGTCAGCTCGAACTGGCTGCCGACGCGCTGCGCCTGCCGCCCTGGGACGCGCCGATCGGCAATCTGTCGGGCGGCGAGAAGCGCCGCGTCGCCTTGTGCAAGCTTTTGTTGTCCAGGCCGGACATGCTGCTGCTCGACGAACCGACCAACCATCTCGATGCCGAATCGGTCGAGTGGCTGGAGCAGTTCCTGGTGCGTTTCCCCGGCACGGTCGTCGCGGTGACCCACGACCGCTACTTTCTCGACAATGCCGCCGAGTGGATTCTCGAACTCGATCGCGGCCATGGCATCCCGTGGAAAGGCAACTATTCGAGCTGGCTCGAACAAAAGGAAGCGCGCCTGGAAACCGAGGCGCGGCAGGAAGCCGGCCGCATCAAGGCGATGCAGCAGGAACTCGAATGGGTGCGCCAGAACCCCAAGGCACGCCAGGCCAAGAGCAAGGCGCGACTGTCACGCTTCGAGGAACTGGCGAGCGTCGAGTATCAGAAGCGCAACGAAACGCAGGAGATCTTCATTCCGGTTGGCGAGCGCCTGGGTGGCAAGGTCATCGAATTCCGCGAGGTCAGCAAATCATTCGGCGACCGCCTGCTGATCGACAAGCTGAGCTTCAATGTGCCCGCCGGTGCCATCGTCGGCATCATCGGCCCGAACGGAGCCGGCAAGTCGACGCTGTTCCGCATGCTGATCGGCCGCGAGCAGCCCGACTCGGGCGAGATCGAGATCGGCGACACCGTCAAGCTGGCTTATGTCGACCAGAGCCGCGACTGCCTGGACGGCGAGAAGACCGTTTTCGAGGAAGTCTCCGGCGGTGCCGACCTCCTCACCGTCGGCAAGTACGAAACCTCGTCGCGCGCCTACCTCGGGCGCTTCAACTTCAAGGGTGCCGACCAGCAGAAGCGCGTCGGTCAGCTCTCGGGCGGCGAACGCGGTCGCCTGCACATGGCCAAAACGCTGATCGCCGGCGGCAACGTGCTGCTGCTCGACGAGCCGTCGAACGACCTCGATGTCGAAACCCTGCGCGCCTTGGAAGATGCGCTGCTCGAATTCGCCGGCTGCGTGCTGGTGATTTCGCACGACCGCTGGTTCCTCGACCGGATCTGCACGCACATTCTCGCCTGCGAAGGCGATTCGCAGTGGACCTTCTTCGGCGGCAACTATCACGAGTACGAGGAAGACAAGAAACGTCGCCTCGGCGAAGAAGCAGCGAAACCGAAGCGGATTCGCTACAAGCCGATCACCCGCTAGGCGGCACAGACACACCCACGCGCAGCGGCCTACCGACGCGCAGTGCGCGCGACGGACAACCGTCCGGTACCAGCCGGCCAACCAGGGAGAGGACGCTGCCGGCCGCACCCCTCCCCGTTGCTGGCTAGCGCCGAAGTCCGTCCGCAGCCGCTTTCCGGCGCCAGCACGCGGGCTTGTGCAAGGCCGAGACATCCGTCCGCCGTGCGCCAAAGACCTGTTGCGCGAGAAACCAGCGATCACGCTCGACCCGTGAAACGCCGGCAATCTGCTCGAACCACTTCTGGATGAGATTCATGGTGAGTGCCTCCTCTGTGAGTGTGTGGTGCAGCGAAACTGCAAAAGCCGGAGCCAGCATACCGCATAACTGTACATATGTACAGTTATGCGGTATGAGGCACTCCAGCTTCGCAGCCCGGCGCGCACCACCCCGCTTCACCCACCCGCCAGGCAACCCGGCGAGCACGCCAGGAGAATCCTGTCGGACGGCCAACTCATCGCCACCTCCGCCATGGCCCGCTCCGCCGGCGCTACGCTTCCCGCTCCAGTTCGGCCACCTCCGCATCGCTGAAGACGCGCGAACGGGTGTGGAAGGCCTTGCCTTCCGGACCTTCGAGCGAGAAGGTACCGCCGTGACCATCGATCGCGTCGATGATCAGCTGGGTGTGTTTCCAGTACTCGTATTGCGACTTTCCGATGTAGAACGGGCAGCCGCCGATATTGCCCAGGAAGACGTCGCCGGCACCAATGGTGATCTCGCCCGGCAGATAGCAGTTGGCGGCGCTGTTGTCGCAACAGCCGCCGGACTGGTGAAACATCAGCGGGCCGTGCTTCTGCTTGAGAAACTCGATGAGTTCGAGTGCCGCTGCAGTGGCCATGACTTTCTCGACCATGTCATTCTCCATACGCCGGGACGATCGCCCGCCCCGGCAACCGACGCTGCAAAAACGGGCCGCAGATCAGAAGAAGCCAAGTTTCTGCTCGCTGTAGCTGACCAGCAGGTTCTTGGTCTGCTGGTAATGGTCGAGCATCACCTTGTGGGTCTCGCGACCGATGCCGGATTCCTTGTAGCCACCGAAGGTGGCATGCGCCGGGTACGCGTGGTAGCAGTTGGTCCATACGCGGCCCGCCTTGATGGCGCGGCCCATGCGGTAGGCGACGTTGCCATCGCGGCTCCAGACACCGGCACCCAGGCCGTAGAGCGTATCGTTGGCGATCTCCAGCGCCTCAGCCTCGTCCCGGAAGGTGGTCACGGCGAGCACCGGACCGAAAATCTCTTCCTGGAAGATGCGCATCCGGTTGTGACCCTTGAACAGCGTCGGCTGGACGTAGTAACCCTCGGCAAGTTCGCCGCCGAGCTGCGCGCGTCCGCCACCAATCAGCAACTGGGCGCCTTCCTGCCGGCCGAGATCGAGGTAAGACATGATCTTGGTCATCTGCTCCTGCGAGGCCTGGGCACCCATCATGGTTTCGCTGTCGAGCGGATTGCCCTGTTTGATCGCCGCCACGCGCGGCAGAACGCGGTCCATGAACTGGTCGTAGATCGACTCGTGAATCAGCGCGCGCGACGGACAGGTGCACACCTCTCCCTGGTTGAAGGCAAACAGCACGAGGCCTTCGATGGCCTTGTCGAGAAAGTTGTCGTCGGCGCGCGCCACATCGGCGAAGAAAATGTTCGGTGACTTGCCGCCGAGTTCCAGCGTCGCCGGAATCAGGTTGTTGGCTGCCGCCTGCGCGATCACCCGACCGGTCGTCGTCGACCCGGTAAAGGCGATCTTCGCGATGCGGCGGCTGGTGGCGAGCGGCAGACCGGCCTCGCGCCCGTAGCCATTGACGATGTTGAGCACACCGGGCGGCAGCAGGTCGGCGATCAGTTCGGCCATGATCAGGATGCTGATCGGTGTCGACTCGGCCGGTTTGAGCACCACGCAGTTGCCGGCGCCGATCGCCGGGGCAAGCTTCCAGGCGGCCATCAGGATCGGGAAATTCCACGGGATGATCTGCCCGACCACCCCGAGCGGTTCGTGGAAATGATAGGCGACGGTATGCTCGTCGATCTCGCTGATGCCCCCCTCCTGGGCGCGCAGGCAGCC
>NZ_JAEUOL010000104.1 GCF_016789985.1 Accumulibacter sp.
CTCGGCCAGGGCGAGGAACTCGAGGCGGCACGGCCGAAGGCCCTGCAGTTCGGCATCGCGCCGGAGAACATCTACATCGACGATCTGCGCGAGGAGTTCGTGCGCGATTTCGTCTTCCCGATGTTCCGCGCCAACACGGTGTATGAGGGCGAGTATCTGCTCGGCACCTCGATCGCCCGACCGCTGATCGCCAAGCGGATGATCGAGATCGCCAACCTGACCGGCGCCGACGCGGTGGCGCACGGGGCGACCGGCAAGGGCAACGACCAGGTGCGCTTCGAACTGGGCGCCTACGCGCTGCGGCCGGACATCCGGATCATCGCTCCCTGGCGCGAATGGGATCTGCTGTCGCGCGAGAAGCTGCTCGCCTACGCCGAGCGGCATGGCATTCCGGTCGAGATGAAACACCGACAGGGCGGTTCGCCGTATTCGATGGACGCCAACCTGCTGCACATCAGCTACGAGGGTCGCCATCTGGAGGATCCGTCGGCCGAAGCCGAGGAGTCGATGTGGCGCTGGACGGTGTCGCCGGAAGCGGCGCCCGATGCCGCCGAGTACCTCGACCTGGAGTTCGCGCAGGGCGACCTGGTGGCGATCAACGGCCAACGCCTGCCGGCGCACGAACTGCTGGCCCTGTTGAACCGGCTGGGCGGCAAGCACGGCATCGGGCGCATCGATCTGGTCGAGAACCGCTACGTCGGCATGAAGTCGCGCGGCTGCTACGAGACGCCCGGCGGAACGATCCTGCTGCCGGCGCACCGGGCGATCGAATCGATCACCCTCGACCGCGAAGTGGCGCATCTCAAGGACGATCTGATGCCGCGCTACGCCAGCCTGATCTACAATGGCTACTGGTGGAGCCCGGAGCGCAGCGCGCTGCAGAAGCTGATCGACCACACGCAACAGGCGGTGAACGGCTGGGTCAGGGTCAAGCTGTACAAGGGCAACGTGATCGTCGTCGGGCGCGACTCGCCGGGTGATTCGCTGTTCGACGCGACGATCGCCACCTTCGAGGACGATGCCGGGGCTTATGACCAAAGGGATGCCGCCGGTTTCATCAAGCTCAACGCCCTGCGCCTGCGGATTGCCGCCAGGCTGGCGGAGCGCGGGAGATGAGCGGGCGATGAGCCGTCGATCTGCAGCCTGAACGACGAGCGGCGACGATGTTTGGCCTGACCGAGGAACAGATATCGGAGTTCGGCATGACCTTCGGGGTTGGTGCCTTCATGCTCTTCATGCTGTTCATCATCGGCGAGATCGCGTGGCAGTCGAAGGCCGGCAAGACCGGCACCATGGTGCTCTTCTTCGTCCTGTCGTTCGGCATGCTGGGCTTCATTGCCAAGACGATCATGGAAAAACTCTGGGGACTGTAGAACATGTCGCAATTCGATCAGGTGAGTGTCGTCAAGCAGGCCAATGTCTACTTCGACGGCAGGTGCGTCAGCCATACCGTCCTGCTGGCCGATGGCAGCCGCAAGACGCTGGGGGTGATCCTGCCCGCGACCCTGCGCTTCAACACCGGCGTGGCGGAGGTCATGGAGGGGGTGGCCGGCTCCTGTCGCGTGCGCCGCCAGGGGGAAAGCGGGTGGACGGTCTACGGCGCCGGCGAATCCTTTGCCGTGCCGCCCGATTCGTCGTTCGAGATCGCCTGCGACGAGCCTTATCATTACGTTTGCCATTTCGCCTAGGCGCGGCCGCGCTCCCGCGTCTCCGCCGACTCCCGCAAATCCTCACCGGACGACCCATGCCTTCATTCGATTTTTCCTCCGAAGCCGACATGGCTGCGCTGCACAACGCGATCGACGTGACCCGCCGGGCGATCGACAACCGCTACGATTTCAAGGGAAGCAGTGCCAGGGTCGAACTGAACGACAAGGACAGGATCATCACGCTGCACGGCGACTCGGATTTCCAGCTCGGCCAGATCAGGGACCTGCTCTTCCCGGCGATGGAGAAGAAGGAGAAGGAAAGCACCAAGCGGCTGGAAGATCAGCCGGTGCAGCGGGTCTCCGGCAACAAGGTGAAGCAGGAACTGAAGATCCGGGTCGGCATCGAGTCGGAGCTGGCGAAGAAGATCATCAAGCTGATCAAGGATTCCAGGCTCAAGGTGCAGGCTTCGATCCAGGGCGATGCGGTACGCGTCAGCGGCGCCAAGCGCGACGAACTGCAGGCCTGCATCGCCCTGGTGACCAGGGCGATCACCGATTTCCCGATCAAGTACGGCAACTTCCGCGACTGATCGTGGCAACAAGCTGGCAGGAGGTCCGGGCGTTCGCCTCGCTTGCCGCAGATTGCCGGCCTGTGCTAGCTTATGTCGCTTGAAGCGTCTGTCCCAGCGTGCTCCACGTTGCACGAGACCGGGGGCTGCCAATGAATGCTGCATTGCGAGTCGAGGTCCTGCGCAGGTTTTCGGGCGGCGGCTCGCTGCTGCGCGTCGTCCGGCGACGCGGCAGGGTGGCGGGCGGACTGGCGGCGTCGCATGGATAAGTCCGCGGATCCCCCGGCACCGGGCGAACTGGGCATGCTCTCCTGGACGGAAGAACTGCGGCGGGTGGCGATGGCGGTCAGCAAGAAGGACCGCAGTCCGGCCAGCCGGCAACAGCTCTTCTACCTGCTGCACTGGACGCCTGACGCGCGTGGCTTCGGGGTGACCGTGCACAAGGGGCGCGATCCGGACAGCGCCGAAGAGCTGTGGAGCATCGATCGTGCGCTGAGCAAACCGCCGCGTTTCGTCGGCGAGGAGGATCGGGCGATCCTCCGCCTGTTGTGGGCCGAACGCTCGTTCGACACCGGCCTGCGGGCTTTCGGCCTGGGACCGCGACACGGCAGCGAAGCGCTGCAACTGCTCGCGCAGACCGGTCGTCTGTGCCGCAAGGATGATTTCTCGCCCCTCTCGCTGGCTGCCCCACGGCCGGCCGGCGTGAGCTGGCGCGAGAGTGGTGACGGGCGGCAGTTGCCGATACTGGTCGCCGAGCCGGCGGCCAGTCTGGTGATCCCCTGGCCGTCACCCTGGTTCGTCGATCTCGACCGGCGGCTGGTCGGACCCTTGCAGGTGCGCGGCAATCCGGCGGTGGTCGCCCGCTTGTTCTCGCTGCCGCCGCTGTCGGTCACGGCGGCCGCACTGGTCGGCGAGGCGCTGGCCGAAGCGGCCTGCGAGATGCCGCCCGACCCGGAGCAGACGAGTACCGGCCTGCGCAGCATCGTCGCCGAAGCGCTGCCGCTGCTCCGCCTGCGGACCCTGCAGACGCACGGCAACCGGGGTTGGCGCGACTATGTCGCCAGCTACGGCGGCGGTTCCTTCGACGTCGCCCTGGTGGTCTTCCGCTATGGCGAGGTCGAGGTGATTCCGGACGAGCTGCGCGACTTTGTGGTGCTGCCGGGCGGCGAGATGGTGCGGGTCGAACGGCAGCGTGCGCTCGAGGAGCGGCTGATGGCCGAACTGGGCGGTGCCGGCCTGGAAAAGGTTCCGGGTTACGTGCTGCACACCTTCGGTCGTCCGCCCGACAATGCCTATGGACTGGCGCGGGAAAGCCGGTGGCCGGAGTTCATGCGCGAGGAGCTGGCCTACCTGCGCGACGCCGGCTGGCAGATCGACTGCGCGGCGGATTTCCGCCATCGGCTGCTCGACATCGAGGCCTGGGATGCCGACCTCTTCGAATCAGACAACGGCTGGTTCGAGCTCGACATGGGCATCATCGTCGAAGGCGAACGCCTGCCGCTGGCACCGCTGCTCGCCGCGCTGTTCCGGCGCGACGGGCGCTGGCTGGAGGCCAGCCTGCTGGCACAGATCCCGGATCAGGAAATGATCGAACTGGTGACGCCGGCCAGCCTGCGCATTCGCGCCCCGGCCGGGCGCCTGAAACCGCTCGCCGCAACTCTGATCGACCTGTTCGAAGGCTTTTCGGGTGGCACCAGCCTGCGCCTGTCGCGCTTCGATGCGCCGCGCCTGAGCGAACTCAACGATGTCAGTCGCTGGCGCTTCAGGGGCCAGGGCGATCTGCTGGCGCTCGCCGGGCAGCTCAGTGCGGCACAGGGCATCAGCCATATCGATCCGCCCGCGGGACTCGGTCTGGCGCTGCGCCATTACCAGATCGAAGGCCTGGCCTGGCTGCAGTTCCTGCGCGAGCAGAATCTGGCCGGCATTCTGGCCGACGACATGGGGCTCGGCAAGACTGCCCAGACCCTGGCGCATCTGCTGCTGGAAAAGGAATCCGGGCGGCTCGACCGGCCGGCGCTGATCGTTCTGCCGACTTCGCTGATTTTCAACTGGACCAACGAGGCCGCGCGTTTCGCCCCCGGCCTGTCGATCCTGTCGCTGCACGGACCCGAACGCAAGAGCCGTTTCGCCGAGATCACGCGACACGACGTGGTGCTGACCACCTATCCGCTGCTCTGGCGGGATGCCGCAGAGCTGACCCGGCATGCCTATCACCTGCTGATTCTCGATGAAGCGCAGACCGTGAAGAACGCGCGCAGCCAGGGGGCCGAGGTGGTGCGCCGGATCACGGCGCGTCATCGCCTGTGCCTGACCGGCACGCCGCTGGAGAATCATCTGGGCGAACTGTGGAGCCAGTTCGATTTCCTGCTGCCTGGCTTTCTCGGCACCTGCCAGATCTTTACCCGTTACTGGCGGACGCCGATCGAAAAGCAGGGCGACAGCGACCGGCGCGATCTGCTGGCGCGCCGTGTTCGTCCGTTCATTCTGCGTCGCAAGAAGGAGGAGGTGGCACGCGAGCTGCCTCCGAAGACGATCATCGTGCGCAAGGTGCAACTGGTCGGCGGGCAGCGCGACCTCTACGAGACGGTACGCGTCGCGATGGACGCCAAGGTGCGCGAGGAGATCGCCAGCAAGGGCTTCAACCGCAGCCAGATCGTCATTCTCGATGCCCTGCTGAAGTTGCGCCAGGTCTGTTGCGACCCGCGACTGGTCAAGGCGAAGAGCGCGCAGAAGGTAAAGGAACGCGCCAAGCTCGATCTGTTGATGACCATGCTGCCGGAGCAGGTCGAGGAGGGTCGGCGCATCCTGCTTTTCTCTCAGTTCACCAGCATGCTGGCGCTGATCGCCAGGGAACTGAAACAGCTCGATCTCGACTATGCGTTGCTGACCGGCGACACGCGCGACCGCGAGGAACAGGTGCGCCGCTTCCAGGCGGGCGAAGCGCCGATCTTCCTGATCAGCCTGCGGGCGGGTGGTGTCGGCCTCAATCTGACGACGGCCGACACGGTGATCCATTACGATCCCTGGTGGAACCCGGCCGCCGAGAATCAGGCGACCGACCGTGCCCATCGCATCGGGCAGGACAAACCGGTCTTCGTGTACAAACTGATCGTCGCCGGCAGCATCGAGGAGAAGATTCTCGCCCTCCAGGAGCGCAAGGCCGAGCTCGCGGCACGCATTCTCTCGGCCGATCAGGGCGTGGACGCCAAATTCGGCAGCGACGACATCGCCGCCCTGTTTGCCCCGCTGCCGGCCTGAGCGAGCGGTTGTGAGGAGCCACGAGACCATGCCTGTGGACCGAAAAGCGGGCGCTCGGGGAGATCTGCCATTGCAGCCCGGCGACCTCTTGCTGGTGGTGGACGTGCAGAACGATTTCCTGCCGGGCGGAAGGCTCGCGGTGCACAGGGGTGACGAGGTGGTACCGGTGCTCAACGAGTATATCGCGCGTTTCGTGGCTCGCGGACTGCCGGTGCTTGCCGCGCGCGACTGGCATCCGCCCGATCACTGCTCGTTCGACGCGCAGGGCGGTAGGTGGCCGCAGCACTGCGTGGCGGGTACCCCGGGCGCCGATTTTGCGCCGGGGCTGCGCCTGCCGCCAATCGTGTGTGTGATTGCCAAGGCAAGTCGGGCCGACCAGGAGGCGTATTCCGCCTTTGCCGGTACCGAACTGGCCGAACTGCTGCGCCAACGGGGCATCAGCCGCTTGTTCGTTGGTGGGCTGGCGACCGATTATTGTGTGGTAAACACCGTGCGCGACGCGCTGGCTGCCGGATTCGGCGTCGTGGTTCTGACCGATGCGGTGCGGCCGGTCGACCTGCAGCCGGGGGACGGGGAACGCGCGCTGGCCAGGATGTCTGCCCTGGGTGCCCGGCTGGTGCACCTGGATGAGCTGCCGGCATGAATCGGGAAAGCCTGTTACTGACCGACCTCTACCAGTTGACCATGCTGCAGGCTTACCATCGGCAAGGCATGAACGATACCGCGGTGTTCGAATTCTTCGTGCGCAAGCTGCCGGAAGGACGCAATTTCCTCGTTGCCGCGGGACTCGAGCAGGTGCTCGATTATCTCGAGGAAGCCCGCTTTTCGCCCGAGGAGTTGCAGTGGCTGCGTGACTGCGGCCGCTTCCGCGCCGACTTCGTGGATTCGCTGCGTGATTGGCGTTTCGGCGGTGACGTCGACGCGCTGCCCGAGGGTACGGTTTTCTTTGCCGACGAGCCACTGCTGCGGGTTGTTGCACCGCTGCGCGAGGCGCAATTGGTCGAGACGCGGATCATCAACCTGTTGCAGTTTCAGACCATGGTCGCCTCCAAGGCAGCGCGTTGCGTGCTTGCCGCACAGGATCGCCTGCTGGTGGACTTCGGCCTGCGCCGGGCGCATGGTGCCGAGGCCGGCCTGCTGTCGGCGCGCGCCTCGTATCTCGCCGGCTTTGGCGGTACGGCGACGGTGCTCGCCGGCATGCGCTGGGGAGTCCCGCTCTTCGGAACGATGGCGCACTCATACATTCAGGCGCATGGCTCGGAAAGCGGGGCCTTCGAGAGCTTCGCACGCTCGCAACCGGCAAGTTCGACCCTGCTGATCGACACCTATGACACTGAACAGGGAGCTCGCAAGCTGCTCGACCTGATCCCGAAGCTGGCCAGCCAGGGGTGCCACATTGGCGCCGTGCGTCTCGACAGCGGTGACCTGGGGGAGCACGCCAGGCGCGTCCGTGCCATCCTCGACGCGGGCGGCGCAGCGCAGGTGCGCATCCTGGCCAGCGGGAATCTGGACGAATACCGGATTCGCGACCTGCTGCAGGGCGGCGCGCCGATCGATGGATTCGGTGTCGGCACGCGGATGAATACTTCCGCCGACAAACCCTATCTCGATTGCGCTTACAAGTTGCAGGAGTATGCCGGTCTGCCCAGGCGTAAGCGTTCGGAGGGCAAGCTGACCTGGCCGGGCCGCAAGCAGGTCTGGCGACGCCTTGACGCGGATGGCCGGCTGTGCGGCGACGTGCTGAGTGTGGCAGGTGACCCCTCTGCGCAGGCGGACCTCCTGCTGCCGGTGATGCGCCAGGGGCGACGCCTCGGCCGGCCGCCCGGGCTGGCGCTGCTCCGTGCGCATGCCGGCGAGCAACTGCGCCGCCTGCCGGAGCCCTTGCGCCGCCTCGAACCGGTGCCGGCCTACCCGGTGGTCGTTGCCGAGGCGTTGCAAGCGCTGGCGCGGACCGCCGACCGGCTCACCGGATATTCTGCCTGAGGACGCGACATGGCCCGGCCTTGTCTGGACGTGCAAGCATGATCGACAACACACGTTTCCGTGCCTATGATGCGCAGCAGCTCGAGATGGTGCTTGACGGGATGGCTCGTCGCCTGGCGGCATTGCTGCCGGACGACCGGGATATCGTGCTGATCGGGATTCTGCGACGTGGTGTGCCGCTCGCCGGGATGCTGGTCGAGCGTCTGCACGGTCTGGGAATCAGGCGCATCCAGCGTGTCGCCCTGAAGGTAAAGCGTTACGCCGACGATCTCAGCCTGCTTCACCCGGAGACACTGCTCAGCGAGAACGCGGAGCAGAGCGCCGTCGAGTGGCCGGGCAAGGTCGTCGTGGTGGTCGACGACGTGCTGTATCGTGGCCATTCGCTGCTGCGGGTGGCGCAGCACCTGGCGCAGCGAGGTGTGGCTGAGCTGCGTAGCGTGATCCTGGTGGATCGGGGTGTCGGTCTGCTGCCGATCCGTGCCGATGTGACGGGTGTCCGGCTGAGCCTGCCGGAGGGGTCGATCGTCGAAGTTCATGTCCCTCCCTACGAGCCGGACTTCTGCATCGATTTGCTGCGGGCCGTTCCGCGGTAGGGGGTTGAGCGCGGGAATCGTACTGGTGTGGCGGCGTTTGGCCGTGCTGCTGCGCTGTGTTAGAATCGCGCCGTTTCAGGCAGTGCGGCGGACGGGATTGCGGTCGCTGCTTGTACCTGCCGAGCGAGGGCCGGGCCGGCAAGAACAGATCGGGCGGCTCGTCCGCTAACCAGAAGCCAGAGCGGCGCTCTGGCTTTTCATTTTTCTTCTGGGGTGCACTATGCCGGTTGTCACATTGCCTGATGGCTCGCAACGGGAATTCGCGCAGCCGGTCACGGTAGCCGAGGTGGCGCGAACGATCGGCGCCGGTCTGGCGCGGGCGGCGCTCGCCGGCAAGGTCGATGGCCGTCTGGTGGACACTTCTTTCACGATCTCCGACGATGTGCAGCTTGGCATCATCACGGACAAGGATGCCGAGGGGCTGGAGGTCATCCGCCACTCGACGGCACACCTGATGGCCTATGCCGTGAAGGAGCTTTTTCCCGCGGCGCAGGTGACGATCGGCCCGGTCATCGAGAACGGCTTCTACTACGATTTCGCTTACGAACGCCCGTTCACGCCCGACGATCTGGCCGCCATCGAGCAGCGCATGGGCGAGCTGGCGCGGCGTGATCTGCCCGTGCAGCGCGAGGTCTGGCAGCGTGATGAGGCAATTGCCTTCTTCAAGTCGATCGGTGAGCATTACAAGGCCGAGCTGATCGATGCCATTCCGCCGGACCAGGCCGTCTCGCTCTATCGGGAAGGGGATTTCGTCGATCTCTGTCGTGGTCCGCACGTGCCTTCGACCGGCAAACTGAAGGTCTTCAGGCTGATGAAGCTGGCTGGCGCCTACTGGCGGGGCGACCATCGCAACGAGCAGTTGCAGCGTATCTACGGGACGGCCTGGGGCAGGAAGGAAGACCAGGACGCCTATCTGCACCTGCTGGAGGAGGCCGAGAAACGCGACCATCGCAAGCTCGGCCGGCAACTCGATCTTTTCCACCTGCAGGACGAAGCGCCGGGAATGGTTTTCTGGCATCCGAAAGGGTGGACCATCTGGCAGGAAGTCGAGCAGTACATGCGTCGCGTGTTGAGCCGGAACGGCTACTGCGAGGTGAAGACGCCGATGATCATGGACCGTTCGCTGTGGGAGCGCTCCGGGCATTGGCAGAACTACGCGGAGAACATGTTCACCACGGCTTCCGAGAATCGCGACTACGCGATCAAGCCGATGAACTGCCCGGGGCACATCCAGATCTTCAACCAGGGGCTGCGCAGCTATCGGGATTTGCCGCTGCGCCTGGCCGAGTTCGGTTCATGCCATCGCAACGAGCCGTCCGGGGCCCTGCACGGAATCATGCGTGTGCGGGCTTTTGTCCAGGATGATGCCCACATCTTTTGTACGGAAGCGCAGGTATTGCCGGAGACCGCGGCATTCATCGATCTGTTGCAGCAGATTTATGCCGACTTCGGGTTTACCGAGATCCTCGTCAAGCTGTCCACCCGCCCGGAGAAACGCATCGGGTCGGACGAAGTGTGGGAGCGGGCGGAGGCTGCCCTGGCCGAAGCCCTGGCCGCCAAGGGTCTGGATTACGACCTGCAGCCCGGAGAAGGTGCCTTCTACGGGCCGAAGATAGAGTTCTCGCTCAAGGACTGCCTGGGTCGCGTCTGGCAGTGTGGCACCCTGCAGCTTGATTTTGCGTTGCCGCAGCGGCTTGACGCACATTACGTCGGCGAGAACAACGAGCGCCACATCCCGGTCATGTTGCACCGGGCAATCCTCGGTTCACTCGAACGTTTCATCGGCATTCTGGTCGAGCATTATGCCGGCGCCATGCCCTTGTGGCTTTCGCCGCAGCAGGCCGTGGTGCTCAACATCTCCGAGAAGCAGGCCGATTACGCCGGGCAGGTGGCAGCGGCATTGCGCGCTGCTGGGCTGCGGGTTGAGGCGGATTTGCGCAACGAAAAAATTACCTATAAAATACGAGAACATAGCTTGAACAAGCTGCCGTACCAGATCGTTGTTGGCGATAAGGAGGTGGCAGCAGATCTGGTGACCGTGCGCACACGCGGTGGTCGGGACCTCGGGCAGATGCCGATCGGGGCACTGATCAGACGACTTCTTGCGGAGGTTTCCGCGCACAGTGGCACGGCCTGACTTTTGTCAAAAAAAGGAGTGGACCCATCGCACTGCAAAAGGCGCAACGCGTTAACGAAGAGATAAACGCACCGGAAGTCCGGCTCGTCGGAATCGATGGCGAGCAGTTGGGAGTGATGAGTGTCAGGGCGGCAATGGCACTGGCCGAGGAAGC
>NZ_JAEUOL010000157.1 GCF_016789985.1 Accumulibacter sp.
GCCCCACCTCGTCCATCAGCACCAGGCTGCGTTCGGTCGCGTGATGCAGAATGGCGGCGGATTCGGTCATCTCGACCATGAAGGTCGAGCGCCCGCCGGCCAGATCGTCGGCCGCGCCGATGCGGGTGAAGATCTGATCGAGCGGACCCAGCACGGCGCGTGTCGCCGGCACGTAGCTGCCGATGTGCGCGAGCAGCGCGATCAGGGCGGTCTGCCGCATGTAGGTCGATTTGCCGCCCATGTTCGGGCCGGTGATCAGCAGCAGGCGCCGCTCGTCGGTCAGCCGGCAATCGTTGGCGATGAAGGTCTCGCCACCGGCGAGCTGGCCCTCGACCACCGGATGTCGACCGCCTTCGATCAGCAGGCCCGGCTCGGACGAGAACAGCGGTCGACAATAATTGCGCAGCCGCGCGCTGTCGGCGAAACCGGTTAGCAGGTCGAGCTGGGCCACCGCCTGGGCGATCTGCTGCAGCTCGGCGAGTTCGCCCTGCAACGCGGTGAGGATGCCGTCGTAGAGCTGCCGTTCACGCGCCAGCGCGCGGTCCTGAGCCGACAGGGCCTTGTCCTCGAAGGCCTTGAGCTCGGGTGTCAGGTAGCGTTCGGCATTCTTCAGCGTCTGCCGCCGGCGATAATCATCCGGCACCTTGGCCGCATTGCTGTGGCTGACCTCGATGTAGAAGCCATGCACCCGGTTGTATTCGACCTTCAGGTTGGCGATGCCCGTGCGCTCGCGTTCACGTGTTTCGAGTGCGAGCAGGAAGGCAGCACAATTGCCGTTGAGCGCGCGCAGTTCGTCGAGCTCGGCGTCGAAGCCATCGGCGATGACCCCGCCGTCGCGCAGCAGCGCTGCCGGTTCGGGCAGAATCGACCGGCTGAGCAGTTCGAGCGTGGCCTCTGGCGTGGCCAGTCGCGCGTGCAGCTCGGCGAGCAGCGGCGCCTCCGTGCCGGCCAGGGGCGCCCGCAGTTCGCCCAGCCGCTGCAGGCTGTCGCGCAGGCTGGACAGGTCGCGCGGCCGCGCACTGTAGAGCCCGATCCGGCCGCTGATCCGTTCGATGTCGGCAAAGCCGCGCAGCGACTGGCGCAGCGTACGCAGGGTGTGGCCCTCGTCGTCGAGCAGCATGGCGACCGCCGCATGGCGGGCGGCCGGGATGGCCGGGTCGCGCCACGGGTGATGCAGGGCATGGCGCAACAGCCGCGAACCCATCGCGGTGACGCAGTTGTCGAGCAGGCTGTAGAGGGTCGGCGCCGGCTGGCCGCGCAGCGTCTCGGTCAGTTCGAGGTTGCGTCGGGTTGCCGTGTCGAGGCCGAGGAAGGTCGCGTCGCGTTCGACCTGCAGCACCCGCAGGTGGGGCAGGGCACGGGCCTGGGTCGCCCTGGCATAGCGCAGCAGGGCGCCGGCCGCGGCAATTGCCGGGCGCAGACCCTCGGCCCCGAAGCCGGCCAGCGAACTGGTACCGAAGTGCGAACGCAGGTCGCGGCTGCCGGTCTCGACATCGAAATGCCAGTCCGGCTGACGGGTCAGCGCGACCTCCGGGGTGAAACCGAGCACCACGCTTTCCGGGAGGATGATCTCGGCCGGCCGGATCCGTTCGAGGGTGGCGGCCAGCCGGGTCGGCGCCACTTCGCAGACCCGGAACTCGCCGCTCGCCAGGTTGATCCAGGCCAGTCCGGCGAGCTGTCTGGTCACTTGGACGGCGAGCAGCAGGGTATCGCGCTTCTCGTCGAGCAGCGCGGCATCGGTCAGCGTGCCCGGCGTGACGATGCGCGCCACGGCGCGTTCGACCGGACCCTTGCTGGTCGCCGGGTCGCCGATCTGCTCGCAGATCACCACCGACTCGCCGAGCTTGACGAGCTTGGCCAGATACTGCTCGACGGCGTGGTAGGGCACCCCGGCCATCCTGATCGGCTGCCCGGCCGACTGGCCGCGGGTGGTCAACGTGATGTCGAGCAGGCGCGCCGCCTTTTCCGCGTCGTCGAAGAACAACTCGTAGAAGTCACCCATCCGGTAAAACAGCAGAATGTCCGGATGCTCGGCCTTGAGGCGCAGGTACTGCTGCATGACAGGAGTATGTTTGGCGGCCTCTTTCTCTTTCGTAACCATATGATTTTAAATGTAAATACTTTATGGTTTGGATTTGATGTAAAAGCTGTGATTCCATCTGGCGGGGGGCGTTTGAAAGAAAAAAGCTTTTATTTTTCAAGGCGATAAAAATCTGTCCGTTGATAAGGGTGTTGATTTTTAAGGTTTCGTTGCCTTATCGCTTCCTTTTGGCTTCCTGAAACCCGGAGTAGCGCACATCCTTATACACGACTCACCCCGCAGCGACCTTGCGCATGAACTGGGGGTCACCCGCACAGTCGATGACGCGCCGCCATCCGGGCCAGATGGTCATGACGCTTGGCGCTCCGTCGCCTTTGCGTGCGAAGAATCCGCCGAGCCTGGCCACCAGGCGCAGGACCTGTTTGAGGGTGGGGACGTCCGCTGGCGGCTTCTTCTGGCGAGCTTCCCTCGGTTTTTCACCTTCCCAAGGAGGTGTTTCATGCTACCAGTTTTTCCGGCGGGTGCTGGCTGATCCAGTGCTCCAGGAAATTGAACGGGCGAGCGGTGGCCGAGGGTCGAATGCAGCCGTTTCCGGTTGTGGAACCCCTCGATGTACTCGAAACTCACGGCCCTCATGTCGGCATGGCTGGCGTGGGGAATACCCTGCACCCGCTCGTTCTTGAAGCGCTTCAACCGGCGTTCGGTCGGCGTGTTGTGCGGCTTCGCCCTCTCGCCTGAAGGCTCGCGAAACGGCGCTTCGCTTGTTTTCCCGGCAGTGGCTCTTCCGGCTCAGCGAGCCGGTCTGCCGTATTCCCGGACATTGTCCTGGGAGGCCTGGCTCGCAGACTGGTCCTTGCTGGCCGGAAAGCCGCGAGCCCGCAGTTCCCGCACCCTGTGCCGACTACCGTAGGTGCCCTTGGTTTCGGCAGGGCGGGCGCGGATCAGCCCGGCCTCGGCTGTCGGTCAGTCGCTGCCGATCCGGCGTGCCGCCCCGCTTCCCGGCTTGCTGGTCACTCGGGCTGACCTCCAGGGTGGCGCACAGGTCGGCCAGGGCGAACTCCTGTCGAGGCGCGTCAATCCAGGCGTACTTCATGGCGCATCCTTCGCGAAGTCCGCCGCTGCTTTCTTGGGATTTCCAGCTCCCGCTTGAGCCGGATGTCTCGGCACGCAGCCGGGAGAGTTCCCTCTCTTGCGGCGTTACCACTTTGCCGTCGGCGCCACCGAGCTTGCCCGCGGCGGCTGCCTTGACCCTATTGCGCAAGGCCTGCTC
>NZ_JAEUOL010000168.1 GCF_016789985.1 Accumulibacter sp.
CCATTGGAGTGTCCGCAAAGCCTATCGCAGTGCCCTTTCCTGGTTCAAACGCGGCATCCGCCTTCTCTTGAGACGCGCTGCCAGCGCACTGCCTCTTCCCAAGTTCTTTCAGGGGGCCGAAACATGATAGGTGGTAAGCAACGGCCACACCAGATGTTTCGACAATCATCGAATTATGATAGTCTGTACCGATTGATGGCTTATCGGCCTTGACCGGCCGTGACCGACATGAGTGATGAATCACGGGTCGCCGATGATGGCAGACAGGAACCCGAACCCCGCCGGATGACCAGCCTCTTCGAGCGCTACCTGACGCTCTGGGTAGCACTCTGCATCGTGGGCGGCATCCTGCTCGGCAAGCTTGCCCCGGGCATGGCGCAAAGTCTCGACCGCATGGCGGTCTACGTGGACGGCGCACCGGTGGTATCGATCCCGATTGCCGTCTGCCTGTTCTTCATGATGTACCCGATCATGGTCAAGATCGATTTCGCCTCGGTGATCCAGGCCGGACGCAGTGGCAAGCCGGTGCTGCTGACCTTGTTCGTGAACTGGGCGGTGAAGCCTTTCACCATGTATGCCATCGCCTTCATCTTTCTCGGTGTGCTGTTCCGGACGCTGATCGGCGATGCGGCGGTCGATCTGGTGAAGATGCCTTTCGGGCTCGACCTTCCCGAGGGCGCGACACACGGGGCAGGCATCGTCGTTCTGCACGAAGGCGTGAAGATGCTCGAAGTCCCATTGTGGCGCAGCTACCTTGCCGGCTGCATCCTGCTCGGCGTCGCCCCGTGCACCGCCATGGTGCTGGTCTGGGGCTACCTGGCGCGCGGCAACGATGGTCTGACGCTGGTCATGGTGGCGATCAATTCGCTGACCATGCTGCTGCTGTACGGCATCCTCGGCGGCTTTCTGCTCGGCGTGGGCCGGCTGCCCGTACCTTGGCAGGCGCTGCTCCTGTCGATCGGCATCTATGTCGCGCTGCCGCTGGTCGCCGGCGACCTCTCCCGGCGCTGGATCATGCGCAGCAAGGGCGAGCTCTGGTTCAGGCAACGCTTCCTGCACCTGCTCACCCCGATCACCATCGTCGCCCTGCTGATCACGCTGCTGCTGCTGTTCTCCTTCAAGGGCGAAGTGATCGTGGCCAACCCGCTGACCATTGTCTGGATCGCGCTGCCGCTGTTCCTGCAGACGGTACTGATCTTCGCCCTCGGCTACGGTCTGGCGCGCTGGCTGCGGTTACCGTATCGGGACGCGGCTCCGTCGGCGATGATCGGTGCTTCCAATCACTTCGAGGTAGCCATCGCCACCGCGGTGATGCTGTTCGGGCTGTCTTCCGGTGCCGCCCTGGCGACGGTCGTCGGGGTGCTGATCGAGGTGCCGGTGATGCTGATCCTCGTCGAGATCTGCCGGCGCACGACGCACTGGTTCCCGCCGGCGCCGGTCCACAACACGCCGCCCTGATGACTTGAGCATCACCGAAGAAAGGACCGGGGTCAGCCCATGAACGCACCAACGATCGACAAACCCGCAGGCGCCCAGCTCGGCCAGTGGCTGATCGGACTCGCTCTCGGCGTGCTGCTCTGGGTGGCCGCCTACAGCCAGCTCACTGCCTTTGCCGATGCGCTGGTCGGCGCAGCAGGCCTTTCCCGCCAGACACACCTCGGCCAAGCCGTCCATTTCTTCTTCTACGATACGCCCAAGGTACTACTGCTGCTGACCGGCATCGTCTTCGTGATGGGCGTCATCCAGACCTTCTTTTCGCCCGAGCGTACGCGCGCGCTGCTGTCCGGCAAGCGGGAAGGCATCGGCAACCTGCTGGCGGCCGGCCTGGGCATCGTCACACCCTTCTGCTCCTGCTCGGCCGTCCCCCTGTTCATTGGCTTTCTGTCAGCCGGCGTGCCGCTGGGAGTGACCTTCTCCTTCCTGATCTCGGCGCCGATGGTCAATGAGATCGCGCTGGCATTGCTCTTCGGCCTGTTCGGCTGGAAGGTTGCCGGCCTCTACATGGCCATGGGACTGCTGGTGGCGATCGTCGCCGGTCTGGTCATCGGCAAGCTGAAGATGGAGCGGCATCTCGAGGAGTGGGTCCGCAACCTCCTTGCCGGACAGGTGGCCCAAACGACCGCCGAGCAGCTTTCCTGGCTGGAGCGCCTGCAGGCCGGCGGCGCGCACGTGCGCGAGATCGTCGGCAAGGTGTGGCCCTACGTGCTGGCCGGCATCGCCCTTGGTGCGGCCATCCACGGCTATGTCGCGGAGGATTTCATGGCCTCGTTCATGGGCAGTGATGTCTGGTGGGCGGTGCCGGCCGCCGTACTGCTCGGGGTGCCCATGTATACCAACGCGGCCGGCATCATTCCGGTGGTCGAGGCACTGATCGGCAAGGGCGCCGCCCTGGGTACGGTCCTCGCCTTCATGATGTCGGTGATCGCTCTTTCAGCACCGGAAATGATCATTCTCAGGAAGGCCCTGAAGCCGACCTTGATCGCGACCTTCGCCGGCGTCGTGGCGCTCGGAATCCTGTGTGTCGGTTATGTTTTCAACTGGCTGCTGTAAGCCGTCCCGTACGCTGCAGGCGGCGTTCAGGCTGCTGGCCATGCATCGCAAACGAACTTCTGACGGAGGAGCCCCATTTCCCGGCTCCGCGTCAGATCGACGCCCTGCCGATCAAGTGCCCGGGCAACCCACGTTTGACCCCTTTCCCAACTTCTTCAATCCGTGCAGGGAAAACCCGTGAAGAACATCAAGATCCTCGGTACCGGCTGCGCCAACTGTCGCGCGACGGTGGCTCTCGTCGAAACGGTCGCCAAAGGCAAGGGCGTCGAAATCACGCTCGAAAAGGTCGAAAGCCTACCGGACATCATGAGCTATGGCGTGCTGTCCACGCCCGGCGTGGTGATCGACGGACAGGTGGTGCATGCCGGCGGCGTGCCGACGCGCAGCAAGGTGGAGGGCTGGCTCTGAGCCGTCCCGCGTCCTCGTGCAGGGCATGAGTCGCTTCTCCTGCAGCGCACCACCGGGACGCGTCGACAGCCGATGCCGGGCCTTGCAGGACCTCCCGGCAAGCCCTCAACGAGCACTTCCGGGCCCCATTGCGGTGCATATCTGGCTGCTTTTCAGCTTTCCGCAGCGACAAGAGAGACGGTGCTTGACGAGTCGTTGAACGCCGGAGATACTTCCCCCGAATCGGGCGTTTTGGCGTCCGTTTTGCCCTCGCATCTCGACTTCCCGACCCTTTCGATCAACCGAATCAGGACCAGCAAATCATGAGTGCAACACAAATCAGACCCGGCGTCGCCACTGGCGACGAGTTGCAGGCCATCTTCAATCTGGCCAAGGCGAAGCAGTTCGCCCTACCGGCAGTGAATGTCATCAACACGAGTACCGTCAACGCGGTCATGGAAACCGCAGCCGAGTTGAAGTCGCCGGCGATCATCCAGTTCTCCAACGGCGGCGCGCAGTTCTTCGCCGGCAAGGGTCTCGACAACACCAATCAGCGCTCGTGCGTCGCCGGCGCGGTGTCGGGTGCCAATCACATCCACCAGCTCGCCGAGCTATATGGCGCGACGATCATTCTGCACACCGACCACGCCGCCAAGAAGCTGCTGCCGTGGATCGACGGTCTGCTCGACGCCGGCGAGCAGTACTTCAAGTCGCACGGCAAGCCGCTCTACAGCTCGCACATGCTCGATCTCTCGGAAGAGCCGATCGAAGAGAACATCGAAATCTGCAAGCGCTATCTCGAGCGGATGAGCAAGATGGGCATGACGCTCGAGATCGAACTGGGCGTCACCGGCGGCGAGGAAGACGGCGTGGACAACACCGGCGTCGACAGCTCGCGCCTCTACACCCAGCCGGAAGATGTCGCGCTGGCTTATGCAGAACTTTCCAAGGTGAGCGAGCGCTTCACCATCGCCGCCTCCTTCGGCAACGTGCACGGGGTGTACAAGCCCGGCAACGTCAAGCTGCAGCCGGTCATCCTCAAGAACTCGCAGGAATACGTGCAGAAGAAGTTCGGCACCAAGGCACAACCGGTCGACTTCGTCTTCCACGGCGGCTCGGGTTCGACGCTCGAGGAAATCCGTGAGGCAATCTCCTACGGCGTCGTCAAGATGAACATCGACACCGATCTGCAGTGGGCATTCTGGGAGGGCGTGATGGGCTTTTACAAGAAGAACGAAGGCTATCTGCAAGGCCAGATCGGCAACCCCGAAGGCGACGACAAGCCAAACAAGAAGTTCTACGATCCGCGCGCCTGGCTGCGCAAGGGCGAGGACGCCTTCCGCGCCCGCCTGAAGCAGGCCTTTGCCGATCTGAACAACATCGGCACTCTGGGCTAAACAGTCTCGGTAGCAGGACAGCGGGCTGGTCCGGATCTGGGCTAGCCCGTTTTTTGCGTCTGCCGGCGCAGCCACCGGCTACGAGGCCCGCACACCGGAAAGCCGCCAGAAATCCACCCTGCCCGGCAGCACGCACGGCCGATCCGGCGCCCACCAAGCTGACACCTCCCAGCGCAGCACGTTTTTCGACCACACACTACTTGTAACCGAGGATCAAACCATGAGCACCCTGGTAGAACAGTTAGTCAATACCGAAGCGCACCGCTCGATTTTCGAGACTGCCGTGCGCCGCAACCCGCTTCCCGTCTGTGCAGCCTTCGGTTCGTCCGACCAGCCGCAGCCGGTCGGTTTCAGCGATACCAGCCGCGTCCTGAGCACCAAGGACAGCGAAGGCGTACGCGCGCAGTTCCCGCAAACCGTCGCCGCCTCGCAGAACGTCGTCCTCACCTCGGCCGGCGCCAGCAGCAGCACCAGGGTGCAGGGCAAACGCGTCGCCGTCCTCTTCTCGGGCGGCCCGGCCGCCGGCGGTCACAATGTCGTGTGCGGCCTGAAACGCGTGCTCGGCACCGGCAACACGCTGTTCGGCGTCAAGGCCGGTCCCAAGGGCCTGCTCAAGGGCTCGCTGTTCGAGATCACCGACGCCGACGCCGACTTCATCATCAACACCGGTGGCTTCGACTTCCTCGGCTCGGACCGCACCAAGATCAAGTCCGCCGAGCAGTTCGCACAGGTGCGCGAAACCTGCATCAAGCACAATCTCGATGCCATCGTCGTGGTCGGCGGTGACGACTCGAACACCAACGCAGCGGTACTGGCCGAGTCGTTGTTCACCGGCGTCAAGGCCGACGGCTCCGGCGTGCAGGTGATCGGCGTACCGAAAACGATCGATGGCGACCTGCAGGTCGGCGACCTGCTGGCCATCTCCTTCGGCTTCGATACCGCGACGCGCATCTACAGCGAGATGGTCGGCAACATTCTGCAGGACACCAGCTCGTCGCTCAAGTACTGGCACTTCGTCAAGCTGATGGGGCGTTCGGCCTCGCACGTCGCGCTCGAGGTAGCCCTGCAGACCAAGCCGGCCATCGCACTGATCTCCGAAGAAATCGCTGTCAACCGGGAGTCGCTGGCGAGCATCATCGACCGCGTGGCAAAAGTGATCGTCGAGCGCTCGCACAAGGGCATGAACTACGGCGTCCTGCTGGCACCCGAGGGACTGATCGAGTTCATCCCGGAAATGAACGCCATGATCGCCGAACTCAATGATGCCCTGGCACACCACACCGCCGAGTTCGCCGCGCTGGCCGACGAGGCCAAGCCGGCTTTTGTCGGCAGCAAGCTGAGCGCCGACAATGCCGCCCTGCTCGCCTCGCTGCCACACTACATCGTCAACATGCTGCTCGCCGACCGCGACTCGCATGGCAATCTGCAGGTCTCGCTGATTCCGACCGAGCAGCTGCTGATCGACATGGCCAAGAAGCGGGTCAAGGAACTGGATCCGAACGTACCCTTTGCCGCGCACAACCACTTCCTCGGCTACGAGGGCCGCTGCGGTGCGCCGACACTGTTCGACGCTGCCTACACCTACAACCTCGGCCTGACTGCCGGCTCGCTGATCCTCGACGGACGCACCGGCTACATGGCGACGGTCACCGGGCTGACCAGCGGCGGCACGCCACAGGCGATCCCGCTGGCCGGTCTGCTCAACATCGAGCGCCGCCACGGCAAGGACGAATTCGTAATCGAGAAGGCACTGGTCAGGATGGATTCGCCAGCCATGCGGTTCTTCGCATCTCGGCGCGACGAATGGGCGGCCAGCGACCTCTTCTCGTCGCCCGGTCCGCGCCAGTTCTGGGGTCCGACGACACACCAGTTGCCGATCAGCGTGGCGCTCAACTCCGGTGCCGACTCGTTGATGTTCAACATCGGCTGAGCACCGCAGGCGCACTGCACGGGGCTATCAATAATGATGGCCTCCTGCGACGCGTCGTGGACGACTTCAGCCGGGCGGACACGAGCCAGGCACGGCGACCGACGGGTAATGCTCGTCAGCCTGCTTGCCCCAGGTCGACCAGCCGGCGCGCGAACCGCGTGCAAACATTTCGAGAAACGGCCCCGGCGAACAGGCCTCGATCAGCTCGTAGGCCTGCTCCGGCTTGCGCGAGTGCTCCCGCTTGCGGCTCTTGATGATGTTCACCTGACGCCGTCCGGGCGACAACGTGCGGGCGTTCTTGCCGCGCACACCGAAGAGGATCAGTTCGGTGGTGTTGCGGAAATAGAAACCGACGCCGCGCCCGTCCGGCCCGCCGTCCTTGCGGATCTTGTGCCAGACGATATTGCTCTTGTAAGCAAAACCCCAGGCGGCAAGCACCCGCAAGCCTTCCGGCAACAGGGCATTCGGGACCCAGAGGTAGAGATGGGCCGGTTCCTCGACGATCGCCGCCACCGGCAACGCGAGAATGTCATCGAGGGTCATCGTCGAGTAACGACTCAGGCGCTTGTGCTCGGGAGCCATCTTGCCGGTGCGGTTCTGGAACTGCCACGGTGGATCGGCAAGAACGGTGCGGAACTTCCGTTCGCCGACCCGCTGCAGCAGGTCGGCGCCTGCCTCGGAAAACCGTGTGTTCATCACTGATCCTCTTTTCGCCCCGTTGGTCGCTGTTGGCCATATCAGGATACCATCGCCGGCAGCCTCCCGAGTCCGGGCACCCCGTGCGGCAGTCGCCACAATCGGCCAGCGATGCGCCTTGCCAGGCGCAGCCAGCGGCAAGCCCTGCGCGCGTGCCGCACGAGTGCTCCCCTCACACCTCCCCTGACCTTCTTCCTATCCAGCCACGACCGCCCAGATGCTCAAACAACAACTCGAATATTTCTTCGGCGCGCTGCGCTTCTTCACCCGGCTGCCGGTGCCGGACTGGGTTGGTCACAGCAGCGAGGCACTCGACCGGGCGGCACGCTACTTCCCTGCCGTCGGCCTGCTGGTCGGCGCGCTGGCGGCGCTGGTCTTTGTCCTGACTTCGTATTTCTGGCCGACGACACTGGCCGTGCTTGCCGCGATGGCCTGCTCGCTCCGGGTGACCGGCGCCTTCCACGAAGATGGCTGGAGCGACATGGTCGACGGTTTTGGTGGTGGCTGGGAAAAGGGACAGATCCTGACCATCATGAAGGATTCGCGGATCGGCAGCTTCGGCGCCATTGCGCTGGTCATGCTGCTGCTCGCCCGCTTCTGCGCGCTGCTCGAACTCGACCCACGGCTCACCCCGCTGGCGCTGCTGGCCGGCCACAGCGTCTCCCGCTTCGCGTCGACAACGCTGTTGCGTAGCCTCGACTACGTACGTGACGAAGGCAAGGCCAAGCCGCTGGCGACGCGTATCGGCTGGAGCGAGCTCGCCTTTGCCGGCCTCACCGCCATGCTGCCCCTGCTGCTGCTGCCGCCGCCCGAGGCCCTGCTGGGCTGCCTGCTGGCCGGTTTGGCCACGCTCTGGCTGGCACGCATGTTCCGCCGGCAGATCGGCGGCTATACCGGCGACTGCCTGGGTGCAACCCAGCAGCTTTCGGAAGTCGCCTTCTACTGCGGACTGCTGTGCAGCTTTTCCTGATCCGCCACCCGCGGCCATTGCTGGCGGCCGGCATCTGTTACGGTCAGCTCGATGTCGAAGCGGAAGACCCGTTGCCGATCGCCAGACGCCTGCAGGCGCTGCTGCCCAGCGGCACGCCGGTGATTGCCAGCCCCTTGCAGCGCGCGCGCCTCCTTGCCGAAGCATTGGACCGGCAGGCGCGCTTCGACCAGCGACTGCGCGAAATCGATTTCGGCGCATGGGAGGGACTGCCCTGGGAGGCGATCGGAAGACCAATGCTCAATGCCTGGGCGGCCGATGTGCTGCACTTCGTCCCGCCAGGCGGTGAATCAGTCGCCATGCTGCAGGCGCGCGTGGTCGAATGCGTCGCCAGCCTGCGCGGCGAGCGCTGCGCGCTGGTAACCCACGCCGGAGCGATCCGCGCGCTGCTCGGCCATTGGCTGCGCCTGCCGATCGGCGAGTGGAGCCGACTGGCGGTCGATTTCGGCAGCCTCACGCTGCTCGAAATCGATCGCGCGAGCGAACCCTGGCCCGGCGCGAGCGGGCCATCGGCCGCCAGCCTGCACTACCTCAATCACCTGGGTGAGGTGCCGGCCGACCTGATCAACCGCGCGGATGGTGCTGCGCATGCAGGGTCTTGAGCCGCTCGCGCGCAACGTGAGTGTAGATCTGCGTCGTCGAAATATCCGAGTGGCCGAGCAGCAACTGTACGACACGCAGGTCCGCGCCGTGGTTGATCAGGTGGGTGGCAAAGGCATGGCGCAGCACATGCGGCGACAGGCGGGCCGGGTCCATGCCGGCGACCAGCGCATAGCGCTTGGTCATCTGCCAGAAGGCCTGCCGGGTCATCGCCGAAGCGCGCGCGGTGACGAAGAGATCTTCGCTCTGCCGCCCCTCCAGCAAATCCCGCCGCCCCTCGGCGAGATAGCGGCGCAGCCAGTCACGCGCCTCCTCGCCCAGTGGCACCAGGCGTTCCTTGCTACCTTTGCCGAAGACGCGCAAGACGCCCATGTCGAGATTGACCTCGTGCAGGCGAAGACCGACCAGTTCGCTGACGCGCAGACCGGTCGCGTAGAGCGTCTCCAGCATCGCCCGATCACGCTGGCCAAGCGTCGTGTCGATCGGCGGCGCGGCGAGCAGGCGCTCGACCTGTACCTCCGAGATCACCTTCGGCAGACGTGAGGGCTTGCTCGGCAAGGCAATCTTCAGCGTCGGATCGCTGCTGCGCATGCCACGCGCCAACTGGTAACGGTAGAAGCGGCGCAGGGTGGACAGGTATCTCGCCTGCGACGACGCGCGCAAATTCTGCGAAAGCACCACGACGAAGCGCAACAGGGTTGCCTCGTCGATGCTGCACAGGCTGCCCAACTGCTGCTCGCCGAGCCAGATCGCCAGTTGCAGCAGGTCGCTGCGATAGCTGGCCAGCGACGCCTTGGCCAGCCCGTCCTCGAGCCACAATGTGTCGCAGAAGGAATCGATCTCGGCGAGATCGGCCGGGGCCGGCTCAACAGCCTTCATGCGCCAGCAGCCAGCGCTTCACGTCGAGCAGGAAACCATTCCGCTGCCGGGCAAAGCCGCCGAGGCCGCCCCCTGTCGCGAGGACGCGGTGGCACGGAACGACGACCGGAAACGGGTTGCCGCCACAGGCCTGACCGACTGCCCGTGGCGCATTGCGCAACAGCCTGGCGATCTCGCCATAGCTGCGCGTCTGGTGCAC
>NZ_JAEUOL010000203.1 GCF_016789985.1 Accumulibacter sp.
GAGGTTCATCTCATCGAGGAACTCGCGCTTGCGAGTGCGCTTGGTCTTGCGCTCGAATCCAGTGGTGCTCAGACTCAGTTGTTTCATGGCTTCAACACTGCACTTCCCGTGCCAGTGGGGAGGTTTTGCAGAGTTTCCCTAACTGGTCGGAGTACGACCGCGCATGTCGTGGTCGACTTGACGGGCCTGAAGATTTTCGGGGAAGGCGAATGGGCGAAAGCGGGGTTTCGGGAAGCACTGCGTCCCGCCGCTGCAGCCGGTTGGCTGTGCAAAGCCAACCGTGGAACGGTGCGTCCGCACGGAGTCGGCAAGCGTCGCACCTGGCGCAAGACGAAGCCACCCAGGACCTCATCGGCATTGAAGTCACCACCGCCGATCGGGGCGATAGCGAGGGTTTCCCCGGTCTGCTCGATCAGGTCGAAGGCGATCTCTCTCAGGCGTCGGCTGATGGCGTCTACGACAGCCACGGCTGCCACGCGGCGATCGCCGAGCGGGACGCGCGTGCTTGCGATCCCGCCCCGCGACAGCGTCGTGCCCTGGGGAGGCGATCAGCCCCGCGACGCCATCCTCAAGAAAATCGAGGTCAAGGGACTCGCCGGTTGGAAGAACGAAAGCGCCTACCATCCGGCGCAGCCCTGCCGAAAACATGAGGTACCGGCTCAAACAACTGGGCAGCCGCCTGTACTCCCGAACCTTCGAACGGCAGATGAATGAACCCCACGTCCGGGCAGCAATCATCAACACCTTCACCTACCTGGGCATGCCGCAGTTCGCCCGAGTGGGGCAAGTTGCGCCTGCTGCATGAAGCAGGGCGGAAATAGGGAGAATTCATGCCGAAGACGAGAAATCTATCCTTATAGTATTTTAGTAAATACCAATGGTTCGCCAACGCCCTCCCTTTGACCTCACATCATCTCTCTGAGAGCTGGGGCACAACATGACAGACCGGGCCATGGACTAACGAAACATCCGCCAAACTCATGAAATACTCACAGAAACTGAGCTGTGGCGAATACGGTGACAGAAAAAAGCGTTTGAGTTTGCTCTGTTGTACGCTGACGAGTTCCTGAACCCGCTTTGCCTTGTGCGCGGGGCGCTCATCGACAATAAGGAAGACTGGTTGCTTGGCACCCCCTCCAGCAGGCGCTTCAAAAACTCGTCGCACACTTGCGCTTCGACCAAGCCATCGCGCAGTATGAAACCAAACCTGCCCTGGGCACTGACCGCCGACAAGCTGTTCATGGAGCAACATCGGTTGATTGCCTTGACCACCGATGTTCGCCCGACAGGCACCCACCAAAGGGTACCAGCATGGTGATCGGAGCACGCACCTACCTCGTCACCAAAGTAGATGAGGGCGCCCCCGCCGCCTTGGCTTCCGAACGGATCGCCGGAGAGGTTTCTTCCTATCAGGTTCCGACCCATACCGCGTCTTGCTGCCACGCCCGGTAGGGCGGACGCTGCGCCGAAAGGCCCAGAACCCACAGCAGGTGGCTGACCGATCCCTTCGACAACCGCTGACCAAACTGACGGTACAGGACTTCTCCGAGCTGCGCCTGCAACGCATATTCAAACGGGTATTGGCTGGGCGTCTGATCATGCAGAGCCATCGCCAGCCAGAACATTTCCTCCACCGTCACCTGTTGCGGTCGCCCGGGAATCAGTTTGACGAGCACAGCTTGTTTTGCCCACCGCGGGCAACATCCGACCGCCAGTGGAAGACTGGTACGTACATCAAGCCCAAATGCTCTGGCAACGCTGCTTGCCAACGCGGGGGACATTGGCTGGTCAGCGTCTGCTCAACCAAGCGCTGAACTCGCGTCCGAGTTCGGGATGAGACTCGCCGAGGACAACGCTGGCCTGCATCAGGCCCAGCTTGCTGCCACAGTCGTAACGCGTTCCGCGATAGCGATAGGCGAAGACCTGCTCGCTGGCGAGCAGCGCGGCAATGCCGTCGGTTAACTGTATTTCACCGCCGGCACCACGCGGCTGCGCCCGGATACGGTCGAAAATGGCCGGCGTCAGGATGTAGCGTCCAGCGACCGCCAAGTTGGAGGGAGCAACGCCTGGCGCCGGTTTTTCTATCAGGTCTTCGATGCCGATGAGATCGGATGCGGCTGGTTCGCACTTGACGATCCCGTAGCGGTTGGTCTCGCTCCAGTCCACTTCCTGTACCGCCAGGATGCTGCTCTGTTGTCCGGTGAAAAGTTCGGTCATCTGCTGCATGATCGGTGGCTCACCAATCATCAGGTCATCGGCCAGCAGCACGGCAAAAGGCTCGCCGCGCACCAGACGTTCGGCGCACAGGACCGCGTGGCCCAGACCCAACGCCCGCGGCTGACGAACGTAGACGCAATCCATGTCGTCCGGCTTGATCGAATGTACCAGCGCCATCAAGTCGTCTTTGCCCGTCGCCACCAGTTCTGCCTCGAGCTCGTAGGCCGTGTCGAAGTGGTCCTCGATCGCGCGCTTGTTGCGACCGGTGACGAAAATCATCTCCCGAATTCCCGCAGCATAGGCTTCTTCGACTGCATACTGGATCAGCGGCTTGTCTACCACCGCCAGCATTTCCTTCGGACTCGCCTTGGTCGCCGGCAGGAAGCGCGTTCCGAGCCCGGCAACGGGGAATACCGCCTTTTGAACCTTGGTCTGAACGGTCATTCGGCTTGCCATGGAATTACGTTTGAATCGCGTGCCGGCTCGTCGGTCGTTTCTCCATGAACCTGAAGATTGACCGATAATGGAGCGATTGTTCTTTCATCCTCTTGCCGCGAAAGAATCAGCGAGCGTGGACAGGTGAAGCCGCGGCAGCGAAGGCCATGGCGAGCAAGACGAGGAGATGGGAATCAGGCTGGGGGGAATCCGTTCTTTCCGAATACCTCCAGCCAGCGAGGGGCGTTACATGCGACGGACACGGCTTCGAAGCCGATGACCGAATCCCGGTGGTGCGACTGGTAACAAGAGCGAACCGGGACAACAGGCACCGCACCCAGGATTGCGCAGCATCAGAAATCTTGTGCGTGAGGTGCAGGCGTTACAGTCACCTTTGCAACTCAACGCGGAAGCAAATGGGCGACCCGTCGTCATGGTTGTAAAACAGCACAGATCGGAGCACTGACAGGACGTCGACCTGTCGCCCGTGCAGGACGCGGCAATCCCAACGCCAGACCAGTGCGGCCAACGCAAGGATCTGCCACCGAGCCGTCGCTTTCGCTCATCAGGCCAAGACCGAGGCCACCATTGCACTCATCGTCGTCCATCCTGGAGCCAAAGGCACGTATCCCTGGCAAGGCTGTGCATGGCTCCAATTTCTCGCGGGGTCAGGCACGAGAGCCCTCGGCATGGATACGGTGCGCACCTGACGAAACTCGTCGGTACACCGTCCCTCCTCAAGCTCATGCATCACCCCGGCCTGCAGATGCTCGACAGCGAATTTTGTGAGGTGTTGTGCCAGTATGTTCTCCCCCAGCACGTGGCAGACATCGCTGAACGGTAATGCTGGCCAGCGAATTGGCGACAGAACAGCGCCCGCAGGCAGCGGGGACTGGCTGGGACTCAAGCGGCCTTGAGGCACGCTACCGCCATGCCCGAACGCTTTGGGCATCCAGCAGGAAGTATTGCATACAGACTTTGACCCGAGACCGGCAACAGATTGTTCTGGCATCTTCACATCGGCTTACTGCCGGCCCTGGTCTTGGGGGGCGGGCAGCATGCCGCTTGCCCTGGTGTCTCGCTCCGGGACAGCATCCCTTTACGGCACAGTGCGCCGACAAGCAGAACGAATGTTGACACCGGCTGATGGCGCCCAACAGGAAAAAATTCACGAAACGTCGGCCCAAAGCCAAGCGGCTGGCCAGAGGCATGCTCGACGAAATCGCCCCGTTAGTCGTGCAGTTTTGTCACTGATGTCGCGGCCATCCCTCCATCCCTTGGTCAGGGTGGTCAGTGGCGTCCCCCCGATCAGAGGAGTCAATAGGCTACCGCCCAGGAGTCACGGCTCCCTGAAAACATCCTCGAGCGCCTTCGCTTCCAGCAACTCGAGGCCCCAGGTTTCGAGCTGAGCAGGACCCGCTTTGGCAAGGCATTCGTCAACCCACGCGGGCAAAGCGCCAAAACGACGTTCGAGCAGCTTCCGCAACAGGGCGTTTTCACCTTCTTGGCGCCCCTCTTGGCGGCCTTCCTGGCGGCCTTCCTGGCGGCCTTCCTGCTTCCATTGCCTGGTCCATTCCTCGACAGTTTCGGCAAGCATGGCATTGATCTCCTGTAACTCGTTGACCTCCGGCATTTGCTGCCCAGGCATCAACCGGCGGAGGACTATGCGGTTGATCCAGACGACGAAAGCGCGCCGAAGACTGGCGTGCTCCGGTCCTTGCAGGCGACTGGTCAACTGCGCCAACGCCTGCCGGACATCCGACGGCGCAGCACTGGTTTCGAGGCGAATGATGCCCGCAACGGTATTTTGCGTATCCGCCAGGCACTCCTCGCCAACGGCATTCTCGGCCAGTAGAAAGTAGCGTTGGGCAGGAAAATAACGCCGCAGGCTGCCCGCAAAGGTGTCAATCAGCTCGCCAACGTCGCGCGCCGCGCCCCAGGGCTGGCGCCCATTGTAGAGGACCAGCGGGAAGACCGGCGGCAGTTTCTGACCTCGCCGAACTTCACCCGATTTGATCAGATTCTGATAAAGGAGACCAGTGTATACCATCATGCGTAGCGCCATCCACGGATCTTCCGTGCTCTGGAACTCGAGCAACAGGTACACATAGAGCCACGCGTCCTGACAACGGACACGCCAGATCAGGTCGTCTTCACGCTCACGCAGGTCGTCGCTGACATAGCTCCCGCTGATCCTTTCCAGCGTAGCAAAATCGAGGTCTTCAACCCAGTCTTCCCCAACGAAGCCCCGCAGCAGGTCTTCGACAACCCTGGGGTGCGCGAATAGCAGTTTGTAGCCCGAATCATGAGACGTATCCACGGACATGCCAACTCCTTCATCGTGGTCATCTCCAGCCACCACTGCCAGCGGACCGCTCCTTGCCACACGGGCACGCTACCGCCATGCCCGAATGCTCAAACATTCAGCAAATGGTCAGGGCCGATCCTGCCTCAAAGCGACCCATCCTTCTGGGCCTGACTCATTCCCAGGGAGTGCGCTCCGGTCACCTTCCCTTCAGCGCCCGGCCGGCCACTGCGCGCCGGTCGCTCAATGTGGCGCGGCGGGTGCGACGACTGCGCTGTACACCCACCATCCGCTCAGGAGCGTCGGTCCTCGCCGCCCAACTCGGCGCGGATCGCCTCGATCTCCGCCTTCAGGGCCAGGTACTCCTGTTCCTTGCGCGCCAGGTAGCTACGGGTAAGTTGCAACTTCGCACCGATACCTTCCGGAGTGAGCAGATAGGCATACTTGAGCTTGTTCTCGGCGCGCAGGAAGTTGCCGGCCTTGATATGGCCCTTGCTCAGCAAGGCCTTGAGCAAATAGTTGATCTTGCCCAAGCTGACCCCGAGCCGTCCGGCAAGCTGCCGCTGGCTGATCTCGGGTTCAGCGTCGACGATCTTGAGAATGTGCAGTTGTGCCTGCTCCGCTGGCGTCATGACAGATGTTCAAGTGGTGAACGGCGATGATAAGCGAAGCGAGCGGAACGGGCAAGAAATCGTGATGGGCAATGGCTCACCAAACGTTCCGCGACAGAACATACGCCACCCCTGATGTGTAAAACTCCACACTTGGCCTGACAGCCGCGTCGCCGTGCACCAGACGGACCTACCGCGGCCGATTGCCCATGCGCCCGATGAAGTTCAGCAGATTCTTCTGGTCGGCATGCGCCGAATAGCCACCCAGGGTGTGAATGCCGGCACGAATCGCGTAGCGCTGACCGTCGAGGTCGACACGCCCGCCGCGCGGACCGTACTTCTGGATGTCTCGACCCGACGTACCTGCCGCCTGATAGCCGATCAGGAGAACGTCGTGGCGCGGGTCACCGAGCATCGCCTCGAGGTGGTTGACGATCCGCCCGCCGCTGCACATGCCGCTGGCGGCGATGACGACAGACGGAGCTGGCGGCAGGAGCCGGTCACGCCATCGACGGCACCGTGCTGGATTATCGAGCAACTCGGGAGCATGGGCCGAGTGACGAGCTCAGCTAGGCAGCAGCCGGGTCGGGAAGCGGTTCGGGCAAGGAGAAGCCGGTGCCGGATCAGCGCTGCAGGAAATCCGCATAGGCCCGCCGCAACCCCTCCTCCAGGCCGACCTGGGCGCGGCAACCAAGCCCATGCAGGCGCGAGACATCGAGCAGCTTGCGCGGCGTGCCGTCGGGTTGGCTGGAATCGAATTCGACGCGGCCGGCGTAGCCAACCACCTTCGCCACCGTCTCGGCCAGTTGCCGGATGCTCAGGTCTTCGCCGCTGCCGACGTTGATGTGCGAGAGCATGGGTCGGGTGTGCGCATCGTAGGCCGACTTGTCGAGGCTCATGACGTGCACGCTCGCTTCGGCCATGTCGTCCACGTAGAGGAACTCGCGCATCGGCGTACCGGTGCCCCAGAGCGGCAGACAGGCTTCCGTATCAGAGCCGCAGGTGGCGTACAGATGATGCCTGAGGTCGGCCGGGATCGGGCCGTGGCGCGCCTCGTCCTGCTCGATGGCCGCCCAGTCGTGCCCGGTGGCGAGTTTCGCCAGGTGCAGCTTGCGGATCATCGCCGGGATGACATGGCTGTTCTGCAGGTCGTAGTGGTCACCCGGGCCGTACAGGTTGGTCGGCATGACGCTGCGGTAGTCGGTGCCGTATTGGCGGTTGTAGCTCTCGCACAGCTTGATGCCGGCGATCTTGGCGATGGCGTAGGCTTCGTTGGTCGGTTCGAGGGTCCCGGTCAGCAGTGCTTCCTCGCTCATCGGTTGTGCAGCGTGCTTGGGGTAGATGCAGCTGCTGCCCAGGAAGAGGAGTCGCCGTACGCCGGCCAGCCAGGCCTGGTGGATGATGTTGGCCTCGATCATCAGGTTCTGATAGATGAACTCGGCCGGATAGGTGTTGTTGGCATGGATGCCGCCAACCCTGGCCGCCGCGAGATACACCTGCGCGGGCCGTTCGGCCGCGAAGAAGTGACGCACCGCAGCCTGATCGGTCAGATCGAGTTCGGAATGGCTACGCGTGATGAGCCGGCTGTGTCCCTGGCGCTGCAAGACCCGAACGATGGCGGAACCGACCATGCCGCGATGGCCGGCGACGTAGATCCTGGTGTCAGTCATGTCTGTCGGTGCTCATTCGTGGTGGTCGAAGGTCTGGAAACCGGCGAGTTTGACCAGGGCGTCACGTCGTGCCGAGCTGTAGTCGGCCAGCACCATTTCCTTGACCAGTTGGTGCAGGCGGGTGGTCGGCGTCCAGCCAAGCTTGTCGCGCGCCTTGCTCGGATCGCCGAGCAGGGTCTGGACTTCGGTCGGACGGAAGTAGCGCGGGTCCACCCGAACGATGACGTCGCCCGGCTTGACCCTGGCCTGATTGCCATCGACCTGCGCGACGACACCCACCTCGTCCACGCCCTCGCCATCAAACCGGACGCTGATGCCCAGTTCGCTGGCGGCGAACTCGACGAACTGGCGGACGCTGTATTGCACGCCGGTGGCGATGACGAAATCCTCCGGCTGCTCCTGCTGCAGCATCAGCCATTGCATTTCGACGTAATCGCGCGCATGTCCCCAGTCGCGCAGGGCACCCAGATTGCCGAGGTACAGGCAGTCCTGCAGTCCGAGGGCGATGCGGGCGATGGCACGGGTGATCTTGCGGGTGACGAAGGTTTCGCCGCGGACCGGACTTTCGTGGTTGAAAAGGATGCCGTTGCAGGCATAGATGCCGTAGGCCTCGCGGTAGTTGACCGTGATCCAGTAGGCGTAGAGTTTGGCCACGGCGTAGGGGCTGCGCGGGTAGAACGGGGTGGTCTCCTTCTGCGGCGTCTCCTGGACCAGGCCGTAGAGCTCCGAGGTGCTTGCCTGGTAGAAGCGGCTTTTCCTTTCCAGTCCGAGAATGCGGATCGCCTCGAGCATGCGCAGGGCGCCGACGCCATCGGCGTTGGCCGTGTACTCCGGCTCCTCGAAACTGACGGCGACGTGGCTCTGCGCCGCCAGATTATAGATTTCGTCGGGCTGTACCTGCTGAATGATGCGGATCAGGCTGCTCGAGTCGGTGAGGTCGCCGTGGTGCAGGATGAAGCTTCGGTCCTTCTCGTGCGGGTCTTGGTACAGGTGGTCGATGCGGTCGGTGTTGAACAGCGAACTGCGCCGCTTGATGCCGTGAACTTCGTAGCCCTTGGCCAGCAGCAGCTCAGCCAGATAGGCGCCGTCCTGGCCGGTGACGCCGGTGATCAGGGCAACTTTCTTGGGAGAGGTCATCGAGGTCTTTATCCCTTGGGGTCGGTTTGTCGTGTCTGGTTGACGAGGTTCCGGATGCGCCGGAAGGCGCGCGACTGAAAGAGGTTAGGTCAGCGCCAGGTGAGCGGCCGGGATGGCCACGGGTTTCTCGCGGCCGAGCAGGCTGAGCAGGACAGTGACACGCTCATCGGCGACCCTGGAGACAATTCCGGACATGCCCTTGAGCGGACCGAGCGTGATGTCCACCGTGTCGCCCTCGCGAAACGGGCACCCGCGTTCCTCGACGGAGCGTGCCTGTTGTGCCGCCAGGACGCGGATCGCTTCGAGCAAGGCTTCATCCAGGGTGGCCGGGAGAGTACCGAAGGTGACCAGTCCGGTCACGCCTGGAGTGCTGCGGATCGGCGAAATGCTTTGCTCGGCACGACCACAGCGGACGAAGCCGTAACGCGGAAACATCACCTGCTGCTGCTTCGTCCAGCCACCCCTGGTCTTCTCCCAGCGGGTCAGCATCGGCAGACAGACCTCGTAGCCCTGTTCCTCGAGTTTGCGCACCGCCAGCGCCTCACGCCGCGGCTTGGTGAAACAGACGTACCATGGTCGGGCAGGAGGAGGCAGAGTAGAAGACACGCGGCTTGGGCGGACAGGGCTGCTCACGGGCAGCGGGGAAAGATGAACATCCGGCGAGGGCGAGAAGTATCCCCGGAACGAGGGGCTGCCGTCAAATCACTTCCCGTCCGGAACCGGGGGAACAGCAGACCGACGGCTTCCCGGCGGAAGATCGTTTCGGCCAATCTCCGGGCCGACAGCGCCAACCCATGGCCGGGTCGTCGAGGGCAAAAACGGGCGGTGCCGGCTGGCCAGCAAAGAACTGCCATAACGCCTGGACCACCACGTTTGAAACATTTTCTAACGTCAGAACGAGCCACCAGGTGGGTCTCCGGAGGTTTGGCCACGCGAGATCGCAGCCAGGCTGGCTATACTAGCGAAAAATGAGCTATTCGACACCCCCCCGGCGCACCCGCAGCAACCCTGGCGTTGGCCGCCACCGCCTCGCTCTCGCCACCCTGCTGGCCAGCCTGGCCAGCGAACTGCCGGCCTTCGATCGCAGCGATCCGTTCGCCACGAGCGCCATCACCCCTGCCCGTCCGGCCCTGACCGTCGAGCGCGGCCCCCTGCCCTGCCAGGTATTGCCGGCCGATGCCGCCTACGGCATGGTCGAAGTGGTGGACCTCGCCCTGTGCCAGAACCCGACGACGCGCGAAGTATGGGCGGCCGCCCGCGTCCGCGCCGCCGAGGTCGGCCTGGCCCAGGCCGACTTCCTGCCGACCGTGAACGGAAGCGTCAGCGCCAGCCGGCTGCGGATCGATTCGCGCAGCGCCAACCAGCGCAACGCGTCGCTGACACTCTCCTGGCTGCTCTTCGACTTCGGCGCCCGTTCGGCCAACCTCGAAGTTGCGCGCGAGCTGATGAACGCCGCTGCGTCCACCCTCGATGCCACCGTGCAGAGCGTCTTTCTGAACGCGCTGCAGGCCTACTACAACGCCCAGGCCGCGCGCGCCGCGGTGAGTGCCGCGCTCGAATCGGAAAAAGCCAGCCGCGAAAGCCTGACTGCCGCCGAAGTCCGCTACCGGATCGGCAACGGTACCCTGGCCGACCGACTACAGGCGCAGACGGCCTGGTCGCAGGCGACACTCTTCCGCATCCGTGCCGAAGGGGTGCGCCAGAACAGCCTCGGCCGCTTGGCCAACGTCATGGGACTCGACGCCAACCGGCCGCTGCGCCTCGACGAACCCCCGGCCGCCCGGCCCGAGGAGCACTTCGCCGACGATCTCGCTGCGCTGATCGCCGAAGCGCGTCTCCGTCGCCCCGAACTCAAGGCCGCCGAGGCCGAGTTCAAAGCCGCCGAAGCAGGCATCGACTACGCCCGCGCCAGCGGCTTGCCAACCCTCTCGCTCACCACCGGTCCGCAATGGGAAGACCTCGGCGGCGCCTCGGCGCACGGCAACTCGGTCGGCCTGACGCTCAACCTGCCGCTCTTCTCGGGCTTCACCACCACCTACAACGTACGGGCCGCCCAGGCTCGCAGCGAGGTCGCCGCGGCCCGGCGCGACAACGTCCGCCAGCAGGTTGCGCTCGAAGTCTGGGAAGCCTGGCAGAACCTCAACACCGCCACCCAGACCCTGCATACCAGCGCCGACCTGCTGGCCAGCGCCGAACACTCGGAGCGCGTCGCCCTCGGACGCTACAAGGCGGGGGTCGGCACCATCCTCGACCTGCTCAACGCGCAGAGCGCTCTGGCCAACGCCCGCCTGCAACGCGTTCAGTCGGCGCTCGACTGGCAGGTTTCGCGCGCCACCCTGGCCAGGGCGCTCGGCGCCCTCGACGGCCAGTTGTTGGCGCTCAATCTCCCGCAACCCGATCGCCGATGAAGCTCTCCGTCAGAAACTCCGTCCTTGCCCTCCTCCTCGTCTTGCTCGCTGGCGGCGGCACCTACTGGTACCGCCAGAGCGGCAGCGAATCGCTCGAACAACGCTACAAGCTGCAGACCATCGAACGCGGTGACCTCACCCAGACCGTTTCGGCCAACGGCACGCTCAACCCGGTGGTGCTGGTCAATGTCGGCACGCAGGTCTCGGGCACGGTCACCAAGCTGTATGTCGACTTCAACGACCAGGTCGAAAAAGGTCAGCCGCTGCTCGAACTGGACGACCGCCTGCTCGCTGCACAGGCCCGTCAATCGGCGGCCAACGTGGTGAACGTCGTCGCCGCCCTCGACCTGGCACGCGCCAACGAGGCCCGCATGAAGGCGCTGTTCGAGCAGGACTATGTATCGCGTCAGGAACTCGAACAGGCGGTGCAGACCCGCCGTTCGAGCGAAGCCCAGCTTGCCCAGGCGCGGGCGGCTGCCGACAAGGATGAGGTAAACCTGCGCTACACGACGATTCGCTCGCCGGTATCCGGTGTCGTGGTCGACCGCGTCGTCGACCTCGGGCAGACGGTCGCCGCCAGCCTGCAGACGCCAACCCTGATCAAGATCGCGCAGGACCTCTCCGAGATGCGCATCGACTCCAGCTTCGCCGAGGCCGACATTGGCAAGATCCGCGAGGGACAGAAGGTGCGCTTCACGGTCGACGCCTTTCCCAACCGCAATTTCCAGGGCGAAGTGCAGCAGATCCGCCTCAACCCGACGACCCAGCAGAACGTCGTCACTTACAATGTGCGCGTCTCGCTGTCCAATCCCGAACATCTCCTGCTGCCCGGCATGACGGCCTACGTCAGCATCGGTGTGGCCAGCCGCCAGGACGTGCTGCTGGTGCCCAACGCGGCACTACGCTTCAAGCCGGCCGACGGCAACGGCGCCAGGCCAGCCACCGCACAGGCGCCAGCGGGTATCCCAAAGCCCGCCGGGGAAGGCGGCGGCAGGAAGCGCGAGACCGCCAGCGGCACGGCGTATCGCGTCGAGCAGGGCGAACTGAAAGCGGTCAGCGTGTCGCTCGGGATCACCGACAACCGCAACAGCGAAGTGCTTGGCGGCGATCTCAAGGCGGGTGATACGGTAGTCGTCGGCGAGAACGTCGCCACCCCTAGCGGCAAACCGAGCAGCGTCGGGATGCGCTTGTTCTGATGAGCGAGGCGGTGATTCGCACGGTCGGCCTGAGCAAGTCGTATCTGACCGCGGCCGGATCCTTCCCGGCCCTCAGAGGGGTCGATCTGACCATCGCGCCAGGCGAGTTCGTCGCCATCATGGGCCCCTCGGGCTCGGGCAAGTCGACCTTCATGAACCTGCTCGGCTGTCTCGACACGCCGAGCAGCGGCGATTACTTTCTGGTCGGGCGCAACGTCGCAAAACTTGCCCGGGACGAACTGGCCGCCCTGCGCAACCGCCGCATCGGCTTCGTCTTCCAGGGTTTCAACCTGCTGCCGCGCATGAGCCTCGAAGACAACGTCGCCCTGCCGCTGGTCTATGCCGCGTGCCCCCGCGACGAGCGCCGGCAGCGCGCGCGCCGGGAACTCGCGCGCGTCGGTCTGGGAGACTATGCCGGCGCCCGTCCCAGCCAGATCTCGGGCGGACAGCAGCAGCGGGTGGCGATTGCCCGAGCGCTGATCAATTCGCCGCAACTGATCCTCGCCGACGAGCCAACGGGCAATCTCGACAGTCATACCAGCACCGAGATCATGACGCTGTTTGCCGACCTCAATCGGCAGGGGATCAGCATCGTGCTGGTCACCCACGAAGCGGACATCGCCGCCTACGCGGGCCGCCAGGTCCGCTTCCGTGATGGACGGCTGGTCAGCGACCAGCCGACACAGACACTCGCCGCATGTTGAAGGCAATGCTCGGCGAGGCCTGGCAGGCGATGGGCGCCAACCGCCTGCGCAGCGGGCTGACCATGCTCGGCATGGTGATCGGCGTCGGTTCGGTGGTGCTGATGCTGGCCATCGGCCAGGGCGCGCAGTACGCCGTGGCGCAGACGATCAGCACCATGGGCAGCAATCTGTACATCCTGATCTCCGGTTCGACCAGCACCGGCGGGCTGCGCAGTGGTGGTGGCGGTGGTCCGACACTGACCGTCGCCGACGCCGACGCGATCGCCGAGCTCGACGGCGTGGCGAATGTGGCCCCGGTGCAGCAGGGTACGCAGCAACTGGTCTATGGCCCGAACAACTGGAGCGCGACGGTGGTCGGCACGACGCCACCCTACCTCGAGGCACGCGCCTGGACACTGGTCGCCGGCTACCCCTTCGGCGATTCGGACGTGCGCGCGGCGACCCGGGTGGCGCTGATCGGCCAGACGGCGGCTGACAATCTCTTCCCCAACGAGGATCCGCTGGGCAAGACGATCCGCATCCGCCAGAGTCCTTTCGTCATCGTCGGCGTACTCGGCAAGAAAGGGCAGAACCTCGATGGCCGCGACCAGGACGACACCCTGATCATTCCGCTGACCACCGCCCAGCGCAAGGTTTTCGGCAACCCTTTCCCGGGCTCGGTGCGGATGATCATGGTGCAGGCGACCTCGGCCGAGGCGATGCCGGCGGTCGAGAAAAGCATGATCGCGCTGCTGCGCCAGCGCCATCGTCTGCGTGACGGGCAGGACAACGACTTCTATCTGCGCAATCTGGCGGCAGCGGCCGATTCGGCGGCCGAGACGACGCGCGTCATGTCGCTGCTGCTCGGCGCCATCGCTTCGGTTTCGCTGCTCGTCGGCGGTATCGGGATCATGAACATCATGCTCGTCTCGGTGACCGAACGGACGCGCGAGATCGGAATCCGGATGGCGATCGGTGCGCGCCAGCGCGACATCCTGGCGCAGTTCCTGTTCGAAGCCCTGATGATCTCGGTCGCCGGCTGCCTGATCGGCCTGCTCCTCGGTATCGGCGGCGCGCTGCTGACCAACACGCTGACCGACATGGTGATCGTCATCTCCGGCGCCGCGGTGCTGGTCGCCTTTGCCGTTGCCGCCGGCATCGGGGTCTTCTTCGGCTATTATCCGGCCCACCGTGCGGCGGCGCTCGATCCGATCGAGGCGCTGCGCCATCAGTAGCCGACCAGGCTGCCTTTCCACCCTTGCAACCCAGAGGCCATCATCATGTCCATTTACCTCCTCGGCACCCGGCGCCCACAACTCGATCCGCAGAGCTGGATCGCCCCCAACGCAACCGTCATCGGCAACGTGTACCTGGCAAGGAATGCGTCGATCTGGTGGAACGCGACGGTACGTGGTGACAACGATCCGATCCGCATCGGCGAGAACAGCAACATTCAGGACAACTCGGTGCTGCATACCGACGAAGGTGTGCCGCTGACGATCGGCCGCGAGGTGACCATCGGTCATCTGGTGATGCTGCACGGCTGCACGATCGGTGACGGTTCGCTGATCGGCATCGGTTCGGTGCTGCTCAACCACGCGGTGATCGGCCAGGGCTGCATCGTCGGTGCAAACTCGCTGATCCCCGAAGGCAAGGTCTTCCCCGACCATTCGCTGATCGTCGGCTCTCCCGGCAAGGTGGTCCGCCAGCTCAGCGCCGACGAAGTGGCCCGCCTGCGACACAGCGCCGCTCACTACGTCGACAACTGGCAGCGCTACCAGCACCAACTGACCTCCCTGTAAGAACCCGCTGGAGACCCTGGCAGCAGACCGCCGGGCCCCCCTGCACAAACCTTGCGGCGAACCGTCAGCGATTTTTTTCCAGCTTGATTTGCATCAAGAAAAAGCCTCCGTCAGGAGCTTAGAGTGTCCGCCTGACGCAAGCTCCCCGGGACCATCCCGGCAACCGCCGGCAAGGCGGCCCATCCGCTTGCGAACAGGAGTGTCTCGAGTTCATGAATATCTCCAGCGTGCTGGTCTACGCACGGCCACGGGCGCTGCAACAGGTTCAGCAAGCGCTGTCGGCTCTTGGCGGCACGGAGGTACATGCCGCGACCGACGACGGCCGCCTGATCGTGACGATCGAGGCCGACTCCGTGCAAGCCGTCGCAGACCTTTTTGCGCACATCAATCAGCAGCCGGGCGTGCTCTCGGCATCAATGGTTTACCACCAGTTCGAACCCGATCCTGATGAGGAAGCATGAGATGAAACTGACTTTGACCCGTCGTGACTTTATCAAGAGCCAGGCGGTTGCCGCCGCGGCCAGCGTCGCCGGCATCGGCGTTCCCGGTCTGGCGCAGGCAGCCGCGCCGGCGAAGGATGACGGCGTGCGCTGGGACAAAGGCGCCTGCCGTTACTGTGGCACCGGTTGCGGCGTACTGGTCGGAACCAAGGATGGCCGCATCGTCGCCACGCAGGGTGATCCCGACGCGCCGGTCAACCGGGGGTTGAACTGCATCAAGGGTTACTTCCTCTCCAAGATCCAGTATGGCAAGGATCGCCTGACGACGCCGCTGCTGCGCATGAAGGACGGCAAGTTCGACAAGAACGGCGAGTTCACCCCGATCTCCTGGGAGCAGGCCTACGACATCATGGCCGAGAAATGCAAGGCAGCACTCAAGAAAGGCGGCCCGCGCAACATCGCGATGTTCGGCTCCGGCCAATGGACGATCTGGGAAGGCTATGCTGCGGCCAAGCTGATGAAGGCCGGCCTGCTGAGCAACAATATCGACCCCAATGCCCGCCACTGCATGGCTTCGGCCGTCGCCGGCTTCATGCGCACCTTTGGCATCGATGAGCCGATGGGCTGCTACGACGACATCGAACACGCCGACGTCTTCGTGCTGTGGGGCTCGAACATGGCCGAAATGCATCCCATCCTCTGGTCGCGCGTCACCGATCGTCGCCTGACCGGCAAGGACGTCAAGATCCACGTGCTGTCGACCTTCAGCCATCGCTCGACCGAACTGGCCGACGGCGAACTGATCTTCAAACCGCAGAGCGACCTGGCGATCCTCAACTACATCTGCAACTACATCATCCAGAACAATGCGGTCAATCAGGAGTTCGTTGCCCGCAACGTGAATTTCAAGAAGGGGGTCACCGACATCGGCTACGGCCTGCGGCCGAACCATCCGCTCGAGAAGGTGGCGATGAACAACGGTTACCCCGGCGAAGATGGCAAACCGAAGGGCAATCCGGCCGCCGCCAGCCCGATGAGCTTCGACGAATTCAAGGCCTTCGTCGCCGAGTACACGCTCGACAGAACGCACGAGATCTCGGGTGTGCCGAAGGACAAGCTCGAAGCCCTGGCCAAGGCTTACACCGATCCGAAACTCAAGGTCACTTCCTTCTGGACCATGGGTTTCAACCAGCACACGCGCGGTACCTGGGTCAACAACATGATCTATAACGTGCACCTGCTGGTTGGCAAGATCTCCGAGCCGGGCAACAGCCCCTTCTCGCTGACCGGCCAGCCTTCAGCCTGCGGCACGGCGCGCGAAGTCGGCACCTTCTCGCATCGCCTGCCGGCCGACATGGTGGTGACCAATCCGAAACACCGTGAGGAAGCGGAAAAGCTGTGGAAGCTGCCCGCCGGCACGATTCCCGACTGGATCGGCGCACATGCCGTCGCCCAGAGCCGTCTGCTCAAGGACGGCAAGATCAACTTCTACTGGACGACGACGACCAACAACATGCAGGCCGGACCGAACGTCAATGACGAGATCTTCCCTGGCTGGCGCAACCCGGACAATTTCATCGTCGTCTCGGACGCCTACCCGACGGTTTCGGCGATGTCCGCCGACCTGATTCTGCCGGCGGCCATGTGGATGGAAAAGGAAGGCGCTTTCGGCAATGCCGAACGCCGCACCCAGTTCTGGCGCCAGCAGGTCAAGGCGCCCGGCCAGGCCAGGTCCGACCTCTGGCAATACATCGAGTTTTCCAAGCGCTTCAGGACCGACGAGGTCTGGCCGGCAGCCCTGCTCGACAAGAACCCAGAATACAAGGGCAAGACGCTGTACGAAGTGCTCTTCGCCAATGGGCAGGTCAACAAGTTCCCGCTCAGCCAGACCTACAAGGGCTTCGACAACGACGAGTCGCGGGCCGTCGGCTTCTATCTGCAGAAAGGCCTGTTCGAGGAATACGCCGCCTTCGGTCGTGGTCATGCGCACGATCTAGCCGAGTTCGACGCCTACCACAAGGCGCGCGGCCTGCGCTGGCCGGTGGTCGGCGGCAAGGAAACGCTGTGGCGCTTCCGCGAAGGCTATGATCCCTATGTCAAGAAGGGTGAGGGCGTAAAGTTCTATGGCCATTCCGACGGCAAGGCGGTCATCTTTGCCCTGCCCTACCAGCCCGCGGCGGAAATGCCGGACAAGGACTACGACCTCTGGCTGTGCACCGGGCGCGTGCTCGAACACTGGCACACCGGCTCGATGACGCGACGCGTTCCCGAACTCTACAAAGCGATGCCCGATGCCTGGATCTACATGCATCCGGAAGATGCCAAGAAACGGGGTCTGCAACGTGGTGACGTGGTCAAGACCGTCACCCGCCGCGGCGAAATCCAGTTGCGCGTGGAGACGCGGGGCCGCAACAAGCCACCGGTCGGCCTGGTCTTCGTGCCGTTCTTCGACGAGCACCGCCTGGTCAACAAGCTGACGCTGGACGCCACTTGCCCGATCTCGAAGGAAACCGACTTCAAGAAGTGCGCTTGCAAGGTGGTCAAGGCCTGAACGACCAAGCCGGATAATCAGGGAGTGCCGGGGCGGGCAGCACATCGCCCGCCCACCGGCTGAACCACCCCCCGGTTTCTCGTCATGTAGTAGTCATGCCCTCATGCCCAAGGCAAAAGACAAACCCGGTCGCACCCCGTCCAGCCAGGCGAGAATGCTGTCGCCGGCACGCCGACAGTTCGTTGTCGATTCCGCGCGACTGCTCTGTGGCGTGGGCATCGTTGGTCTGTGCCTGGCAGGCTACAGCAAGCAGGCTCTGGCCAAACCGCCGCTGGCCATCCGTCCGCCCGGCGCCGGCCCGGAAGAAGCCTTCCTCGGCGCCTGCATCCGCTGCGGCATGTGCGTACGCGACTGCCCCTACCACATCCTCGAACTGGCCCGGCCGGAAGCACCGGTCGCCACCGGCACCCCCTATTTCAGGGCGCGTAGCGGGCCGTGCGAGATGTGCGAGGACATTCCCTGTGTCAAAGCCTGCCCGACCGGCGCGCTCGACCATGGCCTGACCGACATCAACCAGTCCCGGATGGGTCTTGCCATCCTCTCCGATCAGGAAACCTGCCTGAACTTTCTCGGCCTGCGCTGCGATGTCTGCTATCGCGTCTGCCCGGT
>NZ_JAEUOL010000261.1 GCF_016789985.1 Accumulibacter sp.
TTGACGTAGTTGAAGGAAGAAAAGCCGACGCCGAAGTCGTCGAGCGCGAACTCGCAGCCAAGTTCACGCACTGCGTTCATGAACGTCCGGGCAGCGGAGAAATCGGATACTGCCGCCGTCTCCGTGATCTCGAAGACAACGTGGCTGGGCAACAGGGTGTTGCGCGCCAGTTGGTCGCGGATGAAGGGGAGCAGACCTGTATCGTTGATGCTGACCGCTGAAAGGTTGATCGAAAACTTGTAATGCCTGCCGGCGGCAAACAGGGACAGCATCTTGCCGAACACCAGCCGGATCACATGACGGTCGATGTCACGTATCAGGCTGCTTTTCTCGGCCACATCCATGAACATGCCCGGCGGGATCACCGAGCCATCGGCCGCCCGCATGCGCACCAGCGCTTCGTAGTGACTGACCTGCCGTGCGCGGATGTCGAGAATCGGCTGGTAGTGCACGATGAATCCCTGGGTGGTCAGTGATCGGTTGATCATCTCCTCCCAATGCAGCCGGCTCTGCATCTGCTCCTGCACACCCTCGCCTTCGGAGTAGACATGCCAGCCGCCACCGCCCTTCGATTTCGCCTGATACATCGCGATGTCGGCATTGGCCAACAGATGTTCAACGTCCATTCTGGCTTCCGAGAAAACGACTATCCCGATGCTGGCGGAAACCCGGTGATTCGCCCCCAGGCCGGGAAACTTGATTTCGGCCAGCCGCCGGTTGATCTTCTCGGCCACCTGAATCGCACCGCCGTGATCGCATTCGCGCAACAGGAAACCGAGCTCGTCCCCCCCCAGTCGTCCGAGCAGATCGCTGGCACGCGCCAGGCTGCCGACCTCGTCGGCCACGACCCGTAACAAGGCATCGCCGGCCTGGTGGCCACTCACATCGTTCACGTACTTGAAGGCATCCAGGTCCAGGTAGAGCAGCGCCCCGTCGTGCCCAGAGCGACGGGCGTCAAGCAGTGCCTGACTCAGCTCATCCTGGAAATGCTGACGATTGACCAGGCCGGTCAGCGGATCGTGCTCGGCCAGATAGCTGACGTGTGATTCGGCACGCTTGCGTTCGGTGTGGTCGATCCCGACCGAAAGGATCATCACCGCCTCGCCTGCCTGGCCGGTCAAGCGCGAATGATTCCAGGTGATTTCATAGCACTCACCGTGCTTGCCCTGGAGAATCGACTCCAACTGCACATGCAGGCGATCACCGGCCACGATTTCCTGCAAGGACTGTTGCGCAGCAGCCGAACGCGACTGATCAGCTCCGCTCAGCTCGAAAAACCGCTTGCCGGCAAGCCTTTCCTCCCCCAAGCCGGACAACTGGCGCCCGTAGCGATTGAGCGTCAGGATCCGTCCATCGGTGGACTGGGTGAGAATGATTACCTGCGCCGTATCGAGCAGGCTCCTGCTGAAATCGCGCTCGACCGAAATGCGCTGCAACATGCCTTCGGTCTCGGCCGAATGCACCGCCACTTCCCGCTCCAGCGTCTCCAGTCGGTAAGACAGGGCGATTGCCGCCTCATCCAGGCTGTCGATCTCATCTTCGACCAGTCGTCGGGCACGCGGCGCGATGCGCGCACGCGCTTCGACGAAGGCGCTGCGGCCGAGCAACGGAATCGCCCGCGCCGTCCGCGTCATGCGTTGCAGCGGCGCGTTAACCAGCAGCGAGAGCAGCAGGAGGGAAAGTAGCGACGCCAGCAGTTCGCCCAGCATGCGATTCAGTACGGACTTCCGTATGTCCGCCAACGCCTGGGTGAGATCGTCAATGACCACCATCAACGCCGGCTGGGCGCTCCCCTCAGGTGCGTCCAGAGCAAGAAACGACAACTCGAACTGCCTGCCCTCGTAAGACAGGGAAAGGTAGGCGTGGCCGGGATCGGGCGGGGTCCGCGGGATCGTGCTCAGCTGGCGCAACAAGGGGCGGTGGTTTCCCATGCTGCTCAAGGGAATCGCCCGCATTCCGACCTGCGGCAGGAAAGCCTCATCCGGCGTTGGCCCAGCCGGCGCCAGTTCGGTCGGAATCAGTACACCGAGATCGGCACCGGTCACCCTTTGAAACGAGTTGACCACGTCGGCCAGCGAACTTCCGAGGACTACCGCCCCGGCAACCTGACCGGCCGAGAGGATCGGTGCAGCGGCCAGCTCGGTGCACACCTCACGACAGCGCGTCCAGTTCATGGACCGCTCGTTCCCAATGACATTGCGTACGTGCGCGTCCAGATTGATTCCGGGATCTGGCGCGGTGCGCCACCTGGCCAATGGCACACCGGTCCTGACATAGACATCAAGCAAATCGATGCCATAGCCATACTGCAGGGCCGGCCAGTAGCTGTCGAAGTGCTGCCGCAGCAGGGCATTGCCCGCCTCGGTCTGGAAGAGGCTGACGCCAACCGAATCGAGCGCCGCGAGAATCCCCGCCAGCGCCTGCAAACGCAGTCCGACCTCACCGCGCAATGCGAAGGCCTGAGCCACCAGACGTTCGCGGGTCTCGGCTCGCTGTTCCTCGAAACGCGTGATCAGATGCTGGTAATGCAACCAGGAAAGCGCGCCACTGACCGACAGCATGACTGCTCCCAGGGTCAGCAGTACCTTCCATTTGAGGCTGATGAATCGGGAGCGGCCAGGAAGAACGGTTGGCGTCGGGATTTCCCGCATGCGGTGAGACTAGAAACGGAAAGACGCTTGCAGCATGAAATTGTCCCAGTAACGCCGCAGATCCTGCGTTCTCGGATTGTCCTGTGTCGCCAGGAAACCGGTTCCATCGACCCGGTGCGTTTCGACGCGCAACATGAATTGTGGCGTCACGTCAAAGCGCAAGCCGACTGTCCAGTCCTTGGCAAAACGGGTGAACCCGGGAAGGTGGGTGGCGGCAGCAAACTTCTTGCCGTCTCGATCATTCTGATCGGCGTAATACGCATCATAGCGCAACAGGGCTTCCCACTGCGGCGCCAGCCGATAAGTCCCCTGCACGTAATAGCTTTGGCCATTGAAAGTGCCATTGTAAAAGTACGGCCCGAAATCCTCGACCGAGGTCCGGCGCCGGGCATATTCACTGGTCAGACTCCAGTTTTCGGCGTGGTACTGCGCCGAAAATATCAGCGGCGTCAGCTTGAAACGGCCGGCCTGCAGGATGTCACCATAGCCCGGCTGGTACTTGAGGTCGAGACGCAAGGCAGTGAAACCCAGGCGATACCTGCCACCCGAACCTTCGTAGATGACCTGGAAATCCGGTGCCATTTTCGAATCGAGGCTACCCGGACGGTGCAGGCCCACCAACGCGATTTTCGCCGCATCGGTATCGGTCTGCGGCTGGCCGTAAGCAAAACTGGCGGACAAGGTCCCGGCTTCGCCGTAACGCTCGATGTACAGCTCGGCACCGTCTGCCGAAACGGTCAGATTGCGCGTCCGTTCGAAATAGATCGACTGCGGCAGAATGATGCTCGGTCGAGTGAAGGGCACGTCGCGCGTCGTGTTGTACAAACCGTAGGCCGTCTTGATCCGTCCCACACGAAGCCCGCCGCGCCCCTCTTCGCTCGATAGGGCCGTCCAGTCGAGCAGGCCGTAGTCGAGGCGCACGCCACCATCATCGGTGTTGCCAGCCCGACGCGACAGCAGTTCGGCTGACAACTGCACGATCGGCGTCAGTCGCCACGACGCGTTTACACCCACTTCGCTGAAATCATTGCTGATCTGATCATCACTCCGGCCGAAGAAGTTGTTGTCGGAGGTGTTCACCAGGGCCATCGAAGCGAAACCGTGCAACTGCACGTCACCGCCCAGCAGGTCGAACGCGCGGGCAGACACATGCCACAACGCCGTCAGAGCCAGCAGCGCCAAGCAAGGCGTGATCTTAGCGAATCTTGAGAACACGCACATTCTGATTCACCTCGCTTGCCTTGACATAACCAATCGCCCCAGGAGTGGACGCCACTTTGGCCAGCATTTCCTGTGTCGAAGAAACATGCTCCGGGTACTGCCCCTGCCCGGAGAAAACCTGCCGATCCCAGGCCATTCGCAGTTGATGCGGGAAGACCTGCAACACCGATTTGCTGAAAGTGGCATGTTCAGGCGCGTCGTCACCCAGCACGAAAACCTTGACCGGTGCGTCTGCCGGCCACCGTTGCAGGCGCATGCCCATGATGGCACGCAGTGAGGCGCGCGGAATGGTGTCTTCGCTGGTCGCCGGATTGGCAATGACGACCATCGCCGGTTCAAGCGCCTGGGCGTAAACATCGGCGATCGGCAAGCTGCTCCCCAACAGGCCTACAACCAGCATCAGGAACAGGGAAGTCACGTATTTAATGGCAGGAATCTTTTCCATCACGGCGCATCCTACCAGACAAAAGCCATCTTCAGAGGGTCCCCGTCGAACGTCCGGGCCAGGGATCGGCAAGCGTCGACCGACGCTGTGGCCCGACGGGCAACTAGATTCCCGAACCGCCCTCTTCCATCACCATGGCCGGCTCGGCAAAAACTCGCAACTGCCGTGGTTTCAGCCATACCTGCTGTCCCTCGACCAGCGCCAGTACGTTGGCCCGTTCACGGGTCAGTTCAACCTCGATCAGCTCCGAACCATGCGCCAGCTCGACTCGCACCAGCGGACCGATGGCGTGCACCTCCTGCACCGTCGCTTCCAGGCTTCCCGTAACCGATCGATGCTCGATCTCGATATCGTGCGGCCGAACGAAGGCCGTCGCCTCACCCGCCGCAAGACCCTCGGACTGCTCCCGGCCAATCTCCGCCCAGGCACCGTGAATCCGGCTGTGGAAGACGTTGACGTTGCCCAGAAACTGATAGACGAAAGGCGATGCCGGGTTGGAGTACACCTCGTCCGGCGAGCCGATCTGTTCGATCCGCCCGTGGTTCATCACCACCACCCGGTCGGCCACCTCCAGAGCTTCTTCCTGATCGTGGGTGACGAAGACGCTCGAAATGTGCATCTCGTCATGCAGGCGTCGCAACCAGCGGCGCAATTCCTTGCGCACCTGGGTATCGAGTGCGCCGAAGGGCTCGTCGAGCAGGAGAACGCGCGGTTCGACGGCCAGCGCACGCGCCAGCGCGATACGCTGACGTTGCCCGCCCGAAAGTTGCGAAGGATAACGATCCGCCAACCAGTCGAGCTGGACAAGGTGGAGCAATTCCTTTACCCGGAGTCGGATCTCGGCCTCGCCAAGGCGCAGCCGGCGCGGCTTGACACGCAGACCAAAGGCGACATTCTCGAACACCGACATGTGCCGGAAGAGCGCGTAATGCTGGAACACGAAGCCGACATTGCGATCTCGGGCATGGACATGGGTTGCCTCCTCGCCAGCGAACAACACCTGCCCACTGTCGGGTGTTTCCATGCCTGCGATGATGCGCAACAACGTCGTCTTGCCACACCCGGAAGGACCCAGCAAGGCAACGAGTTCGCCCGTCGGAATATCGAGGCTGATGTCATCCAGCGCCACAAAATTGCCGAAACGCTTGCCGATCGTGCGAATTTCTATGCTCATGGAAACCTGCCCGGTGCTGTCATCAGGATATCTTCCGTCCAGGCGACATGCCAGCGTGCTCGTCCACCGCTTTCTCGACCAAGCAGTCCCGGGTCTTCTCGGCCGGAAGTTCAGCCGACAACATGCTTGTTTCACGGCGCATGCGCCACTCGACGACGGTCTTGGCGAACAAGGTCACCAGGGCCAGCAAAGCCAGCACCGACGCCGAGGCAAAGGCACCCACCGCGTTGTACTCGTTGTAGAGGATCTCGACATGCAGAGGAAGCGTGTTGGTCTCGCCGCGAATGTGCCCGGAAACGACCGACACAGCCCCGAATTCTCCCATCGCGCGCGCATTCGCCAGAATCACGCCGTAGAGCAGACCCCACTTGATATTCGGCAAGGTAACCCGGCGGAACATCTGCCAACCGGTGGCGCCGAGCGAAATCGCAGCCTCTTCCTCGTCCTTGCCCTGCGTCTGCATCAGCGGAATCAGTTCGCGCGCAACAAACGGCAGGGTAATGAACATGGTCACCAGGACGATCGCCGGCAAGGCGAACACCACCTTGATGTCGTGCACTGCCAACCACGGCCCGAAAACCCCCTGGGCACCAAAAATGAGCAGAAAGACCAGCCCGACAACCACGGGCGAAACGGCAAACGGCAGGTCGATCAGGGTGATCAGCAAGCTCTTGCCAAGAAACTCGAATTTGGCGATGGCCCACGCCGCAGTCACCCCGAAGAGGACGTTCAGGGGAAGTACCAGCAGGGCAACCAGCAGCGTCAAACCGATCGCTGAACGAGCCTCCGGGTCCGCCAGAGCCTCGGCATAAGCAGTCCAGCCGGCGGCGAAAGCTTCGGCAAACACCGCCAGCAAGGGCAACACGAGAAAGCAGAAGAGGAAGCCGAGTCCGCTCGCGAGCAACAGCGCACGCAGCCAGCGCGGCTCGGTGTTGGCTCGCCGCAAACCCGGAGCGCTCACCGACCGACACCCGCACCGGCAGCAGGCGAAGCATGGCGTTTTGCCGCCCACCACTGCAGACCGTTGACCAGAAACAGCATGACAAAGGAGATGAGCAGCATGACCACCGCGAGCGCCGTGGCGCCCACCACGTCATACTGTTCGAGTTTGGAGATGATCAGCAGCGGCGTGATCTCCGAAATCAGCGGCATGTTGCCGGCGATGAAGATGACCGAGCCGTATTCGCCGATCGAACGTGAGAAGGCCAGCGTGAAACCGGTCAGCAGCGCCGGGAAAATTGCTGGCAAGAGAACGCGGGTGAAGGTCTGCAGACGAGAAGCACCGAGCGAGGCGGCCGCCTCCTCGATCTCAGGTTCAATGTCCTCGATCACGGGCTGCAAGGTGCGAACCACGAAAGGCAGTCCGATGAAGGTTAGTGCCACAACGATACCGAGCGGCGTGAAGGCGACCTGCATGCCAAGCGGAGCGAGATGACGACCGATCAAGCCATTGTCGGAATAGAGGGTGGCCAGCGTAATTCCGGCGACCGCTGTCGGCAGGGCAAAGGGAAGATCAACCAGAGCATCGATCGTTCGCTTGCCTGGAAACGAGTAGCGCACCAGGATCCAGGCGACGATCAGGCCAAAAAAGGAGTTGATTGTCGCAGCCAGCAGCGAAGCGCCAAAAGTAACGCGATAGGAGGCCAGCGCCCGCTCGCCGCTGGCGACTGCCCAGAACTCGGGCAGGCTCAGGTGACTTGCTTTGAACGCCAGTCCGGACAACGGCAACAGGA
>NZ_JAEUOL010000090.1 GCF_016789985.1 Accumulibacter sp.
CGCCACTTCCGCCAGATCTACCTGGCCCGCCCGGTGGTGCCGCTGGGCAACCGCGACATCGGCTACCTGCCCGGCGACGTCAAGAGCAAGCTCGACCCCTACATGCAGCCGCTGTGGGACAACATCGCGGTGATCCGCCACCGCCTGCCGCCCGAGAGCCGCGAGCACAAGGCCCTCAACGAGATGATCCAGCAGGAGAAGATCAGCGTGGCGCCCCTGGCCTACATCCGCGGGCGCTCCCTCGACCACGTCTTTTTCATCGTGGATGAGGCCCAGAACCTCACGCCCCACGAGGTCAAGACCATCATCACGCGCGCGGGCGAGGGCTCGAAGGTGGTCTTCACCGGCGACATCCACCAGATCGACACGCCCTACCTCGACAGCCAGTCCAACGGCCTGACGGTGCTGATCGACCGCATGAAGGAGCAGGACCTGTTCGCCCACGTCAACCTGCAGAAGGGCGAGCGCAGCCACCTGGCGGAGCTGGCCAGCACCCTGATGTGAGGGCCGGGAAGAAGAACCCGGGGCCCCGGCGTCCGCCCGGGTGGCCAAGATGAGCTGCCTGCCGGGGCCGTCACGGCCGCGGCGGCCGAGGTGCGGTCCGCATCCCGCGCGTCCGAGTCCATGGGGGACCACATGAACGAGATCCGACGACGCCTGGTGGTCGTCGCCTGCTGCTCCAGCCTGGCCGCGGCGGCGGGCGCCGCCGACACGAAGGCCGAGGGCGACCTGCGCTGGGCGCTCAACTACTGCGTCAAGATCCGGAAGGACATGGAGCGGGTCCGGGGCCAGGACCCGTCGGCCGGGGTCATCTCCAACGCCCTCGAGCGCTGGCAGGCCGACGTGGCGACGACGATGATCTACACGCACGTGCTCAAGCGTGGCGGGCGCGGCGTTCGCAGCCCGCTCGACGTGCTGCTCTGAGCACGCATCGGCCGAACGATCATGGTGGCTGGCACCACCCCTGAAGATGAAAGAGACTTTGGGTTGGAAGGTGTCGTGTAGAGGTCGTGATAGTTTTTGGCGGCCTGACCCCGCGTCTAACGTGACCCGCCGGACTGACTCGCCCCGGATTGCTTCCATAGAGAGCGCACGCTAAACAGGCCGCTGGCGACTTGTCGCCTTCAGGCACATTCCGTTCCGGCACCCGCCACCTTCCGCCTTTGAGTGTCAATCGACAGGAGGCGGTATGGAACTGGTAGTGCGGTACAAACGCGTGATCGGTCTGGATATCCATCAGGCGCAAATCACGGCCTGTGCGCTGATCGAGGAACCTGACGGCAGTGCGCGCATCGAGCAACGTCAATTCGGCGCGTTCAAACGAGACCACCGGGAACTGGCCGATTGGGTCGCCTCGCTGTGTCCCGACGAAGTGGTGATGGAAAGCACCGGAATTTACTGGCAGAGTCCGTACGCGGCGCTGGAGGCGGCCGGCATTCGCGCGAAGGGGGTCAATGCCCGGCACGTCAAGAATGTACCGGGCCGCAAGACGGACGTGGGCGATGCGCACTGGTTGGCGACGCTGGCGCGGGCGGGATTGCTGCGCGGCTCGTTTGTGCCCCCGGCCAAACTGCGCGAGTTGCGTCTGATTTCCCGCCAGCGGTAGAAACTTGTCGGCCAGTTGGCTTCCGAGAAAAATCGTCTGCACAAGGGGCTGACCGACAGCGGCGTTCGCCTGGGCGTGGTGGTCAGCGATCTGCACGGCCAGTCCGCACGCACTACGGTCAAGACCATCATCGCCGGGAAGTCGCCGCAGGAGGTCATCAAGCTCGCCAGCCGCCGACTGAAGGCCAGTCGCGAGGAGATCTTCGACGCCCTGCAAGGCGACCTGACTGAATTACCAAGCCGACCGGGTCGTCACGATTCGCCCGCCTTCTCGCTTTTATGCATTTACAGCTTGCGCGCGCGCGTCATCTCACGCTTGCCTGGCGGGCCGGCAAGTCTTTCCACACTGAAGCCCGCCGAGCGCAAATTTCTTCTCACTTCGCCCTTTGCACAATAGGTAACCAACACTGCTCCGGCACTCATACAGCGAAAGAGCTTGTCGAAGACCTCTGACGTCCAGAGTTCCGGTTGAACGATAGGCGAAAATGCATCGTGGTACACCAGATCGTACTCGCCAACCGCTTCGAAGTCCTCGAAGCAGACCTTCAGCTTGACGAGCCCGAAAGTGGCGCCGATTGCCTCATTTGCACCCCACGGACAACGATGCATGGCAGTCGATGCTTCCCGTGCCGCAGTGGTCGAGACGTAGGTCGCATGGTTGAGTTGGAGAGCAGTGCCCTCTTCGACGGGGAACGGCTCTAGCGCCGTATAGATCACCGTAACGCTGGCGCAGCAAGCCCGCTCCCAAGTGAGCAGGGCGTTGAGCCCGGTGCCGAACCCGATTTCGAGCACACGCAGAACCGACTTACGCCCGGCGACCACCACATCGTAGCCATTGCCAATGAAAACGTGCCGCGACTCACGCACCGCTCCGTAGGAGGAATGGTAGTGTTCATCGAGTGCTGGCAGGTAAATTGAATGTGAGCCGTCATCCGTATCCACCAGTTTCCGGTCAAACCATCGTCGATCAGTCATACTGGTCGGCAAACAATACTACGGACACGGCACCGTCACGGTAATCTGCCGGATCAGCCAAGCAGGACAGCGGCAGAAAAGAAAGCATGGTTCACAAACCACGAAGCCCTCGCCGCGGGAAGCGGGAGGGCCTGTTGGGGAGGGGGGTGCCTGGCGGTGACCTACTTTCACACATGAGGTATGCACTATCATCGGCGTTCCTTCGTTTCACGGTCC
>NZ_JAEUOL010000154.1 GCF_016789985.1 Accumulibacter sp.
GATTTCCTGCTCTTCGACAACGTCGACAACGACCTGGTCGTCGATACCGCTTCGATGTTCGCCGGCATCGCTCCGCAGGCACGGGCGCGCGCGCTGTTCGACCGCGGCGTCGACGTTTCACACTTCCGCTATTTCACCAACATCGACACGCGGGTCGCGCTGCGCGACTGGTTGGTGAGCAGCGAGGTCCGGCCGTTGACCACATTCCAGCCGCTACCGGGCCCGTTTGCCGATGCTGATCAGCCTCTCGAGCGGTTGCAGCGGGGCGGCGAAGCGACGGCCGATTTGCCGGTGGTGGTCGTGTTGCCCGGCGTGATGGGTTCGCACCTTTGGGTGGAGCGGCGGGATCGCGTCTGGTTCGACCCGCTGGATATCGCCAGCGGCGGTCTCGACAAGATTGCCTGGGAAAAGTCCGGGATCGAGGCGGAGAAGCTGTTCAGCATGTTCTATGGTGACCTGTGCGAGTTTCTGGCCCGGAGCCACCGCGTCGAGCGCTTTGCCTACGACTGGCGGCAGCCACTCGACGTTCTTGCCGAGCGTCTCGCCGGTTTCCTGGACCGGCTGATGGGCGAAACCCAACAACCCATCCGCCTGCTCGCGCACAGCATGGGCGGCCTGCTTGTGCGCGCCTGCATCCACCGGCGGCGGCCAGTAATGGACGCGCTGATGGAGCGCGCCGGCGCCCGTCTGGTGATGCTCGGTACACCCAACCAGGGCGCCTATTCGATGGTCGAGAACCTGCTCGGCAAGGGCGACACCTTGCGTTCCCTGGTACGCCTCGACGTCAGGCATGACATGCGCGAAGTGCTGCAAATCGTTTCGGGCTTCCGTGGTGCGCTGCAGTTGTTGCCCAAGCCGGGTTTTGTGGACGCTTTCCAGGGCACACCCGAGGGGGGGCTGCCGAATCAGGACTTCCAGAAGGCAGAGACGTGGCAGAGCTATCGCAAGAAAGTGGTCGACTTCTGGTTCGGCAACGGCAAGTCGGCAACGCCGACCCAGGAACAGCTTGATGCCGGCAGTTGGTTGTGGCGGCAGGATGGCGACGCGACCCCGGCGTTGCCCAAGGCTTACGAGCAGAAGGCGGTCTACGTTTTCGGCGTGGCGCGCAATACGCCTTGCGGCATTCGCGAGGAGAATGGGCGACTGAAGATGGTTGGTACCACCCAGGGGGACGGTACCGTGACCTGGGCCTCGGGGCGCATCGAAAATGTCGGCAGTCATTATTACCTGCCAGCGGTGCATGGTGACCTGCCTTCGACCAGCGAGTACTTCCCGGCCTTGGGCGAACTGCTGCGCAGTGGCGCGACCGGCGCCCTGTTGCGCAGCCCGCCGGCTGTGCGCGGCGACGTTGAGCCAGGACCGCTGGTCTACGATGCCGGACCGCCGACTTTGGCGAATGGCGAAGCGGTAGCGCGCGGACTGCTCGGTGGATCGACCGGTGGCGGCGTGTCGCCCCGCTCGAAACGGCGACTGGAAGTGATGGTCAAAGCGATGGATCTGCGTTTCTTGACGCAACCGATCCTGCTCGGCCACTACGAGCAGGACCCGATCGCCGGTGCCGAAGCGCTGATCGACCGCGAACTGCTCGGCGGCGATCTCGGCCAGCGTTACCAGCTCGGACTCTACGCCGGCCCGCGCGGGACGGCGACCGTGGTCCTGCGTGTGCCTAACGACCAGGAACGTCGCCGCGGCAGCCTGAGCGGAGCGGTGGTCAGCGGGCTGGGCAGCTACGACGGCAACCTCACCGTTGAGGACGTCACCGAGGCGGTGCGCGTCGGAGTGCTGAGGTATCTGCTTCAGGTGATCGATGTGCTCGGCAAGAATGAGCGCGAGCTGCCGCTGGCAACCCTTCTGCTGGGTTACAACTCGTCGGCCAACCTGTCGGTTGCGGCGTCGGTTGAAGCTCTGGTACGTGGCGTCATCGAGGCGAACGCGCGTTTTTACGAAACGACCCGGCTGAAGATCAGGGTCAGCCGCTTGCAGATCGTCGAGCTGTACCAGGACACGGCGATCACCGCCGCCTACGCCCTGCGTCGGATGCCGCAGCGCCTCGCCGAGCTGACCCGGCGCTGCGGTGTGGCTCTGGTCTGCCGGCCACAACTGGAGCAGGGCGAAGGACTGCGGCGACGCCTGTTCGACAGTGGCAACCCGAGCTATTGGCCGCGCCTGATCGTCACCGACGCCGACCGGCAGGAGGGCGATCCGGGGCGCCTCTGTCTGCCGGCGGACGCTGCGGCTCTCGGTATGGCGGCGGAAGGCAGACAGCCGGTGCGACGAGCGGCGCGCACGGCGATCGCCGAACGCCTGCGCTTCCTCTATGTCGGGCAGCGGGCACGTGCTGAATCAATCGTCCACCAACGGCAGCCGGGACTGATCGAGAAACTGGTCAGCCAGCAGATCCACTCTCCGATCTGGCAGGAGAACTTCGGTCGGGTACTGTTCCAGCTGATGGTGCCTCACGATTTCAAGGATGCGGCCCGGCAGCTCGAGAGCATCGTGCTGGTGGTTGACGACTATACGGCCAATCTGCCGTGGGAACTGATGTTCGCCGATGCCCCGGGGAGTAGCGGTGAGAAGTTGCCGTTGGCCCTGCGCACACCGGTGATACGACAACTCGCCGCTGTGCAGTTCAGGCGGCAGGTACGCCAGGGACTGGAGCGCAACGCTTTCGTGGTAGGCAACCCGTCGGTCGAGGGGTTCAGCCAGGCTTTCCAGGAGGCGCCGCAGCCGCTGACCGACCCACCGCCTCTGGGCGGGGCGGAGAACGAGGCGAATGCGGTAGCCGGGCTGCTCCAGGGGATGGGCTATCAGGTGGTCCCGGCGATCGGCAGCGAATGGCGCGCCGCCGATGTGTTGAGCCGGCTGTACCAGCAACCCTATCGGCTGTTGCACATTTCGGCGCATGGAGTTTTCGACCAGTTGCATGTCGACGGACGGCGGCGCACCGGTGTTGTCCTGTCGGATGGTCTGCTGATCACCGCTGCCGAGATAAAGGCCATGGAGACGGTGCCCGAGCTGGTCTTTCTGAGCTGTTGCCATCTCGGCAAGGTAGACGCGCCCGGTACTGACGGGGGGTCGGCAGAACGAACGGTACAGAATGGCAACCTGCTGGCAGCCAGCGTCGCGCGCGAACTGATCAACAGCGGGGTGCGTTGCGTCGTGGTGGCTGGCTGGGCGGTGGACGATACGGGAGCGATGACCTTCGGCAATGCCTTCTATCGTAACCTGCTGCTCGAACGTCGGCCGTTCGGCGAGGCAATCTTCGAGGCCAGGAAGGCGGTCTGGAGTCGGAGCCGTGAAGACATCACCTGGGGGGCTTTCCAGGCCTATGGCGACCCGGGCTGGCGGGCCGAACCCCGCCTGAGCGGCAACACCGAACGCGATAACGGCTTCGCTTCGCCGGAGGAGCTGCTCGATGAACTTGCCAGCTGGCGTGCCAGTCTGGCGCGTGCCACAGAGCGGCAGACGAAGCGCGAAATCGAGGCTGACGTCAGCAACCTCAGGCGCCTGCTGAAGGAACGGTGTCCGGCAGGCTGGCAGCGGCTGCCGGCAATCCAATCGGCGCTTGGCGCCATTTGGTTCGACCTGCAAGAGTTCGAAGAGGCACGCACCTGCCTGATCGAGGCGATCCAGTCCGAGGACGCCGCTGGTCAGGTGCCGATCCGCGCCTTGCAGCAACTGGCGAATGTCGAGGCCCGCCTTGGCGATCGCAAACGTGATGAAGTGCTAATCAAAACGGCGTTGCGGCGTCTGGAGACCCTTGATCGCCTGGTGGCGGACGTTGGTGCGACAGACGGCAACCTGGCAGCGGCTGCCGGGAACGGCGAGCGCAGTGCGTTGCGCGGTAGCGCTGCCAAACGACTGGCCAGCCTGCAGGCACATAAACTGCTGGTGGCTTGGAACAAGGCGACGCCTGGCCAACAGCAGGCCGACGAGAGGCTGGTTGCCGGGTTGAACAGCGCCTTGCAACAAGCCGCCGAGTTCTATGGTCTCGGCGAGGGGCGGCCGGGGGACACCGCTTTCCGCCCATACAACGCGCTCAATCGCCTGGCGATGCAGGCCTTGCGACTGCAGGACGATGGCCAGAAACCGGCGGCGATCGAACTGGCGCAGCGCTGCCGCCAGGCTGCGAGTGAAAGCTACGCGCGTGGCGCCAGTTCCTGGGATGCGGTCATGGTGTCCGAAGCACTGCTGGTCGAGCGCCTTCTCGACCGCAGCCTGATGCAGAGTGGGGAGGAAGGCGTTCAGGCCTTCGCAGAGATCGGCAGTGCCTACAGCGAGACCCTGGGCAACCTCGTTTTGCGGCCACGCGAGATCGACTCGCTGGTTGAGCAGATCTGCCTGTTGTCGAGGATCTGCGACGCTTGGCAGGTCGTTACCGGCGATCCCGGCTGGCAACTGGCTGCCAACCATCTGATCGCGCTGGCCGAGCGGATCTGGCCAGGTACCTGTCGGCGTGACGATCGCCCCGGCAACCCGCTGGTGGCTGCCGAGGCTCCAAGCAAGCCGCGACCATCCCGGCGCGCGCAGAACAATCCCGAGGAATAGCTTTCGGCTGCTGCCGAACAACCGTTTCGCAGAGGGCAAGCGCATGCAGCCACACGCTTTTGTTGCCATGCCCTTCGGCACCAAGCCCAGTGCCGATGGCCAGTCGATCGACTTCAATCGGGTCTATGCCGAGTATATCCGGCCGGCTCTCGAGGCGGCCGGACTGGAGGTGTTCCGGGCCGATGAGGAACAGCGCGCCGGCGATATCCGTAGCGACATGTTCCAGGAGTTGCTGATTGCCGATCTGGTGGTCGCCGACCTGACGCTCGACAACCCGAACGTCTGGTACGAACTCGGGGTGCGGCACGCTCTGCGCGCGCGCGGCGTGGTGCTGGTGCAGGGGCCACGACCCAACCAGCCGTTCGACATCTACACCGACCGCAAGCTGCGCTACTCTTTGCGCGACGGTGGGCCTGATCCGGCGACCCTGGAGCAGGAACGCGCTGCCCTGACTGCCATGGTCAGCGCCAGCATGGCCAGTTCGACACGGCGCCGGGTCAGCCCGGTGTTTCAGTTGATCCCGCAGCTCGAGCAACCGGAGTGGCGCAAACTCATGCTTGCCGAGCGCAATGAGTTTTCCGAGGCGTACGAGAGCTGGGCCAGCCGAATGGAAGTCGCGCGCCAGAAAAACCGCCCCGGCGACATCCTGGTGCTGGCCGACGAGACACCGATGCGCGCCCTGCTCCTGGAAGCCAAGCGCACGGCCGGCAGCGCATTGCTCAAACTCAAGCAGTATGATCTGGCGCTCGAGCAGTTCGAGCTGGCACTGACGATAGATGTCGATGACAAACCGAGTCGCGAAAAGAAGGCCGTCTGCCTGGCCCGCCTGCGGCAGTTCGAAGAAGCACGCGAGTGGGTGCGTCGACTGACCGGGGACTATCCTCGGGACGCTGAATGCTGGGCGCTTGCCGGCCAGATCGAGAAGGAGCGGTGGATTGGTCTCTGGCGACAGGAGGGTTTGTCACCAGCCCAGATGCGCGAGGCCGCCGGTTTCGAAAACGCCGCGCTTGGCGAGGCCATCGAACCCTACCAGCAGGCCTTCGTCGCCGATCCGGCGCACCATTACTCGGGCATCAACGCCCTGACGCTGCAACTGCTGCGCCAGCATTGCGGTGGCGACAGCGACCCGACGGTGATCGCCAATCTGAGTGGCGGTGTGCGCTGGGCCAGCCTGACGGCACTGGAGCGCGACCGCAAGGACTATTGGGCGCGCGCCAGCTACGCTGAGCTGTGCCTGCTGCTCAATCCGATCGAGGTGGTGCGCAAGGAGTTCAGCCACATGGTGGCGGCGGCCAACCAGGACTGGTTCGCCCTCGATTCGACTCGCCAGACGCTCAGCCTGCTGCGCGACGTCGAGTTCCGACCGGCGGAGACCGCCGCTGCGCTGGTCGTCGTCGAACGCGAGATCGCCCGTAGCGCGCAGCCTTTCGAGCCACGACAGGTGATTCTGTTCAGCGGTCACATGATCGATGCTCCCGGGCGGGAGCCGCCACGTTTTCCTGCCGACAAGGAAGGGATTGCCGCGCAGCAGATCGCGCAGGCGCTTGACGGGCTGGGCGTCGGACCCTGTGATCTGGCGCTGTCGCAGGCGGCCAGCGGCGGAGACCTCCTGTTCCTGGAAGCCTGCCAGGCGCGCGGCGCCCGCCTGCAGGTGATGTTGCCGTTTGCCGAACCCGAGTTCGTCGAGCGTTCGATCCTGCCAGCCAGTAATGGGGAGCAGTGGCGTCAGCGCTATTTCGCGCTGACCGCCGCCGCGGCGCTCGAGCCGCGGATCATGCCGAACGACCTCGGCCCACTGCCGCAGGGTGGTCGTCGGGCAAGCATGAACGCGTTTGAACGGTGTAATCTGTGGCTGCTGTATAGCGCACTTGCCTGGGGGGTCGACAAGGTTCGTTTCATTTCACTGTGGAATGGTGGCGGTGGCGACGGACCGGGTGGAACAGGTCACATGTATGGCGAAGTGAAGCGCCGGACGGGGCGTGTGGCCTGGCTCGATACGCGCAAGCTGTGGTGACGCCGCACAGCGCCGTGCGAGTTGCTGGCGAATTGATTGCCTCCTGTTCGCAAAGACCGCTATAATCGCATGTTTTTCCACCTTGCTCCACCGTTCGCATGGCGGGGGGTTTCATCCATGAGGAGTGTTCATGCGCCATTACGAAATCGTTCTAATCGTCCACCCGGACCAGAGTGAGCAGGTCCCGGCGATGGTCGAGCGCTACAAGTCGCTTGTCGCCTCGAAGGCGGGGCAGATTCACCGTCTCGAAGACTGGGGTCGCCGTCAGCTCGCCTATCCGATCCAGAAGCTGCACAAGGCGCATTACCTTCTGATGAACATCGAATGCGATGGCGCGACGCTCGAAGAGCTGGAGCATGGCTTCAAGTTCAACGACGCGATTCTTCGTCATCTGACGATCCGGGCCAAGCGTGCCGTCAGTACGCCATCGCCAATGATGAAGGATGAGAAGTCCAAGTCGCTGCTGGAAGTTCGCGAACCGCTACCGGAAACCACCGGCAAGCAGCCGGCTGCCTGAGTGCCGCGGCGCTGCTGAATCGGGTCGAGCTGAGCGGAGTCCTGCTCGAGCGCAAGGCTCTGCGCTTTACGCCGGCCGGGGTGCCGGTCACCGAATGCCTGCTCGGGCACCAGTCCGAGCAACTCGAAGCAGGTAGCCCACGTCAGGTCGAATGCGAAATCCAGGTGATTGCCCTGGGCGCGACGGCACAGTGGCTACAGGCAGCGAGTCCCGGCGCCAGGTTGCAGGTGACCGGCTTTCTCGCCGCCAGGAGCCGCAACAGCAAGCAGCCACGACTGCATGTAACCAAGATCGAATTTGTCGAAGGAAATCAAGATGGCAAGGTTCTTCAAGAAGAAGGATGACAAGAATGTCAAGAAGCGTGGCAGTGGTCTGTTCAAGCGGCGCAAGTTCTGCCGCTTCACTGCCGAGAAGATGGAAGAGATCGACTACAAGGACGTCGACCTGTTCAAGGAGTATATCGCCGAGAACGCGAAGATCATGCCGGCGCGTCTGACCGGCACCAAGGCAGGTTACCAGCGGATGCTGTCGGTGGCGATCAAGCGAGCGCGTTTCCTGGCGCTGCTGCCCTATACCGACAATCATCAGTAAGCGAGGAGACGACGATGCAAATCATTCTGATGGAGAAAGTCGCCAACCTCGGCAACCTCGGCGACCTGCTCAAGGTGAAGGACGGTTACGCACGCAATTTTCTGATCCCGAAGGGCAAGGCCAAGCGGGCGACGCCGGCCGCGCTGAAGGAATTCGAGGCCAAGCGCGCGGAACTGGAACAGGCTGCGGCGGCCAAGCTGGCTGAAGCGCAGGGTTTTGCCGAGAAACTCGCCGGTGTCGTGGTGAGAATCGAGCGCAAGGCTGGTGTCGATGGTCGGCTGTTCGGTTCGGTGACCAATTTCGATGTCTCCGATGGACTGCGCGCGCTGGGCTTCGAGATCGAAAAATCTTCCGTGCGCATGCCGGGTGGTCCGCTGAAGACGATTGGTGAAACGCAACTCGAAGTGGCCCTGCACAGCGATGTGCTGGCGACGATTACCGTTGCCGTGGTTCAGGAACAGCTCAAGCTGTAGCCAGAGCGGCCTCGGTGCGGTTATCTGATGCCTGGAGAAAAGCCTTGCCTGATGGCAAGGCTTTTTTGTCTCCTGGCACCCTGGCAATGCCGCGCTAAACGCCGCAGTCTTGCTCGTCGTCCTGGCGGATTTCTCCATGACCAAGTCGTCCGATTCCTACCGCTCCGCGGACGGACAACGTCCCGCCAGTCGTGGTGTCCGGCGGGAGCGCGATCTGCCCGCCGACTCCGTGCTGTCCGAATTGCGCGTGCCGCCGCACTCGCTGGAAGCCGAGCAGTCGGTACTGGGCGGCTTGCTGCTCGATAACGCGGCCTTTGACAAGATTGCCGATCTGGTCGGCGAAGGTGATTTCTATCGCGACGAGCACAGGCGAATTTACCGCCAGATTCGCAAGTTGCTCGAACGGAGCAAGCCGGCCGATGCAGTGACAGTCGCCGAGAGTCTCGACCTGGCGGGCGAGGGGAGTGCCACCGGTGGTCTCGCCTATTTGGGTGAACTGGCGGCAAATACGCCCTCGGCGGCCAATATCCGGCGCTATGCCGAAATCGTTCGCGAGCGGGCGATTCTGCGGCAACTGGTCACCGCGGGTGACGAGATTGCCGGCAGCGCGCTCAACCCGCTCGGCCGCGATGCGAAAACCCTGCTCGACGAGGCCGAGGCCAAAGTGTTCGCGATTGCCGAGGGTGGTTTCCGTCATCAGACCGGCTTTGTACATATCAATCCGCTGCTCACCCAGGTAGTCGAGCGCATCCAGGAACTACATGATCGCGACAATCCTTCGGACATCACGGGTGTACCCACCGGCTATCATGATCTCGACGCGAAGACTTCCGGTCTTCAGGGCGGCGACCTGTTGATCGTCGCAGGCCGTCCGTCGATGGGCAAGACCTCGTTCGCGCTCAACATTGCCGAGCATGTGGCCCTGGAAGTCGGCTTGCCGGTGGCCATCTTCTCGATGGAAATGGGCGGTACGCAGCTTGCCATGCGCATGCTGTCGTCAGTCGGCCGGCTCGATGCGCACCGCGTCCGTACCGGCCGACTGAACGACGATGAATGGTCACGCCTCTCTTTCGCCCTCGGCAAGATGCACGAAGCACCGATCTACATCGACGAGACGCCGGCGCTCAATCCGATCGATCTGCGGGCGCGGGCACGCCGCCTGTATCGTCAGTGTGGTCAACTCGGGCTGATCGTCATCGACTATTTGCAGTTGATGTCATCGACTTCGCAAGGGGAGAATCGGGCAACCGAAATCTCGGAGATCTCGCGTTCGCTGAAGGGGCTGGCCAAGGAACTGGGTGTTCCCATGATGGCGCTGTCGCAGCTCAACCGCTCGCTCGAGCAACGGCCGAACAAGCGTCCGGTGATGTCCGACCTGCGCGAGTCGGGAGCCATCGAACAGGACGCCGACGTGATCATGTTCATCTACCGCGACGAAGTGTACAACCCCGACACCCAGGACAAGGGAATGGCCGAGATCATCATCGGCAAGCAGCGCAACGGCCCGATCGGCATGGTGCGTCTGACCTTTCTGGGCGAATATACGCGTTTCGAGAATTTCGCCAGTCCGGGTTCGTACTGACCCGCCGGCATGGCGCCTGACCCGCTCAGCCGTCGACGCGACTGGCCGTGACGGTATAACTGAGGCGGTGACTGTCGCCACTGTCGAAACGTGCGCCGCCCGCTTCGACCTGTGGCAGGACGAGAAAAGGGAGCGCCGCACTGCTTGCGCCATGCAGCCTGACGTCCTGTGCCGTGTTGAGGGCGATCCAGTTTTTCTCCCAGAAACCGAACAGCAGCTTGCGCAGGACGACCAGTTTCGGGTCGCCCTGACCCAGGCCCTCGTCGTGGATCGCCTTGCGCACATCGCTCGGGTCGACCGGAATCCAGCCATACCCCGGGGTGTAGAATTCGGCGCGGCAGTGCTGCACGGTACGCAGGTTGCCGGTGGCACCGAGCCCGGCAAAAAGTCGTGAACTGTCGATGCGCAGCCCGAAAACGGGCCGTGCGGGAATGCCGATCGATCGGCACAAGCCGACGAAAAGCAGCGCGATGTCGGCGCTCCTGCCGGTCAGTTGGCCACTGTCGAGCATCGCCTCGACGTCACCCCGGCCGATGCCGCTCTGTGCCGCGTCATAGGACGCGTTGTCCACCACCCAGTCGTAAATCGCCTTGCCTTGTGCCACCGGATCCTTGATGCGCCCAACCGCGCGCTCGGCCGTGCGGCGCACCAGTCCGTCGGTCGGCACCAGGTTGCTGGATTGCAGGCAGCGGCGGAGCACTTCGCCACGTTCGGCGGCACTGCCACGCCGGGTAATGTCGAAATGCCGGTCCTGCTTTGCCACCTGACTGACCAGTTGCAGTTGCGGTGCCGTGGCCGTGTCTTTCCAGTCGGCGTAGAAGACCTCCATATCGGCCACCGGGTCGCGGTAGACGCCGGCGCTGTCGAAGTTGCCTCGCCAATTGTGGCCCAGCGCACGCTGCCAGATGCTGTCCCTGTACTGGGCCAGCGGCAGCCATAGCCGGATTTTTCCCTTGACGTGGTTGAGGGCGATGCTCGACGCGATGTCATAGGTTCGCCACTGTGGCTGCGGTTCATCCGGCAGGGCAATGGCGTTGTACGGTAGTTCGGTGGCGCTTGTCGGCGAACTGGCGGTGGCTGCCGGGGTGGCGGCTGGTTGCTCGATCACCGGCCGATAGCTCTGGCGGCCGCGCGTCCTGCTTCTGCCGCCGGTCGTTGTCGTGCTCTGGCCGGCGCTGCTCTTGGCGGACGTTTTTCCCGAACTTTTGGGTGCCGGATTGGCGGTAGTGGCTTTCTTCTTGTTCGCGGCGACAACCGAGGCAGGGGTCAGCACTGAAAGAAGCGCGGAAGCAACGAGGAAATTGCGTCGTTTCAATCGACTCTCCGGGAGGCCTGGGAACCCTGCGACCAGTCATCGGGAGCAGGAATCAGTGGCCATAAACGACCGGGCCGTGTCACAAGACACGGCCCGGTGAAGTCGCGAAGATTATAACACTTCGGCTGCATGGTCCGCGAGACGGGAGCGCTCGCCGCGTTGCAGGGTGACGTGGCCCGAGTGTTCCCATCCCTTGAAACGGTCGACCACGTAGGTCAGACCGGAGCTGCCTTCGCTGAGATAGGGGGTATCGATCTGGGCGATGTTGCCCAGACAGATGACCTTGGTGCCTGGCCCGGCGCGGGTGATCAGGGTTTTCATCTGCTTCGGCGTCAGGTTTTGTGCTTCGTCGATGATCAGGAACTTGTTGAGGAAGGTGCGGCCACGCATGAAGTTGAGTGACTTGATCCGGATGCGGTTGCGAATCAGATCACGGGTGGCCGCCCGGCCCCAGTCGCCGGCCTCCTCGTCGCCCTGGTTGAGTACCTCGAGATTGTCTTCGAGCGCGCCCATCCACGGTCCCATCTTCTCTTCTTCGGTTCCTGGCAGAAAACCGATGTCCTCGCCGACCGGGACGGTGACCCGGGTCATGATGATTTCACTGTAGCGCTTGTCTTCGAGCACCTGGGTCAGCCCGGCGGCCAGCGTCAGCAGCGTCTTGCCGGTGCCGGCCTGGCCAAGCAGGGTGACGAAATCGACCTCCGGGTTCATCAGCAGATTGAGCGCAAAGTTCTGCTCGCGGTTGCGTGCCGTGATGCCCCAGACGCTGTTCTTGGTGTGCGTGTAGTCGGTCAGCGTCTCGATTTCGGCGCCTGTTTCGGACATTGTCCGGACAATCGCGTACAGGGGTCGCTCACCTTCCTGGAACAGAAACTGATTGACCAGCAACTGTGAGCACAAAGAACCCTTGAGCCGGTACAGGGTGCGCCCGTCCCTCTTGCGCGATTCAACGTCCTGACCATATTGCTCCCAGAAATCGGGAGGCAGTTCGAACATGCCGGTGTACAGCAGGTCGGTATCTTCGAGTACCTTGTCGTTGAAGTAGTCCTGTGCCTGCAGGCCAAGGGCGCGCGCCTTGATGCGCATGTTGATGTCCTTGGAAACGAGGATCACCGGGCGCTCGGGATAGCGGCGCTGCAGATGGATGAGCACCGCCAGGATCTGGTTGTCGGCCTTGGCGGTTGGCAATCCTGCCGGCAGGTCGCCGGCAATCGCTTCGGTCTGCAGAAAGAGACGCCCGCTGGCCAGTTTGCGCGAAGGTCCGTCGAGTCTGATTCCCTGATCAATGGCCTCGTCTACGCTGCTGACGATTTCATCAAGCGTACGCGTGACCTGGCGCGCATTGCGGGCGATTTCCGACACCCCTTTCTTGTGGTTGTCGAGTTCCTCCAGGGTCATGATCGGTAGGAAGACATCGTGTTCTTGGAAACGGTAGACACTGCTTGGGTCGTGCATCAGGACATTCGTGTCGAGCACGAAGAGCTTGCCCGGGTGGGTGGCAGGCTGGGCGTCGACGGTGGAGTTGTGGAGCATGCGAGGAGTTTCCGGGGGGACTCGGTCAGACGGCCGATCAGAGTTGGGTGACGAAATCCAAGACTTCCTGCGCGTGACCAGTCACCTTGACACCGCGCCATTCGCGCCGCAACACTCCCTTGCCGTCGATCACGAAGGTGCTGCGCTCGATGCCGCGCACCTGCTTGCCGTACATCGACTTCATCTTGATGACCGAGAAGCGGGTGCACAGCAACTCCTCGTCGTCGGCGAGCAGAGTGAAGGGTAATTCCTGCTTCGCCTTGAAGTTCTCGTGCGACCTGATGCTGTCGCGCGAGACACCGGCGACGATGGCGCCGGCGGCGATGAACTGCGGGTGGAGGTCGCGGAATTGCTGTGCCTCGGTGGTGCATCCCGGCGTGCTGTCCTTGGGGTAGAAATACAGGACGACGATGCGGCCCTGGCAGGCGGAGAGCGTGAAGGATCCGCCCCCGGTTGCCGGCAGGCTGAAATCATCTACGGTCTGGTCGATCATGGCTGGCTTTCAGGGATGGGGTGCCGAATTGTTGTAAGAAAGCGGATCGTCGGTCAAGTGCCCACTTCCCACCGCGCATCTCGGTATTTGAGACTTTCAGGCACGGCAGCGAACAAAGGTCCACACACCCAGGCACGATCGTGTCTCCATCTCGTCAAGTGCGTCTCCTTGAAAATGGCTCGCATTTTTTTGCCACACCCCCGGGCCAGTTCTCTCGAAGAACCCGAGACACGTCTCCGCCAGGGGATTGACGAGACGAACGCGGCGTCGGTCGCCTTTCGCTGGAAGAAGTTCGGCCTTGCCATCGCCTGATCTGTACGAAGGCCCACCGTTGGCCGGCCTTGCTCCGCGTGTCGGCGGTCAGTTGAGATCGATTGCGTGTCGCTTCAAATCATCGAGGGGGACGATCAGCAGGCAGGCTTCGTTGCTTGCGTTGAGAACGACGCGTGGCGCCTTGCCGGCCTGCAGTGCCTCGTGCCAGCGTGTGGCGCACAGGCACCAGCGATCACCTGGTTTGAGGCCGGGAAAGTGGAACTCCGGACGCGGTGTCGACAGGTCGTTGCCACGCGCCCTGGAAAATTCGAGGAATTCGGCGGTCAGGACGACACAGATGGTATGGCTGCCGAAGTCCTCGTCGCTGGTGTTGCAACAGCCGTCGCGAAAGAAGCCTGTCATCGGCTTTTCGCTGCACGATCCGAGAATGCCCCCCAGCACGTTGCGCTGACGGCCGCCGAAATCGTCGGGTTTCATGTCAGCTCGTCAATCCAGGCTTGCTGGATCGCTTCGAGAATCTTCTCGCCGCAATGCCGGCTGTCGTCCTCGAAGCCGGGCAGGGCGAGCACCCGGTTCATCAGGTCGACGAAATTGATGCGTATCGGGTCGAGCTCGGGGTGTGCTTCGGCGAGTTCGACGGCAATCTCGTTGATGTCGGTCCATTTCATCGCTTGCCTTCCTTGATCATGTTGATCGAGTAACGTGGAATCTCGATCACCAGCGGGGTCTGACCGACGATTGCCTGGCATGACAGGCGGGAATTCGGTTCCAGCCCCCAGGCCTTGTCGAGCAGATCGTCTTCCACTTCGTCCGACGGTTCGAGCGCCTCGAAGCCCTCGCGCACGATGACATGGCAGGTCGTGCAGGCGCAGGACATCTCGCAGGCGTGTTCGATGGCGATGCCGTTTTCGAGCAGATTCTGGCAGATCGATTCGCCGGGTCTGGCGTCGAGCAGGGCGCCGTCCGGACATAACTCGAGGTGCGGCAGGACGATGATCTGGGTCATGCGGTTTCTCCGGTTTTCAGCACGGCGCCATCACCTTCCAGCTCACTGATGTTGCGCCCGGCAAAAGCCCGCCGGATCGACTTGTCCATGCGGCGCGCCGCAAAATCCTTGGTGTCGGCTTCGAGGTCGTCCATCGCCAGCATGATCTGCCGGCGATTGTCTTCCCGGGCTGCCCCCTGCA
>NZ_JAEUOL010000156.1 GCF_016789985.1 Accumulibacter sp.
ACGACGATACTGCCCTTGAGCAGCAGGCGCTCGAGCACCGGTTTGATATCGAACTTGTCATACTTGGCATCACGGACGCCCAGCGCGACATTCTCGAAGTCGCAATAGAGTGCCATGATGGCGGTTTCGGGTGCGACGGCCATGATTGTTTGTTCTCCACAGAGGGGTTTGCGCCACGGCTCGGCCGGGGCGACGGACACGGCACCCCGGAGGCCGGCAAGCATCCGCCTCCTCCACTCCGAATCTGCCGTCGGAATTGCTCCGGAGCTCGCCTCCGGCCTGACTCCGGTTCATGTCGCCGAAGCGGCGCAGCCCTGAAAGCGCATTGCCCAAATGGTATACAGTTGGCGGCAGGAAGCAAGCACGACGCCATGCTGCGGCCACCGCAGGTGACCGGCGCGCCAGCGCGGCGCCGATCACCCGGCGAAGAGTCAAGGTGTTGCCGGGTTCGCCGCGTCGCACAGGGCAATGTCGACCGCCTGCCCGCCAGTCATCGCCAGCAACTCCAACGGTGAGAGATTGAAGACGGCGTGCGGATGCCCGGCCGCTACCCAGATGCTGGCGAAGCGCAGCAGATCCTGATCGATCAGGACGATGGTCTCGCCGGGGTGGCCGATCGGACAGACGCCACCAATCGCGTAACCGGTGTGCTCACGCACGAAGCGGGCGTCGGCCTTGCCGAGTCGCCCAACCAGCGCGGCGACCTTGTGCTCGTCTACCCGGTGGGCGCCGCTGGCGATCACCATCACCGCGTGCTCGTCGGCGAGCCGACGGAAGACAATCGACTTGGCGATCTCGGCAACGCTGCAGCCAAGGCCGGCGGCCGCTTCGGCCGATGTTCTGCCACTCGCCGGCAGTAAAATCACCGGCTTGCCATGACCGATGGCGAGCAGCAGTTCGGCCACTCTCTGCGCGCTGGCCGGAAGTTTGCTCACAGATTGCATGATGACCCCTGCTGCTCGACAATAACCCCGCCCCCCATCGAACTGTGGTCGCGGGCGAAAGGCCGGCAGTATGCCACAGCAAGCTTGCTCGCTGCATACCAACTGCCGGACACGCCCGCCCTGTGACGACTTGCAATAAGCCGGCAGCTTGCTAATCTGCGTCCGGAGGCGCACCACCCCGTCCGCCTGAATCATCCGGGCAGCGTCATCGAGCATACCCACCGGCAGAAAAGGGAACATCCATGCGCACCACTTCCGACCAGCACCAGGAAATTCGCGACGCGATCCACGACCTCTGCCGACAGTTCCCGGACGAGTACTTCCGGCGTATCGACGAGCAGCGCGCCTATCCGGCGGCCTTCGTCAATGCACTGCTCGCAGCCGGCTGGCTGGCAGCAATGATTCCCGAGGAATACGGCGGTTCGGGCCTCGGACTGACCGCGGCAAGCGTGATCATGGAGGAGATCAACCGCTGCGGAGCAAATTCGGGCGCCGTCCACGGTCAGATGTACAACATGAGCACCCTGCTGCGCAACGGCAACCGGGCGCAGAAGGAGAAGTACCTGCCGGCCATTGCTGCCGGCAAGCTGCGCATCCAGTCGATGGCGGTGACCGAGCCGACAACCGGCAGCGACACCACGCGCATCCGCACCAGCGCCATCCGGAAGGGCGATCGCTACGTGGTGAGTGGCCAGAAGGTGTGGATTTCGCGCGTGCAGCACTCGGATCTGATGATCCTCCTGGCGCGCACCACGCCGCTCCCCGAAGTGACGAAGAAATCCGAAGGAATGTCGGTCTTCATCGTCGACCTGCGCGGCGCCATCGGCAAAGGTCTCAGCGTGCAACCGATCGCCAACATGGTCAATCATGAGACCAGCGAACTGTTTTTCGACGAACTGGAGATCCCTGCCGAGAACCTGATCGGTGACGAAGGCCAGGGCTTTCGCTACCTGCTCGAAGGACTCAACGCGGAGCGAGCCCTGATCGCCGCCGAGTGCATCGGCGACGGCTACTGGTTCGTCGAGCGCGCCAGCCGCTACGCGCGCGAACGCATCGTCTTCGAGCGGCCGATCGGCATGAATCAGGGGGTACAGTTTCCGATTGCCGAGGCCTTCATCGAAATCGAGGCGGCCAACCTGATGCGCTTCGCGGCCTGCACCCGCTTCGATGCGCAGCAACCGTGCGGCGCCCAGGCCAACATGGCCAAGTACCTGGCCGCCAAGGCCTCGTGGGAAGCGGCCAATGTCTGCCTGCAGACGTACGGCGGCTTCGGCTTCGCCAGCGAATACGACGTCGAGCGCAAGTTCCGCGAGACGCGCCTTTACCAAGTGGCGCCGATCTCGACCAACCTGATCTTTTCCTACGTCGCCGAACATCTGCTCGGCCTGCCGCGCTCGTTCTGAGCCGCCGGAGTTCACCATGCGCCCCCTCGACGGACTGACCGTAGTCGCCCTCGAACACGCCATCGCGGCACCTTTCTGCACTCGCCAACTGGCCGACCTCGGGGCCCGCGTGATCAAGGTCGAGCGCCCGCGCAGCGGCGATTTTGCCCGTGCCTACGACCAGCGAGTGCGCGGCCTGTCGTCGCACTTCGTATGGACCAACCGCGCCAAGGAGAGCCTGACGCTCGATCTCAAGCATGCCGCGGCACCGGCCATCCTCGCCCGGCTGCTCGAACGGGCCGATGTCCTGGTGCAGAACCTGGCACCCGGCGCCGCCGCCCGCCTCGGCCTGTCGTACGCAGCGCTGCACGCCGTGCATCCGCGGCTGATCGTCTGTGACCTGTCCGGCTATGGCAGCGACGGGCCGTATCGTGACAAGAAGGCCTACGACCTGCTGATCCAGAGCGAATCCGGCTTCCTCTCGGTCACCGGAACACCCGACGCGCCGACCAAGGCCGGCTGTTCGATTGCCGACATCGCCGCCGGCATGTACGCCTACAGCAATATCCTGGCGGAATTACTGCAGCGTGACCGCAACGGGCAAGGCGGCCACATCGAAGTCTCGATGCTCGAAAGCATGATCGAATGGATGAGTTATCCCCTGTACTACGCCTTTGACGGCGCCGCACCCCCAGCACGTGCCGGCGCGGCGCACGCGACGATCTACCCCTATGGCCCCTTCCCCACCGGCGACGGCAAGCTTGTCATGGTCGGACTGCAGAACGAACGCGAGTGGCAGGTGTTCTGCCGCGAGGTGCTCGAACAACCGAAGCTGGCGGACGACCCGCGCTACTCGTCCAACGCCCTGCGCACCACCGCACGTGGCGAGTTACAGCAACTGATCGTCAAGCATTTCGCCCGCCTCGACGCCGAGCAACTGGTTGCCCGGCTCGATGCAGCGAAAATCGCCAACGCGCGCATCAACGACATGCGCGAAGTCTGGCAACACCCGCAGCTCGCTGCACGCCGTCGATGGACCGAAGTGGAGACGCCTGCCGGCCCGGTCCCCGCCCTTCTGCCACCCGGCACGATGAGCAGCTTCACGCCGCGCATGGATGCCGTGCCGGCACTTGGCCAGCACACCGAGGCGATCCTGGCCGAATTGGGCTGTGGGCAGGACGCGATCGAACGTTTGCGTCAGGCGGGAGCCATCTGAATGGCGGCCCGCGTGGAAGAGCCGGCGATCGAAGTCATCCAGGTACCCGAAGGACGGCCGATCAAGATGTGGACGGAGGGCGTACCGGTCGAGGAGGAAGCACGCCGGCAACTGATCAATACGGCTCGCCTGCCCTTCATTTTCCGGCATCTGGCGGTGATGCCCGATGTCCATCTCGGCAAGGGCTCGACGATCGGCAGCGTCATCCCGACGCACGGCGCGATCATTCCGGCGGCGGTCGGCGTCGATATTGGTTGCGGCATGATCGCCACGCGTACCACGCTCAAGGCCGGCGACCTGCCGGACAAGCTGCATCCGCTGCGCAGCGCGATCGAGCGGGCGATACCGCATGGCCGGACGATCGGCCGCGGCAGACGCGACGAGGGAAGCTGGGAAAACCCGCCGGAACTGGTCAACGTGCTGTGGGCCGAGCTGTTGCCGGGCTTCCGGCGGATCATCGAGAAATATCCGCGACTGAAAGAAACCAACAATCACAAGCACCTCGGCACGCTGGGCACCGGCAACCACTTCATCGAGGTCTGCGTGGACGAGGCGGACCGTGTCTGGTTCATGCTGCACTCGGGTTCGCGCGGCGTCGGCAACGCCATCGGCAACACCTTCATCGAACTGGCGCAGGCCGACATGCGCCAGCACCTCGCCAACCTGCCCGACCGTGATCTGGCCTATCTTGAAGAGGGTAGCGTCCATTTTGCCGACTACCTGGAAGCCGTCGGCTGGGCACAGAGGTACGCGCGGAGCAACCGGACAGCGATGATGGCCAACCTGGTCGCTGCGGTGCGCCGGGAACTTGCCCGGCCGTTCAGCGTCGATCTCGAAGCGGTCAATTGCCACCACAATTACGTTCAGAGGGAGTGCCATTTCGGCTCGGAAGTGTACGTCACCCGCAAGGGCGCGGTCTCGGCACGGCAGGGCGAACTCGGCATCATTCCGGGCTCGATGGGTACCCAGAGTTACATCGTGCGCGGCCTCGGCAACGCGGAGTCCTTCTGCTCATGCAGCCACGGCGCCGGGCGCACGATGAGCCGCAACCAAGCCCGACGCCGCTTCACGGTCGCCGACCAGGAGCGTGCCACGGCCCACGTCGAGTGCCGCAAGGACAGGGAAGTGATCGACGAAATCCCGATGGCCTACAAGAACATCGACGCCGTGATGAACGCCCAGCGCTCGCTGGTCGAAGTGGTGCATACGCTGCGCCAGGTGGTGTGCGTCAAGGGCTGAGGACAGGGCACGAGGGGGCTCACGGGGATGACCGCTGCCGACTGATGCAGGCAGGAACCGGCCAGCCGTAACAGGACAACCGTTCGACATCGTTCCAAGGACGCCACGCGGCGCAAAGGCTGGACCGTTGGCGTGCGCTCGCGAAGTGATGATCTGATCCATCGTCGGGCACCCGGGAAAACCGTGGAGTCATGGGAACTCGCCACCCTCGAATGGGTGACCTGGTTCAACCATCAGCGACTTCCGGAGCCCATCGGCTACATCCCACCCGCCGAGGCGGAGGATCAGTATGATTTGCAACTGACCGCGCGGGCTGAATACGTCTGCACTCAAACCACGGGGCCTCTACGAAACCCGGGGCGTTTCATCCTGCCTTCCAAAGTCACGTCATCTGACGTCACCCTGGGAAGACGAGATTTTGTGGGAACCTCAATCTGTCTCATGCTCTCCTCCGCTTACTCGCTTTGGCTATGACAAGAACCTTGACCTGTCTGGTTCCGGCTTCGCCGGCTCAGGACGGCACGGCGGGCCGGAGAAACTGGCCGGACAGGGATCGCTCTTTCGACCTTCCCCTCCACTGGCCACGGGTCATTTTCTGGTCTGGCGCGGCCGGACTGCTTGGCTTCCGGCGCCTTTCGCAGTCTTCGATCGATCAAACCATGGGCAGAAATCGCTTGCAGTTTACCGACGGACTCGTACACTAGCGCCGGAGCAATGGATCTGTCGCCCACTGATCTCATTGACTTTTCTGCGTTTCTGGACCGTTGGATTGATTTGTTGGGCGATTTGGCCAGATCGTCGATTGAAGGAGAGAAGATGCGTAATCGTATGCTGCGGAACGTGGCCCTGATTGTCGGAGCCGCACTCCTCAATAGCGGGTGCATCCTGTCACAATCCGTGGACCGCAACTATCTCGGCGTTTACTCCCCTGCTGAGGAATCGGACCGGAAACTGACGGGCCTCTTTTTGCTGCCGTTCGCCACCGTACTGGATGTCGCTACGCTGCCGGTGCAAGCCGCCGCCGTGCTCACCTACGGCGACGACTACCCTTACAAGTACAAAGGCAAGGGGAGCGAAGCGGACCCCCAGAACATGAACCGCGTCAGCCCGGCGCAACCAACCCCCTGACTGGTCAGAGCAGCGCAAACCCCAGCACTCGTCAAGTCCGTGGCGGAGCCCTCACGCGTCACACGGAGATCGCGGGAAACGACAGCAGACCACTGTGATGGAAAATCGCAGGCTGATCGAAGCCACGGTCGCAAGCTCTCCTGACCGTGTTGTGGCTGGCAAACCCGCAACGACCCCACCCACAGCGGGCGTCGCATCCGCCTGGAAGAATCCGCCCACGAGCACCCTGGCCGACTTCCCCCGACTTCCCCCTTGCGAGCACGCCGGGGGTTGAGCTGGCGATGACATGCGTGCGCATCGTGTCCGGCGGGCAGACGGGGGTTGACCGGGCAGCTCTCGACACCGCCATCGAACTGGCAATCGGGCATGGTGGCTGGGTTCCATGCGGGCGCGCGACCGAGGACGGAGCACTTGCGGCGCACTACCTGCTTCGCGAAACACCGGATGCCGATCCCGCGCAGCGCACCGAATGGAATGTTCGCGACTCGGACGCCACCTTGATCGTCTCGTGCGGGCCGTTACGCGGCGGTTCCGAGCTGACCCGACAAGTCGCCGAGCGCTATGGTCGTCCCTGCCTGTGTCTCGATCTGGTGACGCTGCCGGCGACGGAAGCGGCGGCCTGCATCGGACAGTGGCTGGCCGGATTACACTGTACGACGCTCAATATCGCTGGCCCGCGCGCCTCGGAAGACCCCGCCATCTACACCGCCACCAGGAGCCTGTTGCCGGTTGTCCTGGCCGACTGGGCCAGAAAGACCCGCCGGCCGGCGGACGCCCCACGTGATGATTGAGCGCCCGTTGCGCAAAGTGCGGTCACCGCCGCCGCGACGGTGCGGCAGCACGGATTGTGTCACGGGAAAACCAGGCACAATGACGCTGCCGGGCGACGAGCGCTGTCCATTCTCGACCCGGTTGCCGGGCCGCCACCCCGGAGTTCATCGACCATGGAACGTTTTACCATTTCGCTCGACGCACCGCTGGCCGAAGCCTTCGACCGGCTGATCCACACCAAGGGCTATCTCAACCGCTCGGAGGCGGTACGCGACCTGCTGCGCCAGCAGCTCGGCGAGCACCAGTTGCAGCACGACGCGGCGCCGTACTGCATCGCCGCACTCTCCTACATCTACAACCATCACGAACGCGAACTGGCCGAGCGACTGACCGCCTTGCAACACCGGCAGCACGACCTGACGCTATCGACCATGCATGCCCACCTCGACCACGACAACTGCATGGAGACGGTTTTCCTGCGCGGCCCGACGCCAGCCGTGCGCGAGTTCGCCAACGCCTTGCTGGCCGAACGGGGGGTACGCCACGGCATGCTCAACCTGGTGCCGGCCGACCTCGAGCCCCTCCCGCCGCACCAGCACGCACACCAGGCCCAGGCATCGGGCGCCAACGGCCAGCGCTACCGACATGTTCACAGCCGGCCCAGGAACTGAAACGGGCGCCACCTTCCCGCCGCGGCCCACCCGGCCAGGCAGCCCCGGACCCTGGCTTTTGCCGCACCGCTGCACCGGTGCGGCAACTGCGCTTCAAGTACCGCTGCCGGTTGCCCGGTCGTGCGCATGCGAGGGCGCATGCCCGCAGCCGTGACCGTGATAACGAGGACCATGCCGGTAGGCCAGGTTGGCGGCTTCCAGCAGTTCGATGTCGGCCAGCGCCGCCTGGATCGGACCGTCGAACAGCAGGCGGCCACCCTCTCCCAGGACCAGACAGCGGCATCCGAGCATGGCTGCCATGCTCAGGTTGTGGGTGCTGACCACGGCCGTCTGCCGGGTCGCCAGCAGGTGATCGACCAGCCAGCCGGCAGCGCGCGGGTCGAGATTGGCGGTCGGCTCGTCGAGCAGCAGGAGTGAAGGTTCGACCGCCAGCACGCAGGCCAGCGCCACCTTCTGCTTTTCACCCCCGCTGAGGACATAGGGCGGCTTGTCCAGCAAGGCCGCGAGCCCGAGCTGTTCGACCCAGTGCTCGACGCGGCCCGTCCGCCCGAGTTGTTGCGGAGTGTAGGCGATCTCGTCGCGCACCGTCGGATTGAACAGCATCGCTTCGGGGTGCTGGAAGAGCAGCCCCACCGCGGCGCGAAAGCGGCGCGCGAACTCGCGTTCGCGCAGCGCCTGGCGCGTGATGCCGTGACCATCATGAAAGTAGGCTGCCCGAGGTGGCGAAGACCAATCCGTCGAGTAGCTTGACCAGGGTCGTCTTGCCACAGCCGTTGGCGCCCAACAACACCACCTTCTCTCCTGCGCCAATGTTCAGCGACAGGCGGTCGATCACCACACCACCTTCGGCCCAGGCAAAGCACAGGTCGAACAGTTCAATCATCGAAGCAAGCGCGCGAGCGCATCGCCAGCGCCGTCTCGTCGGCGGCGTGCAGCGACTGATCGAGCAGGTGCTGCCCCTGCGCCGCGGCGTGCCGCAGGCGATCGCCGGTGCGCGGGCGCCGCGGGTTGCGGCTGGTGAACGCCTGCTCAAAGTCATGCACCTGGCGGCGCAGGACAAGGGCCTGAGCGACCGCAACGGTGAGCAGGAAGGAGAGACCCGGCGAGCCGGACACCACGGCCGGCAAATCGACCCGGGCGATGAACCAGAAGCCGAGGAAAACCATCAGCAGAACACGACTGTTGAGCAGCAACAAATACTGCGCCGAGAACGTCCCCTGCCAGACGGCCATCACCGCGTAACCGGCACTGACGGCCAGATTGAAGGCCAGAGCCGAGAGCAGTGTGCGCCGCAACAGGTGCCAGCGCGCCGGCCCGGCCAGCGTGACGGAGAGCAGCAGGGCGGCGGCCAGTAACCACCAGACATGGATCAGCGTCGCCGCGACCAGCGCGCCGAGGTAGAGCACGAAAAGTATCCGTGCGGTCAGGCCGCGGCCCATTTGCGCGCCCTGGCGAAGCGCCAGATCAACAGGGTCAGGGCAGCCTCGCCGATCCCGATCAGCAAATGCGGCAGCAGCACCGCCGGCAGGGTGATCGACAGTCCAAAGGGAAAGAACAGCGGTGAACCGTCGGCCCGCTGCCCGATCATCGGCTGCAGACCGAGCACGACGGCGATCAGCAATGCCGAGACAACCACCGACAGCCAACCGGCAGCCAGCACCGCGACGCTTTCGTTGAACCGACGCAAGCCATGATAGGCCGCCAGCGCGGCCAGCGAGCCGGTCAGCCCCATGGTCAACGCGTTGATCGCCAGGGCAGTGATGCCGCCCGCGCCGAAAAGCAGCGATTGCAGCACGAGAACCATACTGTAGGCGATGAAACAGAGTCGCACACCAAACAGCAGCGCCAGCAAAGCGACCCCCAGGGCATGTCCGGAGGTACCGCCCGGCAGTGGAATCATCACCAGGCCGAGCGCATAGGCCAGCGCGGTCAGCATCGCCAGCCGCGGTACCTGCTCGGCCTCGAGCCGGCGACGCAAACCGCGCGCCGACCACCACCAGGCCCCGGCCGCCAGCGCGTAGGCCGGCAGATAAACCTGTGGCGCGATGAAACCATCGGGAATGTGCATCTCAGAACGGGTAAGAGGCGTTGAACAGGATGCGGTAGCGCTCCTTGCCCTCTGCTCCCTGCTGCAGCTCGGACTCGTTGAGGCGCGTCCACACCGGCTTCTTGTAACCAAGCGCGAAACTCGCCCTGTCCCAGTACACGCGCACACCCGGTAGAGCATAAAGGATCCTGCCGCCGGTGGCCTGAACCGCCACACCGTTCTCCTTACCACCCATCACTTTTAATGTAATCTCTCATTATTACGAGGCAACACATTGAGAGACGATGGGAAAGACAGATAAGTTAGCGGACGAGGTACGGTTTGGTCTGGAAGAGGCCCTCCCTGGGATGCGCAAGACGATCCT
>NZ_JAEUOL010000196.1 GCF_016789985.1 Accumulibacter sp.
CTACAACGCGCAGGTCCTGGTTGCGCTGAATACCCTGCTCAAGGACGATGAACTCGAAGCGGCCCGTCGCCTCGCCTGGCAACTCTACGAAGCCGGCGCCGATGCGCTGATCGTGCAGGACATGGGGCTGCTCGAACTGGACCTGCCGCCAATCGAACTGCATGCCAGCACGCAAACCAATATCCGCTCGCTCGACAAGGCGAAGTTTCTCGAAGAGGTCGGTTTCTCGCAGATCGTCCTGGCCCGCGAACTGGGTCTCGACCAGATCGACGCCATCGCCGGCGCCACCAGCGTGGTCCTCGAGTTTTTCGTACACGGCGCCCTGTGCGTCAGTTACAGCGGATTGTGCAACCTGAGCTACGCGCAGACTGGGCGCAGTGCCAACCGCGGTGACTGTTCGCAGGCCTGCCGCCTGCCTTATTCACTGGCCGACCAGAGCGGTCGGCTATTGGCCGCCAAGCAGCACCTGCTGTCGATGAAGGACAACGATCAGAGTGACAATCTGCGCGCCCTGATCGACGCCGGTATCAGTTCGTTCAAGATCGAAGGTCGTCTCAAGGATCTCGCCTACGTCAAGAACACGACCGCGCATTATCGCCAGTTGCTCGATCAGATCCTGGCCGAACGACCGGACTATCGGCGTAGTTCCTCGGGCGACAGCAGCTTTCTGTTCACCCCGCAACCCGAGAAGAGCTTCAACCGGGGGGCGACGGACTACTTCGTGACCGGACGCAAGGCCGACATCGGCGCCTTCGAATCACCGAAGTTCGTCGGTGACGAAATCGGCACGATCAGCCGGCTTGGCCACGACAGTTTCGAACTCTCGAGCCAGGTGCCATTGCACAACGGTGACGGCATCGCCTGGTTCGACACCGGGCAGGAACTGCATGGCCTGCAGATCAACCGTGCCGAACCGTGCGGCACGGGTTACCGCCTGTTCCCGGCGCTCGACGGCGGCCGGCTGCCACCCACCCTGCAGATCGGCAGCCGCATCCATCGTAACCGCGATCAGGACTTCGCACGCCGCCTGGCGAGGAAATCGGCCATCCGGCAGATTCCGGTCCGGCTCCGCCTGTGTGACCCGGAACAAGGCTTCACCCTGGAGATCACCGACGACCAGGGCGTCAGCGTCCGGCACAGCCTCGCTCACCCGAGGCAGATCGCGCGCAGCGGCGCACAGGCACGCGCCACGATGCACGACAATCTTGGCCGGCTTGGCGAGACGCCTTACGTGGCGACCGAGATCACCCTGGATCTCTCGGCCGACTGGTTCCTGCCCACGACGCTCCTCAACCGGTTGCGGCGCGCCGCCGTCGCGGCGCTCGACGCGGCGCGGACTGCCGCCTACCAGCGCCCGGCGCGTCGCCAGCCGGTCGACCCGCCGGTGCCCTACCCCGAGCATACGCTCGACTGTCTGGCCGGGGTATGCAACCGGAGCGCCCGCAGCTTTTACGCCCGGCATGGCGTGCAGGTGATCGAACCGGCGTACGAGTGTGGCGAGCAGAAGGGCGAGGTGTCGCTGATGATCACCAAACACTGCCTGCGCTACAGCTTCAACCTCTGCCCCAAGCAGGTGAAGGGCATCCGCCCCGATCCGCTGCTGCTGATCAACGGCAACGAGCAGCTTACCCTGCGTTTCGACTGCAAACCCTGCGAAATGCACGTCGTCGGCAAGCTCGGAAAGCATCGCTCGGTGCCGCTCAGCGCCAGGTAGCGCAGCCGGCGCGGCACACCGGATTGCGCCCTAGCGCAACAGGCCCTGCGCTTCGATGAAGGCGATGATCTCGTCCAGCCCGTCGCCGGTCTTCATGTTGCTGAAAACGAAGGGCCGCGCGCCGCGCATCTTCCGGCTGTCGCGCTCCATGACCGCCAGCGATGCGCCAACCAGCGGCGCGAGATCGGTCTTGTTGATCACCAGCAGGTCCGATTTGGTGATCCCTGGCCCCCCCTTGCGCGGGATCTTGTCACCCGCCGCAACGTCGATGACGTAGATCGTCAGATCGGACAGTTCGGGGCTGAAGGTTGCCGCCAGATTGTCGCCGCCGGATTCGACCAGGACGATCTCGATATCGGGAAAGGCGCTGCTCAGCCGGGCGACCGCTTCGAGATTGATCGACGCATCCTCGCGGATCGCCGTGTGCGGACAGCCGCCGGTCTCGACACCGAGAATCCGCTCCTGCGGCAGCGCGGCATGCTGCACCAGGAATCTGGCGTCCTCCGCGGTATAGATATCGTTGGTCACCACGCCGAGGCTGTAGCGCTCGCGCAAGGCGAGGCACAGGGCCAGGGTGAGCGCCGTCTTGCCGGAGCCCACCGGGCCCCCGATGCCGATGCGTAGCGCCGGCGGCCGCCGGCTCTGCTGGTCGTTCCCTGTCACCGTTTGTCTCACGATCGGAAAAGTCTCGAATACTGCGTTTCGTGCCGGCTGCTGGCGAGCGCCAGACCCGGGGCGAAGTTGCTCCACCGCTCTTCGGGCAGGCTGAGCGCCTGCTGCGCGACGGCTGGAATACGGCCGCCGAGTTCGAGCAACAGCCGCTGCCCGACGGCCTGCCCGAGCGGCACGGCCTTCAGCGCAGCCATCACCTGATTCTCGCACCAGGACCACAGGTAGGCCGTCAGGGAATCGGCCAGCGGGATTTCCCAGACCGCCGCGGCCAGCCCCCAGGCACAGGGAAAGCTCACCTCCGGCAGCGCATCGAAGGCCGCCGGCACCGGAAAATCATCCAGATCGTGCAGCAGGCGACGCATCGAATAACCCATCTGCAGCGTCTCGGCACGCAACTCGGACGACTCGCGACTGGCCAGGAACTCGTCGTTCAGCCGTTCGACCTCGTCCATCCCGCCGCTCGCCCAGGCGCGCTGCAGGCAGCCGGCCAACGGCGCCTCGCAACGGCCGATGCCTTCCTCGAGCAGCCCGGCGATCCACTGCAGGGCACTCCCCTGATCGTGCACCAGGCCGGCCTCGACCGCCCATTCGAGACCCTGTGAATAGGTGTAGGCCCCGACCGGCAACGCCGGGCTGGCCAGTTGCAGCAGCCGACAGAGGGCCGGACTCACTTGAATTCGTGGATGCGGGCTGGCGAACGGTGTGCACCGTCGCCCGGGAGATGCGGATCGTGCGCGGCAGCCGGCGGGCCGCCACGCGCCGGACGGTAGCCGTGCCCGCCGGCATCGCCAGGTGCGTGGCCGCCATAGGCGCCACCCTCCGGATCGAAGGCTGCCTCGACCTCGCTCACCAGACAACCGAGGCCGACCAGCATCTCGGCCAGCACGTGGTCGGGCTGCAAGCGCAGGAAGTCGTCGCCGAACTGCACCGGCACATGTCGATTGCCCAGATGATAGGCGGCGCGACCGAGCTGCAGGCGATCGCCGGCGCGCACCTCGAGCAGTTCCTCCACTGCAGCCGCGACCTCGACCACCCGCCCGCTACCGGTCAGCAGACGGTCGCCGTGACGCAGCACGGTCCCGGCCGGCAGGACATAGCCCATTTCCTCGCCGCTGGCGAGCACCACCCGCTGCCGGCTCTTGCGGCGGGCGTCATAGGGCAGCACGACACGGTCGCTGGCCGGGCTGGCGTGATCGGCAAAGGATTCGGCAAACAGCATGCGCGGCTCAGAAGAGGAAGTAACGTTGCGCCATCGGCAGCACGGCGGCCGGTTCGCAGACCAGCAGCTCGCCATCGGCACGCACGGCATAGGTCTCGGGATCGACCTCGATCCTCGGCGTCGCTCCATTGTGCACCATGTCCGCCTTGCCGATGCCGCGCGTACCGCGCACGGCGACCAGCGGCTTGCCCAACTGCAGCGCGGCGAGTTCGGGATTGTCGAGCGCCGCCGGCGAGACGAAGGTGACCGAGGTCTGCAGCGCGCGCCCGAAGGCAGCGAACATCGGCCGGTAATGCACCGGTTGCGGCGTCGGGATCGAAGCATTGGCGTCGCCCATCGCCGCGGCGGCAAGCATGCCGCCCTTGACGATCAGCGACGGCTTGACGCCGAAGAAGGCCGGCTTCCAGAGCACCAGATCGGCCAGCTTGCCGACCTCGAGCGAGCCGACGAGGTGGCTGATGCCGTGCGTGATCGCCGGATTGATCGTGTACTTGGCGAGGTAGCGCTTGACCCGGAAGTTGTCATGCGCGGCCGCCGGCTGCCCGGCCGGCGCCAGGTGCCCGCGCTGCCGCTTCATCTTGTGCGCCGTCTGCCAGGTGCGGATGATCACCTCGCCGACCCGTCCCATCGCCTGCGAATCCGACGACATCATCGACAGGGCGCCGAGGTCGTGCAGGATGTCCTCGGCGGCGATCGTCTCGCGCCGGATGCGGCTTTCGGCGAAAGCGACGTCTTCGGCGATCGCCGGGTCGAGGTGGTGACAGACCATCAGCATGTCGAGGTGCTCGTCCACGGTATTCACCGTATACGGCCGCGTCGGGTTGGTCGACGAGGGCAGCACGTTGGCCTCGCCGACCGCGCGCAGGATGTCGGGGGCGTGTCCGCCACCAGCGCCCTCGGTATGGAAGGTGTGGATCGTGCGTCCCTTGAAAGCGGCCAGCGTCGTCTCGACGAAACCCGATTCGTTGAGCGTGTCGGTATGGATCGCCACCTGCACATCCATCTCGTCGGCCACCGTCAGGCAGTTGTCGATCGCCGCCGGCGTCGTTCCCCAGTCCTCGTGCAGCTTGAGGCCGATCGCTCCGGCGCGCACCTGTTCGCGCAGGGCTGCCGGCAGGGAAACGTTGCCCTTGCCGAGAAAGCCGAGGTTCATCGGAAACGCCTCGGCCGCTTCGAGCATGCGCCGGATATGCCACGGCCCCGGCGTGCAGGTCGTCGCACAGGTTCCGGTGGCCGGCCCGCTGCCACCGCCGAGCATCGTCGTGACGCCCGACATCAGCGCCTCCTCGATCTGCTGCGGGCAGATGAAATGGATGTGGCTGTCGATGCCGCCGGCGGTGACGATCATTCCCTCGCCGGCGATGATCTCGGTGGCGCCGCCGATGGCCATCGTCACGCCGGGCTGGATGTCGGGATTGCCGGCCTTGCCGATGCCGGCGATGCGCCCGTCCTTGATGGCGATGTCGGCCTTGACGATTCCCCAATGGTCGACGATCAGGGCATTGGTGATCACCGTGTCGGCCACCTCGGCGGCCGTTTTCTGGCCCTGCCCCATGCCGTCGCGGATCACCTTGCCGCCACCGAACTTGACTTCCTCGCCGTAGATCGTGAAGTCCTGCTCGACGGCGATCCACAGATCGGTGTCGGCCAGCCGGACGCGATCGCCGACCGTCGGGCCGAACATCTCGGCATAGGCCTGGCGCGAAATCCGCACGCTCATGGCAGCGCTCCCATCACCAGAGCGTTGAAACCATAGACCCGGCGCGCGCCGGCCAGCGCCACCAGCTGCACCGTGCGCGTCTGGCCGGGCTCGAAGCGCACCGCCGTTCCGGCCGCGATGTCGAGCCGGAAACCGCGCGCCGCCGCACGGTCGAAGGCCAGCGCGACGTTCGTTTCGGCGAAGTGATAATGCGAGCCGACCTGGATCGGCCGGTCGCCGGTGTTGGCGACGGACAGGCGGATCGTTGCGCGGCCGGCATTGAGCTCGATCTCGCCGGGCGCGATGGACATTTCTCCGGGAACCATGCGTGGTCTCCTAAATGATCGGGTGATGCACGGTGACCAGCTTGGTGCCGTCCGGGAAGGTGGCCTCGACCTGGATGTCGTGGATCATTTCCGGCACGCCTTCCATCACCTCGTCACGCGTCAGCAGCGTCTTGCCGTAGCTCATCAGCTCGGCCACCGTCCGCCCGTCGCGCGCTCCTTCGATGATCGCCGCGCTGATCAGGGCGACCGCTTCCGGATAATTGAGCTGCAGACCGCGTGCGCGCCGCCGTTCGGCGAGCAGGGCGGCGGTAAACACCAGCAACTTGTCCTTTTCTCTCGGCGTCAGTTCCATTGTCCTCCCTCTGCCATCACGTACTCCAGATGCGCGGCGGCACGGCCACCCTGCCCAGCGCCAGCGGGCGCATCCGCCGCCACACTTCGCCCAGCCAGGCACGCGCCGGCTCGACGCCGGGCGCCAGACAGCGCACCAGCAACACCTCGGGCAATGCCGTCACCCCGGTCAGCAGATCCGCCGCCGCCGCGACCTCCCGGCTGACCGCCAGCCATTCGCGCCCGACCGCCCGCCCGGCGATCAGCAGCGTCGCGCTGACCGGCCGGCCGGCCAGCCCGGCCGCCGCTGCGAGCCACGGCGAACCGCCGCGCAGGCGAGTGCGCTCGATCCACAACGGCCGTCCGGCCCGTTCGATGCGCGTCGCCAGTTCGAGCCGACCCTGGCCGAAACGCTCACCGGCGGCGGTGCGTCCCAGGCAGAGGATTTCCCAGCCACAGTACACGGCACCAGCGGCCAGTTCGACCCGCGTCTGCAGCACTGCCTCGGCGCCGTCGAAAACGATCGTCTCCTGCGGCAGCCACTCGACGATTGCCTGCCCGGCCACGCGCACGCTCAAGGATTGCCACGCGCACCGGCCACCCGAACGATACCACTTGCCGGCCCCCGGTGTCGTCAACTGCGCGTGCGCACCCGGCGCCGCGGCCAGCGCGATATCCAGACGGTCACCGCCGACGATGCCGCCCGGCGGATGCAGGACGATCGCCTGGCAGACCTCCGGCCCCTCCGGGTAAAGCGCCTTCTGCACGCGCAGCGGCCCGTGGTGTGCGCAGTGGGCCAGCACCGTCCGCTCGCCACGTCGTTCGAAGCCGAGCGTCAGGCGGGCCTGCCAGCCCGGCCGTGCCTCTTCCCCGATCGCCTGATCGAGCGCGACACCCAGCCGCACCGTCAAACAGGCAGGGTCGCCACTACCCCATCCTTTCCCATGCCTTGCCCGTATCCCCGCAAATGGACGCTGCACCGTTCATCACCCGCCATCCGGGCGCTCCGGACAGTTTCGTCACCTGGCCCCCGACCTTCTTTCAGGTGCAACTGTCCTGTACCTTCGCGGATGTGTTGGGGAGCAGCGTTGCCGAAGTGTTCGTGACCGGAGTCGGCCAGGCCGAGTTCGCCGAATTCTCCTCGGACTTTTCGCTCGCCGCCAAGCGCGCCTCGCTCGATGCCCTGCAGAAGGCGCAAACGGCGATCAGCAGCGAACCCCGCTTGAAGTAAGGCAGCGGGCGGCGATGCCCGCCGGCTCCCGCAAGCCTCGACGCCCCGACCGCAAGCCTGCAAGGCCGGCCCGCAAGGGTGCAAGGCCGGCCTGCAAGGGTGCGGGGCCTGCCCGCCAGGATGCGGGGCTTGCGTTTCGGCTTCAGAGGCTTGCGCGCCGGCGTGCGAGCCTTGCTGGGCAAGGCTTTGCTCGTTGCGCAGGCGGCGCCGGGGCCGGCCCGCGAGCGTCGGGACCCTGCACGCAAGGCTTTGCGGCTTGCGCGCCGGCTGGCGAACTGCACAGCCCGGGCTTTTTCGCTCGCCGGCAAGGCTCCCGTGCGTGCGCGCGAGGTTCCCGAGCTCGTGCGCAAGGTTCCGGGTCTTGCCGTCCGGGCTGCCTGCTCGCTGACGGGCAGCGCAAGCGACGGCTCAGGCTTTCGGTGGCTCGCTGCGCCTGCGGGTGTAGCGGGCCGACATCGCCTCCTTCATCGTTTCGAGCGCGGCGCCCTTGCCGATCACCTTGGCGACGGCGTAGCCGTCGAGCGCGAAGTCGAGAATGTCGCTGCCGAGCGCCATTTCGGTGTCGTCGGCATTGGCGGCCAGGCGCCGCAGGCGGGTGAAGCGCGGACGCAACTGGTCGAGGCTGCGCAGATCGTGTTCCGCCTCGCTCAGATCGAGTCCCGGCGGGATGATCTGACGATTCTCGGCGAGCAGGATCAGGGCCTGCCGGCAGAAGGCTTCGGACTTGTCGCCCATCTTGCTCAAATTGCGCCGCTGCTCGACCGACAGCTCGATCAGGCCGGCGAGCTTTTCCTCGACGGTGGCGAGCGCCGCGTCGAGGGCGGCGAGATCGTCGTTGCTCAGCGCAAGGGATACCAGGTTCTGGCTCATGGCAGGGTTCTCCGCGGGTTGGTCAGAAACGAAACGCCCGGCAGTATCGCGCGCTCGCGAAAGGGTCGTCAAGCACTCCGGCCGGGCGTCACGAAGCGCCGCCGAGGCGCCTCATTGGCCCGTGGCGTCGGCGAGGTGGCGGGCGATTGCGTCTTCGCTCCGGCCTGTCGCCTGCAGCAGGGCGAGGGTGTTCGCCCTGATTGCCTGTGAATCGGGATGTTCGTTGCCGAGACTGGCGACGACGATTCGCAGCGCGCGGCGCAGCGGCGAAACAATGCCTCCGGGTTTACGAGCCGGGCAGCGGATCATTCCGAGCTGTCTTGGCCCGTTCAATCCGCCCACAGGCTGCCCAGCACAAAGCTGATGACATCGAAAGGCGGCTGCGACACGGCTGCGTTCCCTTCGAGAACGGCCAGCAACAACCACTGGCCGTTGCGGTTCTCGAAGACCTCCAGGGTGCGCAGGTCGGGGGCGACCAACCAGGCGTGTTTCACCCCCTGCGCGGCGTAGATCGGCAACTTTTCCGCCCGGTCGACGCGCGCCGTCGCGGATGACAGGATCTCGCACACCCAGTCGGGTGCGAGATCGAACCAGGCGGTCTCCGGCAGTCTCGGCAGGCGTTCGCGCCGCCAGCCGGCAATGTCGAGAACCAGAACGTGCTGATCAAGGTGAAGTTCGGGTTCGTCGAGTATCCACCAGCCGCCGGGTCCATTGCGCGCTTGGTCGAACGGACCGCCCAGCTCGAAACCAAGCGACGAAGAGGCTCGCGCATGTCGGGGGGCCGGCCTGGGATGGGTGACCAGACGGCCGTTGATGATCTCGCCGACGACGTTTTCTGGTAGATCGAAAAGGTCTTCGTAGGCAGCGCGTTTCTCTCGGGGCAGTCCCATAGCGGTTTCCGATGATCAACCGGTCACAGTCTAGCGCGTATCGCCCGCCTCGGCAAAAGGCCGGCTGGCCGTCAGACGGCCAGCGCGGCGAGCACGCCGTCCTTCTCCATGTCCTCGCCGCGGCCGCGCAGGATGATCTCGCCGCGCTCCATGACCAGGTACTGGTCGGCCAGCGAGCGGGCGAAATCGTAATACTGTTCGACGAGCAGGATGGCCATCTCGCCGCTCTGTGCCAGGGCGCGGATGGCGCGCTCGATGTCCTTGATGATCGACGGCTGGATGCCCTCGGTCGGCTCGTCGAGGATCAAGAGCTTCGGCCCCATGGCCAGCGCGCGGCCGATGGCGAGCTGTTGCTGCTGACCGCCGGAGAGGTCGCCGCCGCGCCGGCGCAGCATCTGCCGCAAGACCGGGAACATCTCATAGATGCGCTCGGGCACCGGGGTGCCGCCGGGACAGCTGGCCAGCCCCATCAGCAGGTTCTCCTGCACGGTCAGGCGGGGAAAGATCTCGCGCCCCTGCGGCACGTAGCCGATGCCGGCCCGCACCCGCTGATGCGGGGCGCTGCGCGTCAGGTCGCGACCGGCGAATTCGATGCCGCCGCTCTTCGTCGGCAGCAGCCCCATCAGCGACTTGAGCAGGGTCGATTTGCCGACCCCGTTGCGACCGAGGATCGCCGTCACCTTGCCGGCCTCGGCGGTGAAACTGAGGTTGCGCAGGATGTGGCTGCCGCCGTAATACTGGTTCAGATGGTCGATCCTCAACATCGTCGCTAACGCCCCAGATAGACTTCGATGACGCGCTGGTCGGCCTGCACTTCCTCCAGGCTGCCCTCGGCGAGCAGGCTGCCTTCGTGCAGCACGCTGACCTTGCCGCCGAGCTGCTTGACGAAGGCCATGTCGTGCTCGACGACGACCAGCGAATGCTTGCCGGCGAGCGACAGGAAGAGCTCGCCGGTGCGCTCGGTTTCCTCGTCGGTCATGCCGGCGACCGGTTCGTCGAGCAGCAGCAGCTTCGGCTCCTGCATGAGCAGCATGCCGATCTCCAGCCACTGCTTCTGGCCATGCGAGAGCAGCCCGGCCAGCCGGTCGGCATGGGCCGCCAGGCGGATCAGTTGCAGGGTTTCGGCGATGCGGTCGCCGGCCGCCGGGTCGAGCAGCGCGCACAGGCTGCGCCAGACGCGCTTGTCGGTCTTCATCGCCAGTTCGAGGTTCTCGAACACCGTGTGGTTCTCGAAGATGGTCGGCTTCTGGAACTTGCGACCGATGCCGATGTGCGCGATCTCGGGCTCGCCGAGCCGCGTCAGGTCGATCGTCTGGCCGAAGAAGACGGTGCCCTCGTCGGGGCGCGTCTTGCCGGTGATGACGTCCATCATCGTCGTCTTGCCGGCGCCGTTCGGACCGATGATGCAGCGCAGCTCGCCGGCGTCGATGGTCAGCGACAGCTTGTCGAGTGCGCGAAAGCCGTCGAAGCTGACCGTGATGTCCTCGAGATAGAGGATGACCTTGTGCGACAGGTCGAGCTGGCCGGGCCGCAGCAGGTGCCCGAGTTCGGCCGTGCCGCTGTCCCAGTCCGGGTTGTCGGGATGGTCCGGATTGGGCGTGTGGGCGACAGCAACGGCGTTCATGCGCGCGCTCCCTTCGCTTCGGTCGCTGCGGCGGCCGGCGGCGGCTCGCGCCGGCGCAGCCTGAGCCAGAGGCCGACCACGCCCTGCGGCAGGTAGAGGGTGGCGACGATGAACAGCGTGCCGAGGAAGAACAGCCAGTACTCCGGGAAGCTGACGGTGAACCAGCTCTTGGCGAGGTTGACGAGGAAGGCGCCGAGCACCGGCCCGATCAGTGTGCCGCGACCGCCGACGGCAACCCAGATGGCGATCTCGATCGAGTTGGCGACCGACATCTCGGAGGGGTTGATGATCCCCACCTGCGGCACGTAGAGCGCCCCGGCGATGGCGCACAGCATGGCCGACAGCGTCCACACGAAGAGCTTGTACCACAGCGGATGGTAGCCGATGAACATGACGCGTGACTCGGCGTCGCGAATCGCCGTCAGCACGCGGCCGAACTTCGAGGTCACCAGGTAGCGGGCGAGCAGCAGCGTGCCGATCAGTGCCAGCGCCGACAGCGCGAAGAGGACGACGCGGGTTTCCGGCGCGGTGATCGGGTAGCCGAGGATGCGCTTGAAATCGGTGAAGCCGTTGTTGCCGCCGAAGCCGGTCTCGTTGCGGAAGAAGAGCAGCATGGCGGCGTAGGTCAGCGCCTGCGTGATGATCGAGAAGTACACCCCCTTGATGCGCGAGCGAAAGGCGAAGTAGCCGAAGACGAAGGCGATCAGCGCCGGCACGACGAGGACGAGCAGGGCGACCCACAGGAAGCTGTCGCTGCCGGCCCAGAACCACGGCAGTTCCTGCCAGTCGAGGAAGACCATGAAGTCCGGCAGGTCGCTCTGATAGCTGCCGTCGCGGCCGATCTGGCGCATCAGGTACATACCGAAGGCGTAGCCGCCGAGGGCGAAGAAGAGGCCGTGGCCGAGCGACAGGATGCCGCCGTAACCCCAGATCAGGTCCATCGCCACGGCGACGATGGCGTAGCACAGGATCTTGCCGGTCAGGGTGATGAAGTAGGTCGACAGGTGCAGCGGGTGGTCGGGCGGCAGCGCCAGGTGCATGAACGGCACGGCAATCAGCGCGCAGGCGGCGAACAGCCCGGCCATCTGCCAACTGCGCGCGTCGAAGCTGCGTCCGAGACGGACGATGAACGGGGTGCGTGCAGGCATCATGAACATTCTCCCCGGCTCACGCTTCGACGAAGCGGCCCTTGAGGGCAAACAGCCCCTGCGGACGCTTCTGGATGAAGATGATGATGAACACCAGGACGACGATCTTGGCGACCACCGCCCCGGTCCAGCCTTCGAGGAACTTGGTGAACACGCCGAGACCGAGCGCCGCCCAGACCGCGCCGGCAAGCTGCCCGACCCCGCCGAGCACGACGACCATGAAGGAATCGACGATGTAACCCTGGCCCATGTCCGGCCCGACGTTGGCGATCTGCGACAGGGCCACCCCCCCCAGCCCGGCGATGCCGGCACCGAGGCCGAAGGCCAGGGTGTCGATGCGACCGGTCGGCACGCCGACGCAGCCGGCCATCGGCCGATTCTGGGTCACCGCACGGACGAACATGCCGAGCCGCGTCAGGTTGAGGATCGCCCACATGGCCACCAGCACGGCGATCGAGAAGGCGACGATGATGATCCGGTTCCAGGGCAACATCAGGTTGGGCAGCACCTCGATGCCGCCGGCCATCCAGACCGGGTTGGCGACCTCGACGTTCTGCGCGCCGAACAGCGTGCGTGCCACCTGCATCAGAAACAGCGAGATGCCCCAGGTGGCGAGCAGCGTCTCCAGCGGCCGGCCGTAGAGGTGGCGGATGACCAGTCGCTCCATGACCACGCCGACCAGCGCCGCAGCGAGAAAACCGACCGGTATCGCGGCCAGCAGATACCAGTCGAGGGCGCCCGGCAGGTAGGCGCGGAAGACGCTCTGCATCGCCCACGCCGAGTAGGCGCCGACCATCAGCAGTTCGCCGTGCGCCATGTTGATCACCCCCATGACGCCGTAGGTGATGGCCAGGCCGAGCGCCGCCAGGAGCAGGATCGAGCCGAGCGAAAGCCCGCTGAAGGCGCGCCCGAGATGGTCGGCCCAGGCCAGGCGTTGCTCGATCGAGCGGATCGAGGTCCCGGCGGCGGCACGCACCGCACTGTCCGCCTCGACCCAGACCTCGCCGCGCTTCTCGGTGAACGGGATGAGCAACTGTCTCACTCTCGGGTCACTGCTTTCGCCGAGCGTGCGCACGGCGGCGTGGCGCACGGCGGCGTCGGACGAACCGAGACTCGCCTGCGCCTGCGCCAGTTGCAAGCGGTTCCGGATCTCGGGATCGCTTTCCGCCGCCAGCGCCTTGTCGAGCAGCGGCAGCATCTTCGCGTCGGCACTCAGCGTCACTTCCTGCGCCGCCTGCCAGCGCACCGGGCGCTCGGCCGAGAAGAGACGCAGCGCGGCCAGCGCGGCCGACAGTTCGCGGCGCACGCGGTTGTTGATGCCGATCGTCTCGAGGCCCGCCGGGGGCGGTCTGAGTTCGCTGTTGCTCGCCGCGTCGAACACCCGGCCATCCTCGACCCGCAGCATCCGCCCGCCAGCCACCGCCAGCGCATCTTCAGCCAGCGCCTTGAGCACCGGCAGCGCCTCCTCGGGGCTGGCCTGGGCGAGCGCCGCGATGGCGTCGATGCGCACCGCCGAGTCGTCGGAGGCCAGCGGCTTGAGCAGCTCGGGATCGATCGCCGCGTGCGCCCCCCAGGCGCCGAGCAGCCAGCCACAGAGCAGTAGTCCAAACTTGCGCATGTCTTCTCCACATTCGGGGGCGGGCGGCGCACCGCCCGCCCCCGCAGAACGACGCTGACCGCTTACTTGCCTTCCGGCTGGTCCTTCTTCTTGTCGTTACCCGGAATGTAGGGGCTCCAGGGCTGCGCCTTGACCGGGCCCGGCGTCTTCCAGACGACGTTGAACTGACCATCGGCCTTGATCTCGCCAATGAACACCGGCTTGTGCAGATGGTGGTTCTTCTCGTCCATCTTGATCGTGAAACCGGATGGCGCCTTGAAGGTCTGCCCGGCCATCGCCGCGATCACCTTGTCGACATCGGTGGACTTGGCCTTCTCGACCGCCTGCTTCCACATGTAGACGCCGACGTAGGTCGCTTCCATCGGGTCGTTGGTCACCGCCTTGTCGGCATTCGGCAGCTTCTGCTTCACCGCCCAGGCGCGATACAGTTTGGTGAACTTGTCGTTTTCCGGGTTCTTCAGCGACATGAAGTAGTTCCACGACGCCAGGTGGCCGACCAGCGGCTTGGTATCGACCCCGCGCAGTTCCTCCTCGCCGACCGAGAAGGCGACCACCGGCACTTCGGTCGCCTTGATGCCGGCGTTGCCGAGCTCCTTGTAAAACGGTACGTTCGAGTCGCCGTTGATGGTCGAGATGACCGCCGTCTTCTTGCCTTCGCTCGAGAACTTCTTGATCTTGGCGATGATCGTCTGGTAGTCGCTATGCCCGAAGGGGGTGTATTCCTCCATGATGTCGGCGTCGGCCACTCCCTTCGACTTCAGGAAGGCACGCAGAATCTTGTTGGTCGTGCGCGGATAGACGTAGTCGGTGCCGAGCAGCACGAAACGCTTGGCTTCACCGCCGTCCTTGCTCATCAGGTACTCGACCGCCGGAATCGCCTGCTGGTTCGGCGCCGCGCCGGTGTAGAAGACGTTGTACTCGAGTTCCTCGCCTTCGTACTGCACCGGATAGAAGAGCAGGCCGTTGAGTTCCTTGTAGACCGGCAGCACCGACTTGCGCGACACCGAGGTCCAGCAGCCGAATGTCACCGCCACCTTGTCCTTGCTCAGGAGCTGGCGCGCCTTCTCGGCGAACAGCGGCCAGTTGGAGGCCGGGTCGACCACCACCGGCTCGAGCTTCTTGCCAAGCACCCCGCCCTTGCTGTTGATCTCGTCGATCGCCATCAGCACGGTCTCCTTGAGCGCCGTCTCCGAGATGGCCATGGTGCCGGAAAGCGAATGCAGGACACCCACCTTGATCGTCTCGGCAGCCAGCGCGCCGAACGAGTTGAGTCCGAAGGCGGCCGTCACGGCAACCGCCGAAAGCGTCTTCATGAAATTGCGACGTACCATCTGTTAGCTCCTCGAAAATTATGGAAACGGGAAGGGTTCTTCCTTCAAGGACAACAAAGCAAGCGTCGTGCCAACATCGAAAAAGGCGGCAAAACCGCTTGCAAACAATTTTGTATCGTTCTCCAGCGGGGTCGCCGAAAAAACGCGGCGGAAGGCCTGCACCAAAGCCGGGCGGTCGCTGCGGGCGGGCACCAAGATGGGGGATGAGCGGCGAACGCCGTGCCATGCCGCCCCGGAAAGAGGCACGCAGTGCCTGCGTGCGGGCGATGCAAGCCATTGCCACACTGAGGCAAAGTGTTCAATTGGTCACGTGTGACTCCGGATTTCGCGCGTATGCTGGCGCAGCATTGCTAGAATCCGCGCGTCGCTCCAGCCACCCTCGGCCGGCGCGGCGCATCGAGAACAGGGTATTTCCGATGGAGATTTGCCGTCCATGCGAGCTGCCACGATGATCATGACCCCTCAAGCATCAGACACCGTCCGGCCGGCTGCGGAGCAGCGCGGCGGCCGCCTGGTCGAGATCGACGCGCTGCGCGGCGTGGCCGCCCTGGCCGTAGTCCTCTTTCACTACACCACCCGCTTCAGCGACCTTTACGGTGCCGGCCCTCAGGCAAGCGTCTCCTTCCCCGACGGACATTACGGCGTCAACCTGTTCTTCGTCATCAGCGGCTTCGTCATTTTCATGACGCTCGACAAGACCTCGAGAGCGATGGATTTTGTCGTCTCCCGCTTCAGTCGCCTGTTCCCGGCCTACTGGGTGGCCATCGCCCTGACCTTCCTGCTGACTCACCTGCTGGGCTTGCCGGGCAAGATGGTCGGCCCTGGCGAGGCACTCGGCAACCTGATCATGATCCACTCCCTTTTCGGGATTCCGCACGTTGACGGCGTCTACTGGACCCTCGAAGTCGAACTGCTGTTCTACGTCGGAATGCTTTGCCTGTACTGCCTGCGCCGACTGCACCAGATCCATCACTGGCTGCTCGGACTGCTGGCCCTGCGGCTGCTCGATTCGCTACTCGAATGGAAATTCGGCTTCGGGATTCCGTGGACCATCCAGCGCCTGACCATCCTGAAGTACCTCCCGTGGTTTGCGCTGGGCATCTGCATCTACCTTGCCACCAGCCGCCACGACACCACCTCGTGGCGCGCACCGGCACTCACCGCCGGCTGTGCGATCCTGACCCTGGCCCTGGGCAACTCGCTGTTCCACGCCGCCCTCGCCATCATCCTGGCGAGCATGGTGTTGCTTGCCGCGACCGGCCGCCTGGCAGTGCTTCGTTACCGGCCTTTCGTCTGGCTCGGGACGATTTCCTATCCGTTGTACCTGCTGCACGAGAACATCGGCTGGAGCATCCAGTTGCGCTTGCAGGCGCTTGGCCTGCCAATCGATGCGACCGTCCTGGTGGCGCTGACGATCAGCCTGACACTGGCGACCACCCTGGCGCAACAGGTGGAACAACCCGCCATGCGCTGGATTCGCGCCCGTTACCGCGAGCGACGCGCCGCGGCCCGATGAGCGGCAGGCCATACCGCTGGCTGCTGCTCGCCCTTGTCCTGGCCACGCTTTCGCTGGTCGGGTTCACCCTGCGCCAGCAACAGCGTCAGGCAGCCAACCTCGCCGCCCGCCTCGAACAGATCACCCGGGTGGGAAGCGAAGCAGCCCTGCCCTGCGCCGCGATCGCCGCCGAACGGCCGCTGGTGCTGCTCGCCCTCGGCCAATCGAACGCCGCCAACCACGGTTCGCCAGCCGACCCCGACAGCGAAGCGATCACCCTGATCAGCGAAGGAAAATGCATCAGGGCGGTCGACCCCCTGCCCGGTGCCACCGGAACGGGTGGCAGCATCTGGCGGCGCCTGCCGGAAGCCATGCGCCAGTCAGGCAACAAGCGGCCGATCGTCATCTCGGTGCTCGCCGTCGATGCCAGCTCGATCGACGAATGGACCAGGCAGAACAGTGCCTTGCGCCAGCGTCTGGTCACCCACCTCGCAGCGCTGCGCGCGCTCGGACTGCCGCCCGCGTATGTGCTGTGGCAGCAAGGCGAGGCGGACGCCCGGCAAGGCATCAGCAGCAGTGACTATGCGCGGCACCTGGATCTCCTGGCGACAACGATCGACCAGGCCGGCATCGGTGCGCCGATCATCCTGGCTCGCTCGACGATCTGTCGATCGGACCCTTATGCGGCGGTGCGTGGTGCAGTCGAAGCCAAGGTCGCGACCGATCGGCGCTTCCGCCTGGGCCCCGATACCGATACTCTCGCCGGCGACCGATTCCGGCACGAGGGATGTCATCTCTCGGTCGCTGGCCTGGCAAGCGCCGCCCTCATGTGGGCGAGCACGATCACCGGCGAGCTCGCCAGGGCGGCGCCCATGTCGTCACCGGCGGCACAACCGAATCAAGCCGATGCTGGGCGTTGACATCGACCAGGGCGCGGCGGCGACCGGCGATGTGGCGCACCGATTGACTGCCGCTGCCGGCGCCCCGTACACTCGCCGGCGCCGCGCGATTGTCGCCGCCGCAAGAGGATTAGCAGATCGACAAGCTGCCGACGGAGTTCTGTAACGAAGCGCCCTCGCAAACCCCCGCTCTGGGCTGGGCCATCGCGACATCGCTCGTCATACATGCCCTGGTGCTGTTCTTTCCCGGCAAGGAACCGCGACCGGGTCCCATCGCTGCCTCACGCATCGAGGCCAGCCTGTCACCCGATCCACAGGCCCGGGCCGCAGCACCCCGGCCACCCGCCCCCCCGGCGCGCCTGACCAGCAAGCCGGCCAGGCCGATCAACGGGCCGGCGCCCCGCCCGCATGTACTGACCGTGCCCCGGGCGGCCGGAAAGGCGGCACCCGACACGCCACGCTGGTCCCGGGCGCAGAAGGAGGAAATGAACCGCTTCCTCGACGAACTGGCAGCAGAGGCGCGCGCCACACCGCAACCCTCGCTGGCCCAGCGCTCGCTGGCCCAGGCCCGCGATCTTGGCCGGCAACGCGCGCAGCGCGACGCCGAGGGCAGCATGCTGCTCGAGCGCCGACCCGACACCCCGCCACCCGAACCCTTCAGCTTGGACCTCTACGTCGACGGCATTGTCCGGCGCCTCAACCGCAGCGCCGCCTTCGTCCGCAACGACCCGAGAAGCCGTGGCGTGAAAACGGCATCCGTCCAGTTCAGGATCAACCCCAACGGCAGCCTGAAATCCTTCACGGTCCTCAATGCCGGCGACCAGCAGGAGGAGATCGCTTTCATCAGGTCCGTGGTCGAGCGCTCGCTACCGTTCGCCGCCTTTCCGCCCGACATCGACCGGGCTGCCCGTTCACTGGGCGTCACCATCTGCATCGCGCCGGGCCACGGCAGCGGTTTCGGCTTCAGCCGCATGGCCGATGGCCGTCACTGCTGATCGCACGTTGCATGACCGCGATCCTCGTTGCACACTCGGGCGCCGCCCGAAAGCCGATCGCGCGCAATCAGCGGCAGGCCTGTGGCGGCGGCTTTCCGATGGAGATGGCCGGGCCACAGTCCAGCGATGCCTCGCCGCCCTGTCCATCACCCCGGCGCACGCGCCGAGGCAACACCTGCCCGACCAATACCGTCAATCCGGCACGCACGAGAATCAGCCGTGCTCGCGGATGCGGTCGATGCGGTCGGAGAACACGGCCGTAACACCCCGCGCAAAGAGTGCTGTCGCCAGGGCCGGATCGTTGACCGTGTAGCACAGTACCGGGACACCAGCGGCACGCGCCTCGCCGAGCATCTCATCGTCGACCAGATCGGCCCGGCAGTGCAGGGTGAGCGCACCAAGCTCCCTGAGGCGCACCGGCCAATCGCTCGGTACGCGTTCGTAAAGGCTGCCGAGCGGCAACTCCGGAGCAGCCGCTCGGGCCGCCGCGAGCGCGCTTCGCGAGAAGGAAGAGACCAGGGGCAGATCGGTTCCCGACCACAGCTCGATCACCCGGCGGGCAACGACCTCGCCGGTCCGTTCCTCGAAACCGGCAGCCGGCTTGATCTCGACGTTGGCCAGCAGTCCAAGTCGGCGACAGGCGAGCGCCGCTGATTCGAGGGTCGGCAGCGGCTCGCCAGCGAAGGCCGGATGCCGGTACGCACCCGCATCGAGCAGACACAGTGCGCTATCAGGCGTCTCGCACAGCAGCCCGTCACCGTTGGTCGTCCGGGCGAGCGCTTCGTCATGCAGCAGCCAGGGCGACCCATCGGCCGACAGCATGACGTCGAATTCGACGGCCCGCAACCCGAGGCCAGCCGCGATGTGCAAACCGGCCAGCGTGTTCTCCGGCGCCAGAGCACCGCCGCAGCGGTGCGCGAAAACGCCCGGAAGCGGCCAGCCGAGGCGCGGGAGCATCACTTCCTGCGAGCAGGGGCCTTGGCCGCAGGCGCTGCCTGCAGGATCAGATTGCCGCGCTGGACCGCGACGTCGAGCGCTTCCTTGGCCGGCGTCTTGCCGGACCAGGCGGCCTCGAGTTCTTCCTCGACGATGATCCGCACCTTCTCGATCTCCGAAACGCGCAGCGTACGCAGCGCAGCCGGACCCTGCAACTGGCGATAGGCGACGTTGAGCCCGGCGACGTCGGTCTTCAGCAGCTTGCTCCCGGCCGCCGCGCGTGCCGCCGCCGTCATCGGCAGATAGCCCGAAGCAGCGGTGAGTTCGACCTGCAGATCGGGTTCCATCAGGAAGCCGACAAACTGCGCCACCCCCTTGTACTCGGCCGGCTTCCTGCCGGCCGCGACCCACAAGGAATAGCCGCCAGCCAGCGTCTGCTGCGGCGCACCGGGCAGGTCGTCATGATAGGGCAGGGCCGAAACCCCGGCTTCCACCTGGCGACTCTCGTGCAAGGCGCCGATCAGCGACGAAGAACTGGTCAGCATGCCGCATTCGCCGGCTTCGAACCGCTTGTCCGCCTCGTCGCGTCTACCGAAATAGATGAAGAACCTGGCTTTTGCCCAAGTGGTCAGCAATGCCGTGTGTTTGACCTGCGGCAGACCATTGAACATCAGCTTGCCCTTGGCGTCGGCCACCTCGACGCCGTTCCAGGCGCTCAGGTTGTCGATATGCACCCAGGCGGGCCAGGAGGTGGTGTACGGGCACTTGCTGCCCGCATCGAACAGCTTGTCGGCCGCCTGCTGCGTTTCGGCCCAGGTCTTCGGCGGTTTCTCCGGATCCAGGCCGGCCTTGCGGAAAGCAGCCTTGTTGATGAAAAGCACCGGGGTCGCCATGCCGATCGGCAGGGCAACCAGATTTCCTTGCGCATCGCCGAGGCCGACCCGCAGTTCCGGCGCCAGCTTGCTGCCATCGAACGGCACGCTGGCCTCCTTCATCACCTGATGCAGGGGTTTGAAGCCTGCCTTGGCAGCAACGAATTGTGCCTGTTCCTCGCGCGTCACCAGGTTGATATCCTTGGCCGGCTCACCCTGAACGCGGCGCACCAGCCTGATCTGGTAATCCTTCTGCCGCGAGTTGAACCGTTCAAGCACCTTCTCGACCCGTTCGGCGCGCTCTTCATCGAGCTGATGCGACATTTCGATTTCCATCGGCGCGGCAAGCGTCAGCGAGGAAAAGGGCACAGCCAGCGTGAACGTCAGGGCGGCCGGAAGAATTTTGCGCAAGTGCATAGCAGTCCTCTGCAATCGGAAAAAGTTGGTGATTATAGCCGCAGCCAGCGTCGCTCGAACACACGATGCATTTCGAAGCCCACTCAAAAGGAGCAGACGTGAAACCAGGAACGCCGGAGCCGGGTTTGTGGTTAAAATGCGGCATCCGCATTCCAATCGCTCGGAAACCCTCGTGTTCGACCCAGCACGCCGGCCATTGTTTGGCAACCTCCTGATCGTCTGCTGGCTGTTGCCCGGCCTCACGGCTTGTGATGCCATCCAGCAGAAACTCGGCATCGAGCCACCGGCCGCCAGGAGCGCGCGCCTCGATGCCGAAGGCAAGGCGGTGGGCGGCGCCTGCCGCCAGTCGGGACGTGCCATCGAAGACTGCTACTCGATCTATTCGTGGCTGCCCAAGGCCTCGATCTACGAGGGGTGGCGGGACATGGATGTCTACATGCGCGAAAACCGGCTGGAAACCGTCGAGCCGCAATTGCCGCCGCCGCAGCCACCCGGTACGAAAAAGAAGAAACCGGCGCTCACCGAAGCCCCGGAGGTGGAAAGCAAGGCCGAGCCAGCCGCGGCAGTCAGGCATTAGGCATCGGGCGCCGCGTCCTCAGGGCGCCGGATTGGTATGGCGCAGGTGAATCTGGTCGATCTCCGCCAGTACCGCCGGCGGCAGTTGCACGGCCAGCGCGCCAAGATTCTCGTCGAGTTGAACGAGGCTGGTGGCACCGATGATCGTGCTGGCAACGAACCAGCGTGAATAGACGAAGGCCAGAGCCAGGCACACTGGCGTCAGCCCGTGCCGGTGCGCCAGCTCGGCGTAGGCGGCAACTGCCGGGGCCACGTTCGGCTTGGCGTAGCGCTGACCGAAACCGGAAAATTCGTTGATCCGGCCCGCTGCTTGCGGGTTGGCCAGGTACTTTCCGGAAAGTGTGCCGAAAGCCAGCGGCGAGTACGGCAGCAGGCTGATTTGTTCACGGTGACAGAGTTCGGCAAGGCCGCTTTCGTAAACCCGGTTGAGCAGGCTGTAAGCATTCTGCAGCGCAACCGGGCGCGGCAGCCCATGCGCACGGGCCAGACGGACGAACTCCATCACCCCCCAGGGATGCTCGTTGGACAGGCCGAAATAGCGGATCTTGCCCTCGCCGGCCAGCGTCGCCAGTGCCTCGATCGTTTCGAGAATCCCCGTTGCCACATGCTCCTTCGCCGGGTCGAACTGCCATTGGCCGAACATCGGCTGATTGCGCGCCGGCCAGTGCAATTGATAAAGATCGATGTAATCGGTGCGCAGGCGGCGCAAGGAGCCCTCGACCGCCAAACGCAGACTGGCCAGATCAAAGCCCAGCCGACCGTCGCGGATCCAGTGCAGACCGCGCGACGGACCGGCGGCCTTGGTCGCCAGGATGACCTGGTCGCGCGCCTGCCCGAGCAGCCAGCCACCGACAATCTCTTCGGTGCGACCACAGGTGGCAGCGCGCGGCGGGACCGGATACATCTCCGCGGTGTCGATGAAGTTGACGCCAGCGGCAAAGGCGCGGTCCAGTTGGGCGTGTGCTGCGGACTCGCCGTTCTGTTGCCCGAAGGTCATCGTGCCCAGGCAGACCTCCGATACCTGCAGGGCGCTGTTGCCCAGTTGTCTCCTTTGCATGCTTTCTCCAGACCATTCTATTCGACAGCCACCAGGCGCCGCGCGCCACCTCATTGACTTCGCCCGGCCAAAAATACGCGCTACGATACAGCAACCGAGACATCCTGCCTCGTCTGGACCGTGGATGAATGCCTGAACATACCACCCTGACACATGGTGACCGGCAAGCAAAACTCCTGCATGCCGGAAAGGAAATATTTCAACGCCGACTCGCCGATATCGTCAGGCCTTGCCTGGCGGGTTCGCCCGGAGCACTCGCGGCCTTCGAGCGGGAAGTCGGCGACGCCCATGATCAATTGGTTTCGGCGAGCCGGGAAGCCGGCTTCGAGCAGGTCAGCGACCTGACCGCCTCGCGCCTGACACTGATGGGCGACGATGACCTGGAACTCGACATCCGCATGCGCAGCATCGGCGCCCACCTGCGCGAGGCGGGGGGACGCCCCCTGACGCGCTGCCGCTTGCGCTACATGAGCTTGCTGCAGTGGCCGGCGACGACGGGCGAAGAGAACCATCCGCTGGCCCCGGAAGTGATCTGCCTCGGGCTTTGGGCAATCTGCCGGGAATCGGTACGCGGCCTCGACCAGACCCTGGCCCTGCTCGACCGGATCGAGGAACGTCTGCGCCAGCAGGTCCCCCTGCTCTACCACGAGATCGACGAATTCCTGGCCAACCATGGCATCGATCCCGTGCAGACCAGCGACGCACCGGCCAGAAATGTGGGCGACAAGGCAAGCGAGGCACTGCTCGGCAAACCGCCCAGCAACAGTCGGGGCTCGACCGCGACCCTGCACGAGATGATCCGCCAAGGTCTTGCCGGCGAGCAGGCCGGGCTTCCCCTCCCCTTTTCGGGGAGCGACAAAGGACGCCCTGGCAATCCGGCTCTGGACGCGGCGGCAAGGGTGAGTCTCAACCATCTGCTCGATCGCCTGGGTACGCTCGAAGCCAGCGCGGCAGCCGGCGAACCCTCGCTGCGAGGACTGCGGTCGAAAGACTTCGACCTGCCGCCGGGGCGGCCCGAGGCAATCACCATGGACACCCTGGGGCTGATTTTCGAGGCCATGTTCGACTCCGGGCTGCTGCCCGAGGCGCTCAAGGCAGCACTCGGCCGGCTACAGATCCCGCTGCTCAAGCTGGCGATTGACGATCCGACGCTGCTCGCCAACGAGATCCATCCGGCGCGCCAGCTGATCAATCGACTGGGTCGCGCGGCACTCGGCCTGCCACGCGATGCCGGAACCGCGCATCCGCTCTGCCAGCGGCTGGGCCGCCTGACGACCGTGGCCGGCAACAGCCTGGGCCAGCCCGACAGGCCTCTCGGCCCATATCTGGCCGAGCTCGCAGCACTGATCGACGAGCGGGAGCAGACGACCAGACGGGCGGCCGATCCCTACATCGGCCTCCTGCGCACGCATGAGAACCGCGAATACGCCAGCCAGCTGGCTGGCACCTGGCTGCGCGCCAGCCTGGCGAGAACCCGCTCGGCCGAGATTGCATCGTTTCTCGAGGACTACTGGTCAAGGGTAATGATCGGTGCGGCGACCGAAAGCGGCACGCAGGACGAGCGCTGGCAGCAGCACAGCCGTACCGCGGATGACCTGATCTGGAGCGTGCTGCCAAAGCAGAGTCCCGAGGAGCGCAAGCGTCTCGCCGGCATGGCCTCGTCCCTGTTGAAGCGGATTGCCGCCGGACTGGATGAAATCGGCGTCTCGGCTGCAGAGCGCAGCCCCTTTCTCAACACCCTTTTCGACCTCCAGACGGCCGCCCTGCGCAGCCAGGCGCAAGCTCCAGCCGCACGGCTTTCCGGTGCACCAGGCGTCGCTACGCGGAGCGCGCCGAAGACCAGCCATCCGGCGCACGCTCCGCGGCTCATCGAGCAGGGCGGCCGCAAGCTGCTCCACCTGAGTATGCCGACCTTGGCGCGATCGCCGCAAGCGCCGCCGGCCGGCGACTGGCGGGTCGGCGAGTGGCTGCGCATCGAACTGCCGGATGAGGGCCAACAGTGCGGCCTGTGCTGCTGGCAAAGCCCCTCTTCGGGGACTGTCCTGCTGTTCAACCCCGACTGGGAGAAGGCCGTCGCGGCACATCGCTCTTTTCTCGATCAACAGCTTGCCGCGGGTCAGGCACAGATCGCGTCACGCATCGCCCTGTTCGATTCTGGTGCAGAACGCGCCCTCGGCCGCCTGATGGCGCGTTGAGCCGTACCGGGCAAATGGCGAGGCCACGCAAAGCCCGGTGCGACAGGTCTATCCATGTATAATCACGTCTTATATGAGACTGATTTTTGACTGATCTGAAGGTTCCGCCCATGCGTTTTGACGAACTCGGCCTGGCACCTGATCTGCTGAGAGCCATTGCCGACCAGGGCTACGCGGAGCCGACGCCGATCCAGGCCCAGGCCATACCGATCGTGCTCGCCGGCCAGGACCTGATGGGCGGCGCCCAGACCGGAACCGGCAAGACCGCCGCCTTCACCCTGCCGCTGCTGCAGCGCATCCTCGCGTTCGCCAGCCCGAGCCCGTCACCCGCCCGACACCCGGTACGCGTGCTGATCCTGGCGCCGACCCGCGAGCTGGCCATCCAGGTGCACGAATCGGTGAGAACCTACAGCAGGCACGTCCCGATCAGAAGCGCCTGTGTTTTCGGGGGCGTCGATATCAAGCCACAGATCGCCGAGATCCGCTGCGGCGTCGAGGTGCTGGTGGCCACCCCCGGTCGCCTGCTCGACCTCATAGAGCAGAAGTGCCTCAACTTCGCCAGCGTCCAGGCGCTGGTGCTCGATGAGGCCGATCGCATGCTGGACATGGGTTTCATCCCTGACGTCACGCGCATCATCAATCTGCTGCCGCGGCAGCGGCAAAGCCTGCTCTTTTCGGCGACCTTCTCGGAGGAGATCAAGAAGCTGGCCGACCGCATGCTCAAGTCACCGGTGCTGATCGAAGTTGCCAGGCGCAACACGGTGTCGGAGACGATCACCCACCGCGTGCACCCGGTGGCTTCCGAAGCCAAGCGGGCGTTGCTGGTGAGGCTGCTGAAATCGGCCGATTTCAATCAGGTGCTCGTATTCACGCGCACCAAGATCGAAACCAACCGGCTGGCGCGCGACCTGCAGCGCGCCGGAATCGCCGCCGACTCGATCCATGGCGACAAGAGCCAGCAGGAGCGGCTGAAGGCACTCGAAGCCTTCAAGGACGGATCGGTGCTGGTACTGGTGGCAACCGACGTTGCCGCGCGCGGCCTCGATATCGACGAGCTGCCGCACGTGATCAACTATGAACTGCCGCGCACGCCGGAGGACTACATTCACCGGATAGGGCGCACCGGGCGCGCCGGCAAGCCCGGCACCGCGATTTCGCTGGTCTCGGCAAGCGAGGTACCGTATCTGGTCGACATCGAGAAACTGATCCGCCTCCAGGTCGAGCAGGTGATCGTCCCCGGTTTCGAGCCGGAGTACGATTACTGCTACCCCCCTGGCGACAAACGCACCCATCACCGGCGGCCGAGCGCACCACCATCCGCCGCGAGCGCACCGTTCGCCAGTGCGCGCAGCGATCGAGCGACGGGTCGTGGCGCCCAGCGCGAGGGAAGCAGCCGATCGGGGAACGGACGCATGGCACACGTTGCCGCCGACGGCTTCGATTTCAGCAAGCCCTACGAGAGCCGCGACACGCTTCCGGTGACCGCTGCAACAGGCAGCAACGGCGGCAAGTCATTGGCGCACAGCGAACAACCCCACAAACCGCGCCGGCCGGTGGCCGCCCTACTTGGCGGTCTGGGACGCAAGTAGGCCGGACGCCGACACCGGTCTGGCCGCCTCCTCGGGCAACACTGCTCCTGATTAGCAATGAAAGTCAGCCGCCCGAATCGAGTGCTGGGGCCACGTTACACAGGCTAGCGCGGCGACTAGGAGCCGCTCGTTCAAAGTCCTGAGATCGAATCGGCGGTTGAATCGGTAGGTGAAAGCCGCGAGGTACTGAGCGCCATACTTTCGAAAGGCAAGCGCGTGGTAGCACCCCGAAAAGCT
>NZ_JAEUOL010000235.1 GCF_016789985.1 Accumulibacter sp.
GGGCCGAGCGCAGCCCGGCCGCGCCCGCCATCTCCAAGCGGCGCTGCAGGCGTCTGACCTGCCGGACCGACAGCCCCAATTCCCCGGCCGCTGCAACCTGGCTCAACCCACCAGATTTTAGCCGCTCCAGCACCCCATGCCATTTCAGTTCCCGTTCGTTCAACCCGATCTCCATCTGCGCCATCTCCGCTTCCTCCTGAAGCGGACATTACTGCTTGGCACAGACCGGACATTACCGCTTGGGTCTAACAGGCGGACCACAATCCGCTTGCCAGACGGGTTGCTCAGCGCCTATGCTTCCGATCTGATGGCTTCCGCCCGGATGCGTGCAATGGAAGTTCGCTTGCTGCCAGGCTGGGCGTTGGTGAATCCTTTCTTCCGTGTGTGGGGATGCTCGATGAACACAACATCTTCCAGGTCCTGTGCGCTGGTAACGGCACTTATTTTTGCCTGCTCGCCAACCCTGGCGCAGCAGGCCCCGGCGCCCGGGGCGCCAGGTGCCGGCGTGGCGAGCCCGACGGCGAAGACCTTCTCGCAGCAGGAGCTTGATCGTCTCCTGGCGCCGATCGCCCTCTATCCGGATGCGCTGCTGGCCCAGGTCCTGATGGCGTCCACCTATCCACTGGAGGTGGTCGAAGCGGCGCGCTGGGCCAAGGCCAATCCCAAGGTTGGCGGCGCGGCGCTCGAGACGGCGATGGGCAAACAGTCCTGGGACCCGGCGGTCAAGGCCTTGACCGCAGTGCCACAGGTACTGCAGCAGATGAGCGAGAACCTCGACTGGATGCAGAAGCTGGGCGATGCTTTCCTGGCTCAGCAGCAGGACGTCATGGATACCGTCCAGGGCCTGCGTGCGCGGGCGGACGCGGCGGGCAACCTGAAGACCACCGAACAGCAGGTGGTGCGGACGGAAACGCAGGGCAGCCAGAAGATCTACGTCGTCGAGTCGCCGAAGCCGGAAGTGGTGTATGTGCCCACCTATAATCCGACCGTGGTGTACGGCAACTGGTGGTATCCGACTCCACCGTACTACGTGTACCCGCCAGCCTACGTCTATCCACCGGGGCTTGCCTTCGCAACCGGGATTTTCGTCGGTGCAGCGATCTGGGGTGCCTGCAGTTGGGGCGGGTGGGGTCGCAGTAACGTCGATATCAATGTCAATCGCTACAACTCGTTCAACCGCACCAATATCAGCAGCAACCGCTGGTCGCACAACGTCGACCACCGCCGCGGCGTGGCCTACCGGGACCAGAACGTGGCCCGTCAGTACAACCGTGGGGGCAACGCGCAGGCCGCCCAGGCGCGGGAAAATTTCCGTGGCCGGGCCGATGCCGGACGTTCGGAGCTCAAGGACATGGATCGCGGCCAGTTGAACGATCGCGTCCGGGATGCTGATCGCACGGGCGGGGGATTGGCCGGGCGTGGTGATGGCGGGCGCCCGGGGGAGCGCGGCGATTTCGGCGATCGTCGCGGCGCGGGCGGCGATCGCGCCGCGACCCTGCCGGCCGGCGGACGCGGCGACGGCGCTGCGGCGCAGCCGGCCGGGGGCAACCGCTTCGATGGTGGCGCGCAGAACCGTGCAGCCGGTTCGCGCGACCATGCCGGCGGGTTCGCCGGCGTCGGCAATGGTGCTTCGACGCGTCAGGCCAGCGAGCGCGGTAATTTCAGCCGTGCCGATGCGGGTGGTCGAGGCGGCGGGGCCAGTTTCGGCGGCGGAGGCGGGAACCGTGGTGGTGGCGGTTTCCAGGGTGGTGGCGGTGGTCGAGGCGGCGGTGGCGGCCGTGGTCGCTGAGTCGTACCGTTCCCCACTTTCTGCGGAGAAGAAGACGATGAATCTGAAGCACACGATCAAGACACTTGCCGTCGCGCTGTTGATGGCAGTGGCGGTGCCGGTCAGCCTGGCGCAACCGCCGACGGCAGTACGTGGCGTCGTTCAGCAGGGTTATGCGACGCCCGGGGATGCGGCCAAGGCACTGGCGGAGGCATTGCGCGCGCAGGATCTGAATGCCCTGCTGGCGGTGCTCGGACCGCAGGCACGCAACTGGCTGACGAGTGGTGATGCCGTTGCGGATCATCACGACTGGGAAAAATTCGTGCTTGCCTATGACCGCAAGCACAGCATCAGCCAGGTGTCGAACGGGCAGGCGGTCCTTTTGGTGGGCGACGACGACTGGCCTTTCCCGGCGCCTCTGCTGCGCAAGGGTGAGCGCTGGGCTTTCGACTCGGCTGCCGGAGGAACGGAAATTCTCAACCGGCGCATCGGTCGAAATGAACTCGACACCATCCAGACCCTGCTGGCGATTGTCGACGCGCAGCGCGAGTACGCGACCGGTGATCTCGACGGGAATGGCTCGAACGACTACGCGCGGCGCTTCATCTCGAGCGAGGGAACGCGCGACGGACTTTTCTGGCCAGTCGCGGCGGATCAGTCGCCGAGCCCCCTCGGGCCACTGCTCGCCGCAGCGACTCGCGAAGGCTATGCCCGGAAAACCGAAGGGGGCCAGCCGGTTGCCTATCACGGTTATCGTTACAGGATGCTCACCGAGCAGGGCCGGGATGCGGCCGGAGGGGCCTATGGCTATCTGGTCAACGACCGGATGATCGGCGGGTTTGCGGTGCTTGCCTATCCCGCCAGGTATGGGGCCTCGGGCATCATGACTTTCATGGTCAACCACGACGGAACGGTTTACCAGAAGAATCTGGGCCGCAATACCGAGGCCGTGGCGGTGAGGATGCGCAGTTACAACCCGGACGCGAGCTGGAAGAAAGTCGACTAAGGGCATCGTGCGCTGGCGGGCGTTGCTCACCGTCCGCCAGCCAAGCCCGGTACGCGGCAGCCCGGAAGAAACAGAGCGTGGACAGGGATCGGTCAAATCGGCCATAATCCCGCGATCCGTCTTGGCCGCTTGTCATGAAGTTCCTCTTCGACCTGTTTCCCGTCATTCTCTTTTTCATCGCCTACAAGCTCGATGGCATCATGTCGGCGACCACGGTGGCGATCGCCGCGACTTTCGCGCAGATCGGCTGGCTGTGGTTCAAGGGCCGCAAGATCGACACCATGCTCTGGGTCAGTCTGGTGATCATCACCGTTTTCGGCGGCATGACCCTGGCCCTGCAGGACGAGAATTTCATCAAATGGAAACCGACCGTACTCTACTGGGCGTTCGCCGCGGCGTTGCTCGGCGGCACGCTGTTCATGAAGAAGAACCTGATGCGGGTGCTGCTGGCCGAGCAGATGGAGCTGCCGGACGTCGCCTGGGCCAGGCTCAACTGGTCGTGGATCGGCTTCTTCGTTTTCATGGGGATCGCCAACCTGTTCGTGGCGTTCAATTTTTCGACCGACGACTGGGTCAACTTCAAGCTGTTTGGCGGTATCGGGCTGATGCTCCTCTTCGTCCTCGGCCAGGGGCTGCTCCTGTCGAAGTACATCGAGGAGAAACACTGATGTTCTACGCCATCTTGGGCGAGGACCGCGCGGGTTCGCTGGCCGATCGCCTGGCGGCCCGGCCGGCTCATCTCGAGCGTCTCAGGGTGCTGCAGGAGGAGGGCCGTCTGTTGCTGGCCGGTCCTTGTCCGGCGATCGATTCGCCTGATCCCGGACCGGCCGGCTTCTCGGGCAGCCTGATCGTCGCCGAGTTCGCTTCGCTTGATGCCGCCAGGGACTGGGCCGATGCCGACCCTTACGTCGCGGCTGGCGTCTACGCCACGGTCAGCGTCAAACCGTTCAAGAAGGTGTTGCCGGCGTGAGTGACACGCCGGCCGGCGCCGAACCTGTCGACCTTGGCGCAGTCATCGGCCAGCGACTCGCCTCCCTGGCGCCGATCCGTCTCGAACTGATCGACGATTCGGCGAAACACGCCGGTCACGCCGGCGCCCGCGACGGTGGCCGACATTACCGCCTGCTGATCGTGGCGCAGGCTTTTGCCGGGCAGACACGGCTGGGCCGTCACCGCCTGGTTCATGCCGCGCTTGGCGACCTGCTGTGCGGCCGGATTCATGCGCTGAGCATCGAGGCGCTGAGTCCCGGGGAACTGAGTCCCGGGGAATTTTCCCCGACCGTTTCGCTCGCTTCCTGATCCCACAAGATCTACCCCCCAACCAACCCCAACAGAAGGACATTCATTCATGCACAAGCTCACCAAACTGGCCGGCGCGTTGCTGCTCGGCGCGTTCATCTCGCTTCCGGCGGTTGCTCAGAAGGCTTCCGGCGGGGCGGTCGCCACCGTTAACGGGGTCGCCATTCCGCAGAGTCTGGCCAACGCCTTCATTGCCGAGCAGCAGGCCCAGGGTGCGCCCGACAGTCCCGAGCTCAAGAATGCCGTGCGTGAGGAGCTGATTCGCCGCGAACTGCTGGTGCAGGAAGCCAGGAAGCTCAACCTCGACAAGAAGCCCGAGGTGGCAGCGCAGGCCGACCTCGCACGGCAGGCGATCTTCATCCGTGCCTTCGTCCAGGATTATCTCAAGAAGAATCCGGTCAGCGATGAGCAGCTCAAGGCGGCCTACGACCGGATGAAGAGTCAGATGGGCAACACCGAGTACAAGGTGCGCCACATCCTGGTGGAAAAGGAGGAGGATGCCAAGGGAGTCATCGCCAGCCTCAAGAAGGGCGCCAAGTTCGACGAACTGGCCAAGCAATCGAAGGATCCGGGCTCGCGCGACAAGGGGGGCGATCTGGGCTGGAGCAGCACGGCCGGTTACGTCAAGCCGTTTGGCGACGCAGTTTCCGGGCTGGCCAAGGGCAAGTATACCGAAGCTCCGGTGAAGACCGATTTTGGCTACCACGTGATCCTGCTGGAGGACAGCCGCCCCTTGACCCCGCCGACCTTCGATCAGATCAAGCCGCAACTGGCGCAGCGCCTGCAGCAGGAGCAACTGCAGAAATACATCGGCGAACTGCGCGCCAAGGCGAAGGTCCAGTAATCGCCATCGCCAGCCCGGGCATCAGAAAAAACGCCGGTCATCCGGCGTTTTTTCGTCGTTGCGGGCCAGTTTCTAGCCGACCCAGCGCCTGGCGTTGCGGAACATCCGCAGCCAGGGCGAGTCGTGCCAGCCACGCGCCTCCCAGTCGTCGGGGTGCCAGGACATCTGCACGCTGCGGAAGACTCGTTCCGGGTGCGGCATCATGATCGAGAAACGACCATCGGGAGTCGTCAGACCGGTCACGCCGGCCGGCGAGCCATTCGGGTTGTACGGGTAGACCTCGGTCGGCTGGCCGGCGTGATCCAGGTAGCGCATCGTCACCAGAGCGCCTGCCTGCTGTTCGGTGCTGGCAAAAACGGCCCGCCCTTCGCCGTGCGAAACGACCACCGGCAGGCGACTGCCCGCCATGCCGGCGAACAGGATGGCGGGCGACTCGGGCAGCTCGACCATTGAAAAACGTGCTTCGAACTGCTCGACGCGATTCCTTTCGAAACGCGGCCAGGCGGCGGCCCCCGGGATCATGTCCTTGAGCGCGCTCAGCATCTGGCAGCCGTTGCAGACACCGAGCGCAAAGGTGTCGGGGCGGGCGAAGAAAGCGGCAAAGCTCTCGCTGGCGCGTTGGTTGAAGAGAATGGTCTTCGCCCAGCCCTGGCCCGCCCCGAGGACGTCGCCGTAGGAAAAACCGCCACAGGCGACCACCCCTTTGAAGTCGGCGAGGTTCACCCGGCCGGCGAGGAGGTCGCTCATGTGCACGTCGATGGCCGCAAAGCCGGCGCGATCGAACGCCGCAGCCATTTCGACCTGCCCATTTACGCCCTGTTCGCGCAGGATCGCCATGCGTGGTCGCGCTCCGCGGCTGATGAAGGGTGCCGCGACATCTTCGGCCGGATCGAAGCTCAGGCTGAACGACAGGCCCTTGTCCGACGTGTCGAGGATGCGGTCGTACTCCTGCTGCGCGCATTCCGGGTTGTCGCGCAGCCTTTGCATGTGGAAACTGGTTTCCGACCAGGCGCGTTGCAGGTCGCCCCGCTTCTCGTCGAGCACTGCCTTGGCGTTACGAATGATGCGGATCTGGTCCCACGGGTTGGGGGCGCCGATGAACTGGCTGCAGGCACCGAGTCCGGCCGCGCGCAGGACGGTCATCACGCGGCTGCGGTCGGCGCGGCGAATCTGCAGCACGGCGCCGAGTTCCTCGCAGAAAAGGGCGCGCATCAGCATCTCGAACGAACGGCCGCCGAGCAGATCGGGCCGCTTCTCGTTGCCGTCCACATCGTTGCTCAGCGGGTCGTAGCACAGCCCGTCGGTGTCGATCGAAACGCCACAACGGGCAGCAAAAGCCATTTCGCAGACGGTGGCGAACAGCCCGCCATCGGCGCGGTCGTGGTAGGCCAGCAGCAGGCGGTTGGCGGCGAGCTGCCGCACGGCGCCGAAGAAAGCGGCGAGCAGTGCGGGATCATCGACATCCGGGGCGTCGTTGCCGGTGGCCGCATGAACCTGGGCCAGCGCCGATCCGCCGAGGCGATTGCGACCACGTCCCAGGTCGATCAGCAGCAGGTCGGTCTCGCCGGCGTCGAGCACCAGTTGCGGCGTCAGCGTGCGGCGAGCATCGCGCACCGGCGCAAAGCTGGTTATGACCAGCGACAGCGGCGAGACCACCTGTTTCTGTCGCCAGCCCTGGCCGTCGCCGTCTTCGTGCCAGGCCGTGCGCATGGACAGCGAATCCTTGCCGACCGGGATCGACACGCCGATACTCCGACAGAGGTCGGCGACCGCGCGCACCGTATCGAACAATCGGGCATCCTCGCCCGGAAAGCCGGCGGCGGCCATCCAGTTGGCAGACAGCTTGACGCAGGCCAGGCGGGCAACGTCGGCGGCTGCGATGTTGGTCAAGGCTTCGCCGATCGCCATACGGCCCGAGGCGGCGGCGTCGATCACCGCCAGCGGTGTCCTTTCGCCGATCGCGAAGGCCTCGCCGAGATAGCCGTCAAAGGACATCAGGGTCACGGCGACATCGGCGCAGGGCACCTGCCACGGGCCGACCATCTGGTCGCGCGCACTCAGGCCGCCGACGCTGCGGTCGCCGATGCTGATCAGAAAGGTCTTGTCGGCCACGGCCGGCAGGCGCAGGACGCGATAGGCGGCGTCCTTGAGTTCCACCGCGGTCGCATCGAAAGTGACCACTTGCGGTGGCAGATGGGTGGCTTCACGCGCCATGCGGGGCGGCTTGCCGAACAGGGCGGCCATATCCATGTCCACCGGCTGGCTGGCGAAATGGCTGTCCGCCACCACCAGTCGATGCTCGGCCGTGGTGCTGCCGACCACGGCGAAGGGGCAGCGCTCGCGCTCGCAGATGGCCGAGAATTCGGCGAGTCGGCCGGGCGCGAGCGCCAGCACGTAGCGCTCCTGCGCTTCGTTGCACCAGATCTCGGCCGGCGACATGCCGGGTTCCTCGATGTGCACGGCGCGCAACTCGAAGCGTGCGCCGCTGCCGGCGCCGTGCGCCAGTTCGGGCAGGGCGTTCGAAATGCCGCCGGCGCCGACGTCATGCAGCGAGAGAATCGGATTGCCGTCGCCCGCTGTCGCGCCGTCACCAAGTGGCGCACCCATCTGCCAGCAGCGGTCGATCACCTCCTGGGCGCGTCGCTGGATTTCCGGGTTGCCGCGTTGTACCGAGGCGAAGTCGAGGTCCTCGTCGTTGCTGCCGGTGGTCATCGAGCTGGCGGCGCCGCCACCGAGGCCGATCAGCATTCCTGGACCACCGAGTTGCACGAGCAGCGTGCCGGGGGGCAACGTGCACGCCTTGAAGGATTGGTCGGCGGCAATGTTGCCGATGCCGCCGGCGATCATGATCGGTTTGTGATAGCCGCGCACCAGTTGCGTATCGCCAGTGCCGGTCAGTTGTTCGTAGCTGCGGAAATACCCCGCCAGGTTCGGACGGCCGAACTCGTTGTTGAAGGCCGCCGCGCCGACCGGCCCTTCGAGCATGATCGCCAGCGGCGATGCAATGCGCGTCGGACGGCCGTAGGTGGCGGTCGGCTGTTCCCAGGGTTGCGCAAAATCGGGGATGTTGAGATTCGAGACCGAGAAACCGCACAGCCCGGCCTTCGGTTTGGCGCCGCGGCCGGTGGCACCTTCGTCGCGAATCTCGCCACCGGAGCCGGTCGCGGCGCCCGGGAAGGGCGAGATCGCCGTCGGATGGTTGTGCGTTTCGACCTTGGCCAGGATGTGCGTGCGCTCTTCCCGGTAGCCGTAACTGCCGTCGGCACCGGCATGGAAGCGCCGTATGCTGGCGCCCTCGATGACCGAAGAATTGTCGGCATAGGCGACGACGGTTCCCGCCGGGTGGGCCTGGTGCGTTTCGCGGATCATGCCGAACAGCGTTTCATCGCGTGGCTGCCCGTCGATCGTCCAGGCAGCGTTGAAGATCTTGTGCCGGCAGTGCTCCGAGTTGGCCTGCGCGAACATCATCAGCTCGACGTCGGTCGGGTTGCGCTGCGCTCCCACGAAGAGATCGACCAGGTAATCCACCTCGTCGTCCGACAAGGCCAGCCCGAGCAGCCGGTTGGCTTCGACCAGTGCGCTGCGTCCGCCGGTCAGCAGATCGACACTGCGTAGCGGCTGTGGCGCAAAGTGCCGGAACAGCTCGCCAGTCTGCGCGAAGTCGTCGAGCACGCTCTCCAGCATGCGGTCGTGCAGCAGCGCGGCGATGCCTGCCCGATCGGCCGGCGCGCGCTGGTGCTGCCCGCCGGTCAGCCGATAGGCGATGCCGCGTTCGATGCGCTCCACCGTCGGCAGACCGCTGTTCAGCGCGATTTCGGTGGCCTTTGATGACCAGGGAGAGATGGTTCCGATGCGTGGCGTGACGAGGAAGAGCTCTCCGGCCGGTTCGCCGGCGGCCGGGCGTTCCTCCAGCAGGACGGCGAGCTGTCTGCGTTCGGCTGCGGGCAGTGGCTGTCGGGTCGCAACGAAGTGCCAGTAGTCGGCGCTGACGATCTGCGCGCCGGGTACGGCGAAGGTCAGGCGTTGCTGCAGGCCTTGCCGGCGGAAGGACGAGAAGGCGGGAGCGCCGCGAAGAAACAGGAGGTCGGCCATGGTGGGCTGGTCAAGAAAGCAGGTGGAGCTGCGTTGAGGGAAGCCCGGATTATAGCCGACCCGTCGTGCTTGCCGCGCCGCAGCATGCCGCTGCGCAGGCCGGCGAGTCAACATGAGCGGCTGCTCCAGGGCGCGGAGTTTTCCGGTGGCCGTGCGGCTGGGCTAGAATCGGGCCGAGGTCTGCCAAGCGTCCAATGTGAAACTCTTTTATACCGACGTTTTTGTCCTGCCGTTGCCGGTCGGTCATCGCTTCCCGATGGAGAAGTACGCCCGCCTGCGCGCCTGCCTGCGTCTTTCCGGCGAGTTTCCCGACGACGACTTCCACATCCCGCCCGCCGCCGGCATCGACCAGCTCTGCCTCGCCCACGACCCTGGCTATGTCGCGCGCGTGCTGCGCGGCGAGCTGACGGCCGGCGAACTGCGGCGCATCGGCTTTCCCTGGAGTGGGGCGATGGTCGAACGTTCACGACGCTCGGCCGGGGCGACGATCGCCGCCTGCCGGGCGGCCCTGGCCGAAGGCTGTGCGATCAACCTGGCCGGTGGCACGCACCATGCGCACGCGGCAGAGGGGGAGGGCTTCTGCGTCTTCAACGATGCCGCGATCGCGGCGCGCGTACTGCTCGCGGAGGCGCGGCTACGGCGCGTCGCGGTGGTCGATTGCGATGTTCATCAGGGAAACGGCACGGCGACCATCTGTGCCGGCGACGCGCGCATCTTCACCTGTTCGCTGCACGCCAGCCGCAACTTCCCCTTCGTCAAGGCGAGCAGCGACCTCGACATCGAGCTGCCTGACGGGACCGGCGATGCGGCCTACCTGCAGCAGCTCGCCCGGGCGCTGGAGGAGGTTTTCGAGCGCGCGCGACCGCAACTGGTGATCTATCTGGCGGGCGCCGATCCTTACCATGACGACCGTCTCGGCCGACTGGCGCTGAGTTTTGCCGGCCTGGCCAGACGCGACGCATTGGTCCTCGAAAGCTGTCGCCGCCGGCGGGTTCCGGTGGCCATCACGATGGCTGGCGGTTATGCGCGTCGGATCGACGATACGGTCAGCATTCATCGCCGGACGGTGCTCACCGCCCGGCGCCTCTTCGTTGCTCTCACGGCTTAGGAGACGACCATGAAAACAGGAATCCGATCCGAACCCCTCTATCGTGCTGCCGAGCTGCGCAGCATCGAGACGCTCGCTGCCGAACAGCCGCTGATGCAGCGGGCCGGTCTGGCCGCCGCTGATCTGGTGACCTCGCTGTGTCGCCTGCAGGGCGCAACACTGTTGATCCTCGCCGGGCCGGGCAACAACGGCGGCGACGCCTTCGTCGCCGCGCGCCATCTGCGCGAACGCCGCTTTGTCGTCAAACTGGTTTTTGCCGGCGAGTTCAGCCGCTTGCCCAAGGATGCCACCGCCGCCTGCAAGCGCTTCCTGGACGACGGCGGCACGCTGCTGGAGAGCATTCCTTCGGGGCAGCGCTGGGCACTGATCGTCGACGGCCTGTTCGGTATCGGTCTGCAACGGCCGGTCAGCGGTCGCTACGGCGAACTGGTGCTGACGGCCAATGCACTCGCCGTCCGCGACCGTTGCCCACTGCTGGCCCTCGATTGTCCGAGCGGCCTCGATGCCGACACCGGCAGCTTGTGCGGCGCCGCCATCCGCGCCAGCCACACGATAACCTTCATCGCCGGCAAGCCCGGCCTGCATACCGGCGATGGTCCCGACCACTGCGGCCATGTTACGGTGGCGGCCCTCGACCTCGACGCCGAGCGGCTGGCCAGGGCCACCGCACGAAGCATCGGCAGCGACCTGCTGGTCGACCATCTGCGCCCGCGCAGCCGGAACAGCCACAAGGGCAGCAACGGCAGTGCCGGCATTCTGGGAGGCGCGCCGAGCATGGTCGGTGCGGTGTTCCTGGCCGGCCGTGCCGCGCTCAGACTGGGCAGCGGTCGCGTCTATCTGGGCCTGCTCGACCCGCAGGCGCCGGCGCTCGATCCGCTGCAGCCCGAACTGATGCTGCGTCATCCGGACGCGCTGCTGACTGCTGCGCTCAGCGCGCTGGCCTGTGGGCCCGGCCTGGGCAACAGCGCTCAAGCGCGGGATCTGCTCGAGCGTTGCTGCGCGCTCGACCGGCCCTTGCTGCTCGATGCCGATGCATTGAACCTGCTCGCCAGTGAGCAGGTTCTGCAACAGGCGCTGCGGGCGCGCAGCGCCCCGACGCTGCTCACCCCGCATCCGACCGAGGCGGCCCGCCTGCTCGGCTGCGAAACGGCGACCGTGCAGGCCGATCGCCCGGCTGCAGCGCTGGAAATCGCCCGGCGCTATCAGGCGGCGACCGTGCTCAAGGGTTGCGGCAGCATCGTTGCCGTGCCCGATGGCCGCTGGTTCGTCAATACCACGGGCAATCCCGGCCTGGGCACGGCCGGCACCGGTGACGTTCTGAGCGGTTTCATCGTTGCCCTGCTGGCGCAGGGCTGGCCGGCCCTCGAAGCCTTGCTGGCCGCCGTGCATCTGCACGGCGCGGCGGCTGACGAGCGGGTGACCGGCGGTTGCGGCCCGATCGGTCTGACGGCCGGTGAGCTCATCGACAGCGCGCGCTCCGGCTTCAACCGCTGGATCGCGCATGGCCGATAGGCCGGGCAACGCGGCGCTGCCGGTTTCCGGTGTCCTGTTCTCCGCGCTGGATGCGACGGCGAAACACCTGAGCGCTTTCCTGGCCGTGCCGCTGCTGGTCTGGGCGCGCTATCTGGTGCACCTGCTGATCATGCTGGCGAGCGTTGCTCCACGCCTCGGGTGGCGCGTGCTGATCACCACTCACCCGTGGCTGATGGGCTTGCGCGGAGTGACGCTGGACGGCGTCATCCTGCTCGGACAACTGGCACTGAAAACTGCCACTGGCCGAAACTGAGCTTCCCTCGGTTTTTCGTCTTCCAAAGGGTGGGGTTCATGCGACCTGTTTTTCCTGATTCTGACTGCAGAGCCACTGCGCGATGAACTGCACAGGCGACAGATAGGCCAGGCTCGAATGCTGCCGCTTCCTGTTGTAGAAGACCTCGATGTACTCAAAGCTGGTGGCTTTCATGGCGGCATGGCTGCCATGCCGCACGCCAGGCACCCGCTCGTTCTTGAAGCGGTTGACCCAACTCTCGGTTGGCGCGTTATCCCAGCAGTTGCCCTTCCTGCTCATGGAGCAGGTCATGCCATATTCCTTGAGCTTGTCCTGGAAGGCGTGGCTGGCATACTGGCTGCCCCGGTCGGAGTGGTGCATCAGCCCCGCCGCCGGCCTGCGCCGGAACCACGCCATGGTCAGGGCATCCGTCACGATATCCGCCGTCATGCGCGGCTTGAGCGACCAGCCGACGACTTCCCGGTTGAACAAGTCCAGTACGATGGCCAGGTACAGCCAGCCTTCGTCGGTCCACAAATACGTGATATCCGACGTCCACACCTGGTTCGGCGCCGTGGGCGTGAAGTTGCGGGCCAGCAGGTTCTCGGCGACGGGCAGACCGTGGCGGGAGTCCGTCGTCACCTTGTAGCGGCGCTTGTGGCGGGCATGAATCCCGTTCTCGCGCATGAGCCGCTCCACCCGGTCCTTGCTCGCCGAGAAGCCCCTTGCCCGCAGCTCGCGCACCATGCGCGGGCTGCCATAGGCGCCCTTGAGCTCGGCATGAATGGCCCGGATAAGCGCCAGCATCTGCTTGCTCGTCAGACGCTTGCGCTCAGGTACCCCGCCATTCTTCCCGGCACGGTAACCGCTGGTACTCACCTGCAATACATCGCACAGCTCAGACAGGGCGAACTCCCGCCGCTGCGCGTCAATCCAGGCGTACTTCACAGAACAGCCCTCGCGAAGTACGCCGCCGCTTTTTTTACGATTTCAAGCTCCCGCTTGAGCCGGGCGTTCTCGACCCGCAGCCGAGACAACTCCATTTCCTCCGGCGTCACCGTCCGGCTGCCCGGGGCGTTCAGCTTGCCTTTCACCGCCCCGCCTTCACCCAGTTGCGCAAGGTCTGCTCGACCAGCCCCAACTCCTTCGCAACCGCCCCGGTGGTCTCTCCGGCCTTCACCCGCTTTACCGCCAGGTCCCTGAACTCCGGCGTGAATGCCGGCTTCGGTATCTTCATTTTTCGCTCCCAAAGTGACTGAATTTTACGTCACCCTGGGAAGACGAAATTTCGGGGGAAGCTCAGAATCGAGACCGGAGCTGCGCAAGCAACTGCAAAAAAAATCACAGCGCACAGGTTGCCACAAACAAGGAGAAACTCACCTTATACCAGACACATGGCGCGGGTCAGAAGCGTCCCGTTTCAGTCATGGTACCCATAGGTGTAATTTACAGGTGAGAAACAACTGCTAAACATAAGACTGACTGGGTCGAATGGCGGAATTCCGCTGCGTGCGATCTTGGAGAAGAATCAGGCAAGCGCCAGACTGCGGTTCGGACGTTGAACCGCAAGGGGATGGGCACAGCCCAACTGGCGGCTGCAACCCTTTGTTGATGCAGTCTTTAAGGAGACTCACATGGCCACCGTCACTACCGACAAACTCGACTACCCTCCGGGTAGTACCGCTTCCATCAACATGCAAGCTGTGACCGCCGGCTCGACAGTGCAGTTCCAGGTCCGGCACATCCTCAACCCCGGCGCCGACGGCCTGTACGGTACCGAGGACGACATCCTGGACGATACCCTGAACGCAAGCGGTACCGGCCATGACCCGTGGTATGTGACCGATGGAGACTGGTGGGTGGTCAGCGCGGGCAGCGACGGTCTGGCGGGAACACCTGACGATGTCATCAGTGGCGACCTTGACCAAGCGGTGGACGGGAATGTTTTGACCTCCTGGTATGTCAGCACGGATGACTCGGTGAACGAAACGTTCCTAGTGACGGCAAGAACGGCAGGCGAAGACGGCGTTTACGGGACTGCCGATGATCAGAGCGCCACCACAACGTTCACCGACAAGGCGTCAATCGACCTCGATCAGTGGAAGGATGGCCCTGCTCCTGACGCTTCAACTGCCGCGGACGAGTGGACCAACCAGAACCTCAACCCGCAGCAGTCGCACTACACTGAAGGAGAGTTTATCCCTTACCGCGCGAGGATGGAGGGTCTGACTCAGGGCAACGTCTATACGACTTTTATCGATTTTGACACCACCAAAGCAGATGCGGGCCCGGCTGACGACCACGCGATCGATTATCTGGGGACCTACAACTACAGCTTCCCTCAAACCCGCACCGAAACGCAGCCAGATCCGGCTAACGGCGTGTCCGGGTTGTCAAACGGGACGACTACGCTCGACATCCCCATCGACCCTCGAGTGGCTGCCGGCAACGACGGGATCGCCGGAAACTCTGATGACATCGTTCAAATCGCCGGTCATTTCACGGCCTGGGGCGGGGTGACGTTTCTCGGCCTGATGAAGCCGGGTACAGACACTAATTTCGGCACCTCCGACGACATCGCTTATCTCGTCGGAGCCGACGGATCGTGGAATACGGCGGATGACCGCATCGTCCGGATCGGGACGGACCTTAAACCAGCCACCGGGGACGACACTGTCATCGACGGTGATGGTTTTGTTAACGCTTCCGAAGCGTATATCTACACTGGCAATTTCAGCGGCACGAGTACGGCTTCCCTTGCACCAATCTTCACTTTCAATGGCGATGGAGTCACGGGCAATAACGCCGTTCTGGCGTGGGGTGGACATATCGCGACTTCGGCGGATTGGGGAACCGGTAACAGTGCATCAGATATCAGCGGATCTCCGTACCACATGCGTGTTCTCGATTTTGTGGACTCTGGAGACTCGTCGGTGAATTCCGGCAATCAGGACCGCTCGCTCTCGGCTGGCGCGGTCGCTCCATTGGGACGCATCGCGATCGTTAAGGACGCCCTGCCGAACGATCTCGGGGACTTCTCTTTTACCTTCACCAACGTGGCGACCGGCGTCTCGACCACCTTTTATCTCGATGATGATGCAGGAGTCAGTGGTGGGGACAATTCGCTCCTGAATCAACGGCTCTTCGTTGATCTCGCGAATGGCGACTACACCATCAGCGAGGGTACGGTGACCGGCTGGGCACTGACGAGCATCTCCGCGGTAGAAAACGGGGCGCAAGACAGTACTTCGGGAGACATTTCGTCCGTCAACCTCGGTGGAAGAACAGCCACGATCACGGTCGCGGGCGGCGAGGCCTGGACGGTAACCTTTACGAACGACCATAGAATCTCGCCGGAAGACTACGTGAACATCCAGAAGACAGTGGATGCCGACGAAGACGGCACGTTCGCAGAAACCGAGTCGATACTCGAAGGTGGAGTAGGTGACCAAAAGGCAGACTACAAGTACGTCCTCCAGAATGATCTCAGCATTGGCTATCCGGTAACCATCACTTCACTGGTAGACGATCGCGGCACCGTGTCGACCAGCGACGATATCGATGTGCTGGCGGTCGGCACACTAACAGGCGACGATGGGGACGGATGGTTGGAGCCGGGCGAAATCTGGACCTATGTGGTTCAAGACGTCCAGCTTCCCGTGGGTGACGTGGGCGACTCAGTGGTGAATAAGGCGACGGCGACCGCGGTCGATGACACAGGACTGACGGGCAGTGTGTATGACACGGCGACGGTGACGTACGAGAACGTTACGCCGTTCGTGACGATCGACAAGAGCGCGCCGGCGACGGTCTCCGAGGGTGGCGAGGACGTGACCTACACGTTCACCATCACCGCCGACCCGAACAACGCCTCGACCGACCCGCTGACGGTGACGAGCCTGACCGACACG
>NZ_JAEUOL010000239.1 GCF_016789985.1 Accumulibacter sp.
CGATGAACAGACGCACGCGCAAGGGCAGATGCCGGCGCTGCGGGAACACGGCGTAGATACCCACCGGCGGCGCGGCATATTCGTCGAGCAGCGACACCAGCGCACCGCCGCGCAAGTCGTCCCCCACTTCCCACATCGAACGCCATGCCAGGCCCTTGCCGGCCAACGCCCATTCGTGCAGAACGGCACCATCGTTGCACTCGAAGCTACCTGCCACCTTGCGGTTTGCCACCTCACCCCCGGGCATCTGGCGCAGTGCCCAGCCGCGCTGCTGACCAAGCGAGAGACAGTTGTGTGCCGAAAGCTGATCGGGTGTCACTGGCTCGCCGTGGCACCCCAGATAGGAGGGACTGGCGACCACCAGTCGCCGCATTTCGCCGAGCTTGCTGCTTGCCAGACTGGAATCGGCCATTTCGCCGATCCGTACCGCACAGTCGACCCCTTCATTGAGCAGATCGACCAGCCGGTCGGTGAGGTCGAGTCGCACCGTAACCTCGGGATTGGCCTCCATGAAGGCAGCCACCTGGGGCGCCACATGCCGGCGTCCAAAACCGGCCGGCGCCGACACCCTGAGGTGACCGCTGGCGCGGATGCCCCCCAGTGAAACGGCTGCTTCGGCATTCGCCAGATCGTTGAGTATCCGCTGGCAATCTTCGAGAAAAGCCTGCCCCTCAAAAGTCAGCGACAGCTTGCGCGTCGTGCGCAGCAGCAACTTGACCCCCAGACGCGCCTCCAGCGCGTCGAGGCGCCGCCCGATCACCGCCGGAGTGACCGCCTCGGCCCGAGCGGCTGCCGAGAGGCTGCCCCGGGTTGCCGAATTGACGAAGGCCTGAATCTGCTTGATGTGGTCCATGTCTTCAATTCGATACTAAAAGTAAAAGATACTTTGATTCTATTCGCCCTTATCTTTCTCTGACGAGTGCAATAGAATTCTTGCACTGCATCATAACCCATCGACAGGAGTCCCCGCATGAGCCTCGATCTGCCTCCCGGAATGCAAATCAACGCCCCGATCAAAGCTGGTTACGCAACCATCCTCACCCCTGACGCGCTGGCACTGGTGGCCAAACTCCATCGCGCCTTCGAAGGGCGCCGTCAGGAACTGCTGCAGGCGCGCGTCACCCGGCAGGCGCGCATCGACGCCGGCGAAATGCCCGGCTTCCTCGCTGAAACCAGGCACATTCGGGAAGGCGAGTGGAAGATCTCGCCGCTGCCCAAGGCGCTGGAGCGCCGCCGTACCGAGATCACCGGCCCGGTCGAAGCCAAGATGATCATCAACGCCTACAACTCCGGTGCCGACTCCTACATGACGGACTTCGAGGACTCCAACAGCCCGAAATGGGACAATCAGATCCAGGGTCAGGTCAACCTCTTCAAGGCCATCCGTCGCCAGTTGTCATTCATCAACGAAGCCGGCAAGGAATACACGCTGAACGACAAGATTGCCACCCTGCAGATCCGTCCGCGCGGCTGGCACCTTGACGAAAAGCATGTCACCGTGGACGGCCAGCGGGTCTCCGGCGGCATCTTCGACTTCGCCCTGGTCTTCTTCCACAACGCCAAGGAACAGCTTGCGCGTGGCGCCGGCCCCTACTACTACCTGCCGAAAATGGAGTCGCACCTCGAAGCCCGCCTGTGGAACGACATTTTCATCATGGCGCAGGAGCACGTCGGTCTGCCCCGCGGAACGATCAAGGCAACCGTCCTGGTCGAAACGATTCTCGCCACCTTCGAAATGGAGGAGATCCTGTACGAACTGCGCGAGCACTCCGCCGGCCTCAATGCCGGGCGCTGGGACTACATTTTTTCGTGCATCAAGAAGTTCAAGAAAAATGCCGATTTCTGCCTCGCCAACCGCGGCGCCATCACCATGGAGGTCCCCTTCATGCGTAGCTACGCCCTGCAACTGGTCAAGGTCTGCCACAAGCGCGGCGCGCCGGCAATGGGTGGCATGAGTGCGCTGATCCCGATCAAGAACGACCCGGTGGCCAACGAGAAGGCTCTGGCCGGTATCCGTCACGACAAGACGCGCGATGCCAACGATGGTTTCGATGGGGGCTGGGTTGCCCACCCGGGGCTGGTCGCGATCGCCGGCGAAGAGTTCCAGAAGGTGCTCGGCGAGCGCCCCAATCAATGGGACAAGCAGCGCGACGAAACCTTCACGGCAGCCGACTTCCTCAACTTCCAGCCATCGCAGCCGATTACCGAGGCCGGGCTGCGCAACAACATCAACGTCGGCATTCATTACCTCGGCAGCTGGCTGGCCGGTAACGGCTGCGTGCCGATCCACAACCTGATGGAAGACGCTGCCACGGCCGAGATCTCGCGCTCACAGGTCTGGCAGTGGGTCGTTTCGCCAAAAGGCGTGCTCGACGACGGCCGCAAGGTCACCGCCGAAATGGTGCGCGGGATGATTGCCGAGGAACTGGTCAAGGTCAAGGCGACGGTCAGCGCCCAGGGTGAAGACACCGCAAGCTATGACCAGGCGGCGGTCATCTTCGACAGGATGTCGCTGACGCCGGAATACCCGGAATTCCTGACCCTGCCGCTCTACGAAGCGATGGACTGAGAACTCCTGGATTGTCCGGCCCGCGCCTGGGCCGGGAAAGCACCCGGACAGTTGGAGCAAAAAAGCGGCGCCGAAATTACCAGCGCCGCTTTTTTGCTCCGGCTGGCGTGGCAGTGGCCGTCGCCGATCGATCGTTCAGAACGTCGCGCCCAAGGCGCGTGCACGCAGGGCGCTGAGTTGCAGGCTTCCCGGATCGGTGGCGATCTGCGTCGGCCAGCCCTGCAGGTGGCTGGCGGCCAACTCGGCCAGGGCGCTGATCCAGTCGTCACGTTCGTTGAGACAGGGAAGGTAGCAATATTCCTTGCCACCGGCCTGCAGAAACTCGGCCTTGCCTTCGATGGCGATCTCTTCCAGAGTTTCGAGACAATCAGCGGTAAACCCTGGGCAGATCACGTCCACGCGCTGCATCCCCTTTTTCCCCAGCGCCCGAAGGGTTGGCGCGGTGTAGGGCTGCAACCACTCGGTGCGGCCAAAACGCGACTGGAAACAGACCAGGTACTGCTCCTGACCGAGACCGAGCGCCTCGGCGAGCAACCGGCCGGTCTTGTGACACTCACAGTGATAGGGATCGCCGCGCTCCAGGGTGTAGTGCGGCAGTCCGTGAAAACTCATCACCAGGCGATAGGAACCCGACGGCAGACCGTAGCTGGCCCAGTGCTCGCGCACGATGGCGGCCAGCGCTGCAATGTAGCCCGGATGGTCGGCAAAACTCCTGACACAACGCATCTCGGGCTGATTACGCACACCACGCAGCCACGAAGCGGCGGCGTCGAGTGCGGTGGCCGTCGTGCTGGCCGCGTACTGAGGATAAAGGGGCAGCAGAAGAATGCGCGTACAACCCTCGGCCTTGAGCCGCGACAAGACAGCCGGAATCGACGGCTGACCGTAACGCATCGCGTAGTCGACCACTACCTGATGCCCGGCCTGACCCAGAAAGCCGCGCAGGAGCTTGGTCTGGCGCTCGACATGAACCTTCAGCGGCGATCCGTCGGGCGTCCACACCGCCGCATACTTCTCGGCCGAACGCCGTGGCCGGGTGTTCAGAATGATCCCGTTGAGGATCAGCCACCACAGCAGCCGCGGAATCTCGACCACGCGCGGGTCGGCCAGGAACTCTCCGAGGTAGCGCCGCACGGCCTGCCTGGTCGGCGCTTCCGGTGTTCCCAGGTTGATCATCAGAACGGCAGTCTGTGCCGGCGAACCGTGGCGGTAGGCCGGTTCGGCGAGGTAGCGGGACATCAGCAATTGGCCTGATAGGTCAGCGCGGAAGACAACAGTTTGGCGGTGATATCGACGATCGGGATGACCCGTTCGTAGGCCATCCGTGTCGGGCCAATGACGCCGACCGAACCAACCACCTGGCCGTCAACCTCGTAGGGAGCGGTGACGACACTGCATTCATCGAGCGGTGCCAGTCCCGATTCGCCGCCGATGAAGATCTGCACCCCGTCGGCACGCTGCGAGAGATCAAGCAATTGCATCAGGGCGGTACGTTGCTCGAAGAGGTCGAACAACTCGCGCAAGCGCTTCATGTTGGAAGAAAATTCCTCGACCTCCAGGAGGTTGCGCTCACCCGAGATGACATAACGTTCGGTGGGTCCGCGCATCGCTTCATCCCCGGCAGCGAGTGCGGCCGACATCAGTGCCTGCAGGTCACCACGCAATTCCTGCAGTTCCTCGCGGACCTGTCCGTGGATGTGCTCGAAGTCGTGACCGACGAAATGCTGATTCAGGTAGTTGGTGGCGGTTACCAGTTCCGAGGGCGTGTAAGCGCGCGAGGTGAACAGCAAGCGGTTCTGCACGTCGCCATCGGCTGTGACCAGGATCAACAGGACCCGTCGCTCGGAAAGACTGACGAATTCGATCTGACGAATGCGCGGCGTCAAACGACGCGGTGTCATGACGATCCCCGCAAAATGCGTCAGCCCGGAGAGCAGATGCGAGGCGTTGCTGATCAACTGGCGCGGCTGCATGGGCAGCAACTGACCCTCGATGGCGTCAAGCTTTTCCCTGTCGAGTGGCTTGACCGTCAACAGACTGTCTACGAACAAACGGTAGCCGCGCGCCGTCGGCACTCGCCCGGCAGAGGTATGCGGGCTGGCGATGAGGCCGATATCCTCGAGGTCCGCCATGACGTTACGTACCGTCGCGGCCGACAGGTCGAGACCCGAATAACGTGACAAGGCGCGCGAGCCGACCGGCTGACCTTCCGCAATGTAACGTTCGATCAGTGTCTTGAGCAGCATTCTGGCGCGTTCGTCGAGCATGGCTCCGATTCTACAAAAAAACCTCGACACACGGGGTACCGCGGACGGAAGCCGAATTGTGGTTTAATTCGCCCCCATGAATAATGCCTTTCTGCAAGCTTCGGCTGACTGTGCGCCACCACCCCGGACGATCGCGCTGGTTGGAAAGTACCACAGTCCCGAGATTGCCGAATCAATTCGCCTGCTCGCCCGTTACCTCCATGAGCGTGGCATTACCGTCCTGCTCGAGGAGGATACGGCGAGCAACGTCGTCTCGCATCTTGCCCTCGGGAGCTGGGCAAGTGGCAGCTTCCCCTGGCTGGGAGCGCACGCCGATCTGGCGATCGTCGTCGGTGGCGACGGCACGATGCTCAATGCGGCGCGCCAACTGGCCCGTTACCGCGTACCTCTGGTTGGCGTAAACCAGGGCCGTCTCGGCTTCATGACCGACATCGCGCGGACCGACATGCTGGCCTGCATGGATGACCTGCTGGACGGCAAGTTCGTCTCCGAGACACGCATGCTGCTCGACGCCGAGGTGGTCCGTGCCGAGCGCAGCGTGGTTTCCAATCTCGCGCTCAACGACGTGGTGGTGGACAAGGGTGCGATCGGACGGATGATCGAGTTCGAACTCTTCATCGACGGCGAGTTCATCTATCATCTGCGCTCGGACGGACTGATCGTTGCCACCTCGACCGGTTCGACCGCCTACGCACTGTCGGCCAACGGGCCGATCCTTCATCCGCAGGTGTCAGCCATCGCGCTGGTGCCACTTTGCCCGCACGCGCTAACCAACCGGCCGATCCTGGTCGGTGACCGCAACGAGATCGAGATCCGCATTGTTCATGCAACCGACTCACGCGCCCATTTCGATGGTCAGGTAACGGTCGATCTGCACAACGGCGATGTCGTTCGCATCCGCCGCTCGGAGTACTCGATCTCCCTGCTGCATCCGCCGGCCTACAGCTACTTTGCCATGCTCCGCCAGAAACTGCACTGGAGCGAGCGGCCCAAGGAACACTAGATCATCCGGGCGACGAGAATCAGATGCTCTGGCGCTTGACGATTCGCGACTTTGTCCTGGTCGACCGGCTGGAACTCGAATTTCAGACGGGGTTCGGCACGCTGACCGGAGAAACCGGCGCCGGCAAATCGATCCTCGTCGACGCTCTGGCATTCGCGCTCGGCGAGCGCGCCGATAGCGGGCTGATTCGGGCCGCTTGCGAGCGTGCGGAAGTAAGCGCCGAATTTGACCTGTCGGATTCGCTGGCTGCCGCCACCTGGTTGCAGGAGCACGATCTCGACAGCCAGGGAACCCTGTTGCTGCGGCGTGTGGTGGACAGCAATGGCCGCTCGCGCGCCTATCTCAACGGATCGCCGGTAACCGTGCAGCAGTTGCGCGAGATAGCTGAATCGCTGATCGACATTCACGGCCAGCACGCTCACCAATCGCTGCTACGCAGCGAAGCGCAACGCGTGCTGCTTGATGGACATGCGCGGCTGGAGCCGCTGCTGGCCGAGGTGGCTGCCGCCTGGCGCAAATGGCGAGCTGCCAAAGAGGCGCTCGAAGCGGCCAGCGACGGAGTCGAGGCCCTGGCATCCGAGCGGGAGCAACTGGACTGGCAGGTTCGCGAGTTGCAGGCACTCGCTTTCTCCAACGACCAATGGCAGGCCTTGAACGAGGAACACAAGCGCCTGGCACACGCGGCCAGCCTGGTCGAGGGGGCCCAATTCGCCCTGCAGGTGCTGGCCGAGGGTGAGGCTGCCTGCGACACACGGGTCGCCTCGGTGGCCAGTCGCCTGGACAACCTGTCCGAATACGATCCCGCGCTCCTGGAGGTCGCCAAACTGCTCCAGTCGGCCCAGGCCGAACTCGGCGAAGCCATCTCGGCACTGCGTCGCTATGCCAACCGTGTCGACCTGGAGCCGCGTCGCTTGGGGGAAGTCGAGCGCCGTATAGAAGCAGTTCTCGCATGCGCACGAAAGTTTCGCTGCGCACCCGGCGAATTGCCGGACCTGCTGGACCGCTGGCAGGCGAGGCTGTCACTGCTCGGTGAAGCGGCCGACCTCGACACTCTGGCGGCGCGCGCCGCCACGACGCGTGAAGAATATCAGCAGCTTGCCCAAGTGCTGTCAGGCAAACGAGCGGTAGCAGCCGAGCAACTGGGCAGAGAAGTCAGCCAGGTCATGCAACAACTGGCACTGGGCGGCGGCCGCTTCGAAGTCGCCCTGCTGCCGGTCGAAGCAGGGAACGCCGGTGGCCTGGAACAGGTCGAGTTTCGCGTCGCCGGACTGGCCGGCAATGCGCCACGGCCCTTGGCGAAGGTGGCTTCAGGTGGCGAAATTTCACGCATCAGCCTGGCCATCCAGGTGGTGACGAGTCAAGCGGCGAGCGTGCCGACGCTGATCTTTGACGAGGTCGACGTCGGCATAGGCGGTGGTGTTGCCGAGGTCGTTGGGCGGCTGTTGCGCGAACTGGGGAGGCAGAGACAGGTTCTTTGCGTCACCCACCTGCCACAGGTGGCCGCGCGTGCCAACTGGCAATGGCAGGTCAGCAAGAATACCGAAGCAGGAGAACTGCGCAGCCGCGTCGCGGTGCTCGACGTCGACGCACGTATAGAAGAAATCGCCCGCATGCTCGGCGGCATCGAGATCACGCCGCTCACTCGCCAGCATGCAAGGGAAATGCTGGCCATCGACTGAGCTGTCGGCCCCTCGCCGGTCACGGCATCAATGACGTCGGTGGCATCGAACCGGTGACTGCCCGCATGATGACGGGCGCCACGCCACGCAGACTCCCCTGGCGAACTTCCGGCTTACCGAGCGAGGCGTCCTCGCGCGGGACATCGCAAAGCCCCGCGGAACGGCCACTTCCATCCCTTCATCCTGGCGAGGATGATTACTGCCAGCGCAGACATGCGGTACAGGAAACCTGACACGCCTAGACGGCAGCCTTCTTCAACTTGCTCCTGGCAGCTTTCTTGAGCGTCTTGAAAAGTTCCGGGTCTTCGGCCTTGAGGTATTCGACCACCTCGAAGTCTTCCCGCTTGAGGCGCTGGATATCGATCTGCTCGACATGCACGAGGCGCAGCAACTCACGCACTGGCTTGGGCATGTTGCGGCCGCTTTCGTAGCGCGAACCACCGCTCTGCGTCACGCCGATCTTTGACCAGAACTGCTGCTGGTTCAAACCCAGCCTACGACGGATTTCGCGGGGATCAACCCTCTCAACGACTTTGACGGTGCTCATGACAGTCCTTTCTTGCTGTTGGTCTACGCAACTAAGCAGGCATCCGGAGTCCTGCGACAGAACCACACCTTATGACCATGGGTACCAAACGGCACACTATAAGCTTTTGGAAACAATTGCAAGTGACATCCAAATAGACCATCTGGTTACAGCGCAGCGGTCTCCGCGGCTTGCCGCCTTGGCAGCGCAACTTCTTTTCTGTAAAAGCCCCCAAGGGATTCCATCGGGATATAGCCATCAGTCATTCAGGTTGAGGTAGATTTTCCCGGTCATCCATTCCTCGTCGCATTCTGCCAGAAGGGCGGAGACAAGGCGCAG
>NZ_JAEUOL010000272.1 GCF_016789985.1 Accumulibacter sp.
CACCCTGACCGATCTGCCCAACCGTTCGAACCTGCAAGGCCGCCTCGAGCAGGCGCTGGCTTCGGCGCGGCGGGAGCAAGGTTCGCTGGCCGTGATGTTCCTTGACCTCGATCACTTCAAGAACATCAACGACACCCTCGGCCATCACGTCGGTGATGCGCTGCTGCTCGAAGTTTCACAGCGGCTGACGGCCAGCGTACGCGCCAGCGATGTCGTCGCCCGCCTGGGAGGTGACGAGTTCGTCGTCGTGCTCAACGGAGTGGGAGCGCTTGCCGCCGAGCGGGTGGCCGGCAAGATATTGAAGTCACTGGCGCACCCCTATCATATCGACGGGCAGGGTCTGCATACCAGTTCGAGCATCGGGATTGCCGTCTTCCCGGACGATGGCGATACGGTGGACATCCTGATGCGCAATGCCGACGCCGCGATGTATCACGCCAAGTCGGCGGGACGCAACAATCTGCAGTTCTTCACGGCGAGCATGAATCAGGCGGCCACGGATCGGCGACAACTCGAGGAGGATCTGCATCTGGCTTTGCAGAATGGGCAGTTTGTCCTGCATTATCAGCCGCAGGTGGACTCGTTGCGGCGTGTTTTCGCTGCCGAGGTCCTGCTGCGCTGGCAGCATCCCGAGCATGGCCTGGTGTCGCCCGGCCGCTTCGTTCCGCTGGCCGAGGACACCGGACTGATCGTGCCGATCGGCCAATGGGTGCTCGAAACCGCCTGCCGACAGCTCGAGGCCTGGGCCCATGAAGCGATTACACGGGATCTGCAGGTGGCGGTCAACGTCAGCGCCCGTCAATTCCGGCAAGCCGATTTTGTCGACCAGTTGCGCGACTTGCTGCAATCCACCGGCGCCGATCCGGCACACTTGAAACTCGAGCTCACCGAGAGCCTGGTGCTGGACAACGTCAGCGACACGATCGAGCGAATGAATGCCATCAAGCTGCTTGGCGTGACCTTCGCTATGGACGACTTCGGCACCGGCTATTCTTCACTGTCCTACCTGACGCGCCTGCCGCTGGATCAACTCAAGATCGACCGTGCCTTCGTCAGCCGGCTGCCGGACAATCAGAGCGACGCGGTGATTGCGCAGACCATCGTCACCATGGGAAGCAGCCTCGGCCTCAAGGTCATCGCCGAGGGCGTCGAAAGCGAGGAGCAGCATCGCTTTCTCGACAGCCACGGCTGCCACGGATACCAGGGCTTCCTGTTCGGTCGCCCGTTGCCGGTGGAAGATTTCGAAGAACTGCTGCGCCGTCGCTCACCCTAGGTCGTCGGCGCCCGCCGCCGCCCCGCCGGCAGTGAAGGACCAGCCCGTCGTGGACAAGGACAGCAGCAGGCGGCGAATCGGCGTGGGCAACGCCGCGCCAGCGACATCGGCCAACGCCAGCCACTGCCAGCCAGCGTCGGCCGCCAGCCGGCCGACGACCTCGACCTCGCCGCACAGCACTTCGATGGACAGGCGGAAATGAGTGAAGCGATGGCTGATCGTCGGCAGTTGCTGCGTCTGCTTCAGGCGGCAACCGTGGCGCAGGGCGAAAGACTCGGCGGTCTCCGCGGCCACTTCGGGCAGGCTCAGCAAACCACCCCAGATGCCGCTCGGGGGGCGACGCTCGAGCAGCACCTGCCGGCCATCGGTCAACAGCAGTAGCTTGCCTGCCCGCTCCGGTACCGGCTTCGGCACGGCGCGCTGCGGCAACTCGGTCTGCCGGCCCTGCTGCCGGGCGACGCAGATGACCTGCAGGGGGCAGGCCTGGCAAGCTGGCTGCCAGCGGGTGCACACCGTTGCTCCGAGATCCATCATGCCTTGTGTGTACGCTTCGATGGCTTGCTCGGGCAGGAGTGATTCGGCCAGTACCCACAGCGCCCGCTCATCCTGCGCCGGCGAGGCACCACTCGTCAGGCCAAAGCAGCGTGCCAGCACCCGCCGGACATTGCCGTCGAGGATCGCAGCGCGCCGGCCGAAAGCGAAGACGCTGATCGCTGCCGCGGTGGACCGCCCAATACCGGGCAGTTGTGCGTTGATTGCGGGATCGGCCGAGAAGCCGTCGTGCTGGCCGGCGACCATCGTGCTCGCGCAGCGGTGCAGGTGGCGCGCCCTTGCATAGTACCCGAGACCCGACCACCGCTCGAGAACGTCCGCCAGCGGTGCTTCGGCCAGCGCTTCCAGCGTCGGAAAGCGGGCGAGGAAGCGCTCGTAGTAGGGAATCACTGTCTGCACCTGCGTTTGCTGCAGCATGATCTCGGCCAGCCAGATGCGATAGGGGTCGCGCGTCTGCTGCCACGGCAGATCGTGGCGGCCATTCACCTGCTGCCAGGCGACCACCCGCCCGGCAAAGTCCCGTTGGCTGGCTGGCTGATCAGGCACGCGTTACAAGGTCTGAGTGCGCTGGCACGAATGCAGGCGGGGACGGGTTGGCAAGGGGGGCCGCTGGCGGCACGCCCGGGCGACCGGCCGGTCACGCATCGCACGAGAATCGTGTCGACACGGGTCGCCAGCGCAGCGATAATTGCGCTCCCGCATTGAGCGGAATATTCCGTCGAACGGTTGGACCAAAGGGTGTAAAAAGCTTGCGATGAGTTTTTTGCAGACGTCGGGGGCAGGAGTGGCATCGCACGACTCATCGATCATGAACCGGCTTGTGACAGTGAATCTTAGCATGTTTGGACAATGCATCCGAAACGCCTGATGCGTCCGCCCTTAGACTCTCCAGACAGCGCGGATAATGCGGACAGCACGGTATCGGTGCCTGGCCGGTTGCTCGTCGCCCCGCAAGTACCTGCTGCGTCGCACCAGGAAAACCCGGTCGGCCGCGACTTTCGTGATGCCTTGGGCAGTTTTGCCACCGGAGTCACCGTACTTACCGCACTGGCGCCGGACGGCCAGCCGGTCGGGGTAACCATCAGTTCGTTCAACTCCGTCTCGCTGCAACCGCCGCTGATTCTCTGGAGTCTCGCCTGCGAATCACCTCGTCTGGAGGCATTTCGCCAGGCTCGCCATTATGCGGTCAATGTCCTGGCGGTTGATCAAGTGGTCGTTTCCGATCGCTTTGCCAGTCGCGAGGATAATCGCTTCGGCGGAGTGCGAACCGTCCCGGGTATGGCTGGCGTGCCACTGATCGAAGGTTGCACGGCCTGGTTCGAATGCAGCAGCGAGGCCCATTATCCGGGTGGCGACCATCTCATTTTCCTCGGTCGCGTGCAACGCTTTGCCCGTGGCGAGGCGGGCGAGCCGCTGATCTTTCATGGTGGCCGCTATCGGATTTTGGGTGGCGAATCGGGATGCCAATGAGTGGTGGAGATTCGATTCGTTGCAATTATTTTCTTTTGGTGTATAAGGACGATTTTCTTCAAGGAGGAGTCCATGGCAACCTACAAGGAACTACTTGCCCAGCGTGCATTGCTGGAGAAGCAGATCGAAGAGGCCAGACAGGCAGAGCTTGCGGATGCCGTCGCACGTGCCAAACAGTTGATTGCCGAGCATGGCTTGACGGCGTCCGACCTTGGTTTCAAGATGGGCGGTGCTTTAGCGGAGACAGTCGTCAAGATACGCACGCCGGTTGCCATCAAATACCGGGGCACCAACGGAGAAAGCTGGTCCGGTCGCGGCAAGGCGCCCAACTGGTTGACCAGCCTGGAGGCGCAAGGCCGGGATCGCAACGAGTTCCTCGTTTAGTCGTACTCTTCAGACGCGTCAGCCGCCGCGCTCCCCGAGGGCAACGCAGTGCGGACGCCGCCTGCACGCGTTGCGCAAGAGCCCGTTCCGGCTCCCACCGGCCCCTGACCATGGCACCTGGCGAGCAGGACAAGGCGGGCACCCGAGAGGGGCGACGATTATGCCAACCGAGCGCCTGGCCGAGCGTGTGCATGGCGTTCGCCGGTGTCGCCGATGGGCGCTGCCGACAAGAGATAATGCCCGACAGTTAAGCCATAATATCAAGGGCTG
>NZ_JAEUOL010000021.1 GCF_016789985.1 Accumulibacter sp.
TGTACACAGCGCGACCACGTCGAGTTCTTCATTGCGCAGCATGTCTTCCATGCGCGCATACCCCTTGACCGAATACTTCTCCTGGTGTACCTGCAGGGCGGCACGATCGTTATCACACACGGCGACCAGTTCAAGATCACCGGAATGTGCTTCGATCGATCCGAAATGATTCTTCGCGATGCGCCCACAGCCAACCAGGCCGACGCGGATCCGGCGCCCTTGAACCGTCTTGAACATCTCTTGCCCTTCCTGTTGCAGTTGATCGAAATCATTGAGGAAAAATCGCATCATGCGATTGGCGTCGCATTGTCCTGCGGCTCTTGGTGATCGAGTCGTAATGAGGAGGTCGCGGTCCAGAAAAATGAACCTTCCGCGCGGGCCTTTTCTGTCACGGGTGGCTCGCCTGGCTTGGCAGGATTCTGGGCGGGCTCACCCGGCGTGGCGTCCCGGCCGCGGCCGGCAAAAAGCACTGCTCGCCGGGCTACTGTCCAGCGACCACTCCATGCTGCCTTCAATTCCTCACCGGAGATGCCAGTAGAAACCCTGGATGATACCTTCGTGGGTCGGGCTGTTCAAGGATATCCATCGTTCGGGGAGCGGATCAGCCACCACCGCCCCTGATTTGTCGTTGGGCCGTCAGGGCTCGCCGGTGATACCTAAGGATGCTGCGGGCTCAAGAAACCCTTTCCTTGAGCAGGGCGATCAGGTATTCGCCGTAGCCGCTCTTGGTCAACGGTTGAGCCAGCGTTTCGAGTTGTTCGGCGGTGATCCAGTGGTGACGGAAAGCGATTTCTTCGGGGCAGGCGACCTTGAGGCCCTGGCGGTGCTCGATGGTGGCAATGAACTGTCCTGCTCCCAGCAGGCTTTCGTGTGTTCCGGTGTCGAGCCAGGCATAGCCGCGACCCATCAACTCTACCTGGAGTCGGTCCTGCACGAGGTAGAGGCGGGTGAGATCGATGATTTCCAGCTCACCTCGTGGTGATGGTTTGAGGCTCTTGGCCAGGTCTACCACCTGATTGTCGTAGAAGTAGAGACCGGTCACGGCGAAGTTGGACTTCGGGGCTTTGGGCTTTTCCTCCAGGCTGAGTACTCTGCCGCGAGCGTCGAACTCCGCGACGCCATAACGCTCGGGGTCATGGACGTGGTAGGCAAAGATGCTGCTCCCCTGGGCGCGGTCGTTTGCCCGTGCAAGGAGTTGCTGGAAGCTGTGGCCGTAGAAGATGTTGTCTCCGAGCACCAGGGCCGAGGGCTGGTTGGCCAGAAACTGCTCGCCGATAATGAAAGCTTGAGGGAGTCCATCGGGGCTATGCTGAACGGCGTAGCTCAGGTCGAGGCCCCAACTCGATCCGTCGCCCAGCAGTTGTGCGAAGCGCGGCGTGTCCTGGGGCGTGGAGATGATCAGGATTTCACGGATTCCCGCCAGCATCAGCGTGCTCAGCGGGTAGTAGATCATTGGTTTGTCGAATACCGGCAATAGCTGTTTGCTGATCGCCAGGGTGGCGGGATGCAGGCGGGTGCCCGAGCCTCCGGCCAGAATGATGCCCTTGCGTTTCATGAAGAAGTCTCCAAGCAACAGGATTTTCGTGAGTTTAAGGCCTTTTGACCGTGGTGCGGGCAGGTTGGCCGTGCGCCGCCGGGTGCTGCCGTCGTCACGCGGCACTCTCTCGGAACCTCGGCTTCGAGCTGCGGTACCATCCGTTACTGGCGTTTGTCTGGCGCCATCGATCGGCGAGAGGTGATTGGCAAATGGCGTGGCATCCCGAACAATACCTAAAATTTGATGACGCTCGCCGCCGGCCGGCAGTCGATCTCCTGTCGCGGCTGGACGGTTTCCCGGCGAGCTGCATCGTCGATCTCGGTTGCGGCCCCGGCAACGTCACGCAGTTGCTGGCGGAGCGCTGGCCGGGTGCCCGGCTGATCGGTATTGATAGCGATGCGGTCATGCTGGCCAGAGCGGCGGCGACGGCTCCGAGCATCACCTGGCAGCGGGCCGACATCGCCAGTTGGCAGGCCAGTACCCCGCCTGATGTGATTTTCTCGAACGCCGCGCTGCACTGGCTGGACGATCATCAGCAACTGTTCCCTCGGCTGTTTCGGCAATTGGGTGCGGGTGGCGTGCTGGCGGTTCAGATGCCGGCGAATTTCAGCGCGCCGTCGCATCGCATCCTGCGCGAACTGGCGGGAGAGCCCGCCTGGCGGGAGTTGCTCAGCGGGGTGCGCATGGGGAGCGTTCTGTCGCCGGCCGCCTATCGCAACCTGCTGATGCCGGGTTGCCGCCAACTCGATCTATGGGAAACCACCTATTGGCAGATGCTCGCTGGGGACGATGCAATCAGCGAATGGATGAAAGGGACAACCCTGGTACCCTACCTGACACGGCTGGACAGGCCGGCGGCAGAGGCATTCCTGGCGATCTATCGGGCACGCCTCAAGGTGGCTTATCCGCCGACGGCGGATGGGCAGACGCTGTTTCCTTTCAAGCGCCTGTTCCTGGTCGCCCAGCGCTGAAGGTTGATGGTGGGCATCGATTACTCGCTGGCGATCGGCCTGTCGGTCGCCGCCCTTTTTGCGGGGTTCATTGATGCCGTGGTCGGCGGCGGCGGCCTGATCCAGATCCCGGCGCTGTTCAATGCGTTGCCGGGCGAGCTGCCGGCAACCATCTTTGGCACCAACAAGTTCTCCAGCGTCTTCGGAACAAGCAGCGCGGCCTGGCGCTATGCACGTCGGGTCGAGATGCCCTGGCGGACCACGCTGCCCGCCGCTCTGGCCGCCTTTGCCTGTTCCTACCTCGGCGCCCTGGCGGTTGCCTGGCTGCCACCGGCCGTGCTGCGCCCGCTGATCCTCCTGTTGCTGATCGGCGCGGCGGCATACACTTTTGTGCGGCGCGACTTTGGGGGGTTGCATAGACCACAACACAAGGGGCGGCGGGAATTCGTCTATGCTCTGATACTCGGCGGGGTGATCGGTTTTTACGATGGTTTCTTCGGTCCGGGGACGGGCAGTTTCCTGATCTTCCTGTTCATCCGCTTCTTTGGCTTCGATTTCCTGCACGCCTCGGCGGCTGCCAAAGTGGTCAACGTCGCGACCAATCTGGCTGCCCTGGGTTTCTTCATCCCGCACGGTCATTTTCTCCCGTTGCTGGCCGTGCTGATGGCCGGCTGCAATGTGTTCGGCTCCTTTCTCGGTACGCACCTTGCCCTGCGCCATGGAAGTGCTTTCGTGAGGCGGGTCTTTTTGTGTGTGGTGAGCCTGTTTATCGTCAAATTCGCATACGATACCTTCTTTTAGGCTTGTCTCGCACTGCCCATGGCCGCACAATGGGCAGCTGACGCAGGGCGGTCGATCCAGGCGTCAATCCAGAAAAACCATGTCGGGAGGAACCATGAGGGTCAAGTTATCGATAGCCATGCTGCTGGCTGTTCTGGGCGCGGCGCTTGGCACCAGCGCACAGGCGGATATCAATGTGGGCGTCACGCTTTCCGCTACGGGGCCGGCGGCTTCGCTGGGCATCCCCGAGAAGAATACCTTTGCCTTGTTGCCGGTGACCATTGCCGGCCAGAAGGTCAACTACCTCGTGCTCGATGATGCTTCCGATACGACCACGGCGGTGAAGAACACCCGCAAGCTGATCGCCGAGCACAAGGTGGACCTGGTGATCGGTTCGACGACCAGTCCCAACTCGTTGGCGATGATCGACGTGGTCGCTGAAGCGGAGACGCCGATGATCGCGATGGCGGCCTCGGCGCGGATCATCGAACCGATGGACGCCAAACGTGCATGGGTTTTCAAGACGCCGCAGAACGACGCGCAGATGGCCACGGCGATCGTTCAGCACATGAGCAACAACAACGTCAAGACGGTGGCCTACATTGGTTTTGCCGACGCCTATGGTGAAGGCTGGTGGAACGAGTTTTCGAAGATCGCCGAGTTGCGCAAGATTCAGGTCGTCGCCAACGAACGCTTCAATCGCGCCGACACCTCGGTGACCGGTCAGGTACTGAAGATCCTTGCGGCGAGACCGGACGCCGTTCTGGTGGGTGGAGCCGGAACCCCCGCTGCACTGCCGCAGAAGTCGTTGAAAGAAAAGGGTTACAAGGGACTGCTCTACCAGACGCACGGGGTGGCCAACGCGGATTTCCTGCGTGTGTGCGGCAAGGATTGTGAGGGAACCTACCTGCCGGCCGGCCCGGTGCTGGTGGCGGCTCAACTGCCGGAGAGCAACCCGATCAAGAAGGCGGCGCTCGAATACGTCAACAAGTATGAGGCAGTCAATGGCAGGAGCAGTGTCTCGACGTTCGGCGCGCACGCCTGGGATGCCAGCAAGTTGCTGGCGAGCGCCGCCCCCGAGGCGCTGAAGAAGGCGCAACCCGGTACGCCGGAGTTCCGCAGGGCGCTGCGCGATGCCCTGGAGAAAACGACCAACCTCACCGTTGCGCATGGTGTGTTCAACATGAGTCCGCAGGATCATCTCGGTTTTGACCAGCGCGCTCGTGTGATGGTCAAGATCGAAGGGGGCACCTGGAAGCTGGTGCAGTAGGGATTACGGCGCGCCGGCGGGCGCACCGCCTGGCTACGCCTGGTTGCCAACGCGCGCGGCGGGGGATATGCACCCAACTCGCTGGCGGCATGCAGGACCAGCGCTCCGGCGACGTGCAGTCAGCCTTGCAGCGGACGGCGTTGCGACTGGGAAGTGTTGATGGATTTGCAGATTGCATTGCTGCTCGGCCAGGATGGTGTCACCAACGGCGCCATCTACGCACTGCTGGCGCTGGCCCTGGTACTGGTTTTCGCGGTCACGCGAGTGATCTTCATTCCGCAGGGCGAGTTCGTCGCCCTCGGCGCCCTCAGCCTGGCCAGTCTGCAGGCCGACCGACTGCCGGGCACCGTCTGGCTGCTTCTGGCGATGGGTGCCCTGATCGCACTGATTGATGGGTCGACGGCGCTGCGCGAAAGACGCTACCGACGGTTGCCGCTCATCCTGCTGGTCAATTGTGGAGCGCCGCTGCTCCTTGCCGCGACCTTGCTGGCCGTCTCGTCGGCCGGTCTGCCTTTGCCGGTGCAGGTTTTGCTCGCTTTGATGCTGGTGGTGCCGCTCGGACCGATGCTCTATCGTCTGGCCTATCAGCCGGTCGCAGAAGCGTCGGTGCTCGTACTGCTGATCGTCTCCGTTGCCGTTCATGTCACGCTCATCGGGCTCGGGTTGTTTTTCTTCGGCGCCGAGGGGTCGCGCACTCCGGCGTTCACCGACGTCAGCTTCGAGGTCGGTGATACCACCTTGCAGGGGCAGACGGTGTTGGTGTTGGTGGCCAGCGTGCTGCTCATCGTCGGCCTCTATTTTTTCTTCGAGCGGACGCTTTACGGCAAGGCCTTGCGCGCCACGGCGATGAACCGCACCGGTGCGCGCCTGATGGGCATCTCCGCCAACCTGGCCGGAATGCTGTCCTTCACGCTGGCGGCAGCGATCGGAGCGTTCTCCGGTATCCTGATCTCGCCGATCACCACCATCTACTACGACTCGGGTTTCCTGATCGGTCTGAAGGGTTTCGTCGGCGCCATCATCGGTGGCCTGGCCAGTTATCCGGTGGCCGCCGCCGGCGCCGTCCTGGTCGGCCTCCTGGAATCGTATTCGTCTTTCTGGGCCAGTGCCTTCAAGGAGGTGATCGTGTTTACCCTGATCATTCCGGTACTGCTCTGGCGATCGCTCAAGACTCAGCATGTGGAGGAGGGATGAAGCGCAGCGCCTGGTCGACCCTTCTGCTTCTGCTTTTCGTTGGCGCGCTGGTCGTGGCGCCGTTGGTGTTGCCCGAGTTCCACATCACGTTGCTGAACTACATCGGCCTCTACGCCATCGTCGCCCTTGGCCTGGTGATGCTCACCGGGGTCGGCGGACTCACCTCCTTCGGGCAGGCCGCTTTCGCTGGCCTGGGCGCTTACGCTTCGGCCTACCTGACCACCGCCTATGGGGTTTCGCCGTGGCTGACGCTGCCCACCGGTTTGCTGGTCACCGCCGTGGTCGCGCTGACGCTTGGCCTGGTCACCCTGCGCCTGTCAGGGCACTTCCTGCCGCTGGGCACGATTGCCTGGGGGATCAGCCTGTACTATCTGTTCGGCAACCTGGACGCGTTGGGTGGCCACACCGGAATCACCGGCATTCCTCCGCTGCATGTCCTCGACCGCGAAATCAGATCCGGCCGCGAGTTCTTCTACCTGATCTGGGCCGTCCTGCTGGTTCTCATTCTCGCGACGCGCAACCTGCTGGATTCGCGCGAGGGGCGGGCCAT
>NZ_JAEUOL010000044.1 GCF_016789985.1 Accumulibacter sp.
CGTTGTCTTCGAGATCACGGAGACGGCGGCAGTATCCGATTTCTCCGCTGCCCGGACGTTCATGAACGCAGTGCGTGAACTTGGCTGCGAGTTCGCGCTCGACGACTTCGGCGTCGGCTTTTCTTCCTTCAACTACGTCAAGCAGTTGCCGGTGGATTACGTCAAGATCGACGGTTCCTTCGTGCGTACCCTGGTCGATAGTCCGGATGATCAGGTCTTCGTGCGCGCCTTGTCCGAGGTCGCTCGCGGTTTCGGCAAGAAGACCGTGGCCGAGTTCGTCGAGGATGAGCGCGCCCTCAACATGCTGCGCAGTTTCGGGGTTGACTACGCACAAGGCTACTTCATCGGCAAGCCGGCAGCGGAGATTGCCTGACTGCGCTTGGGTTCGCCGCCCTGTCTGGCCTGGTCGGGAGGCGGGGGGAGCCGGTGCTATAATCATCGGCTGACCTTTCATCCCACCCGCTTACCGTCCTCGCAGAATGGCGCTGTATACCCTCGGCATCAACCACCACACAGCCCCGCTGTCGGTTCGTGAGCAGGTGGCTTTCCACGCCGAGAGGGTGCGGCAGGCGCTGACCGACCTGACCCGCCGCAAGCCGGTTCACGAAGCGGCGATTCTTTCGACCTGTAATCGGACCGAAGTCTATTTTGCCACCGAGGTCCCCGAGGTGGCGAGCCAGTGGCTGGCCGAGTACCATCGTCTGGCACGCCAGGAGATCGAACCGTATCTCTACACCTATCCCGAGCGTGCCGCAGTTCGCCACGCTTTCCGCGTGGCGAGCGGGCTTGATTCGATGGTTCTCGGGGAGCCCCAGATTCTCGGTCAGATGAAAGAAGCCGCGCGCCTTGCCGAAGAGGCAGGTACGCTCGGTACGACCTTGCACAAGCTGTTCCAGCACTCTTTCGCGGTGGCCAAGGAGGTTCGTTCGACAACCGCCATCGGGGCCAATATCGTCTCCATGGCTGCTGCCGCCGTTCGTCTGGCCGGGCGCATCTTCGAGCGGATTGCCGACCAGAAGATCCTGTTCATCGGGGCCGGCGAGATGGTCGATCTGTGTGGCCGGCATTTTGCGGCGCAGCAACCGAAGCAGGTGGTGATTGCCAATCGGACGATTGAGCGGGGACTGGCGTTGGCCGGGCGCTTTGGCGGCACGGCGATCCGCCTCGAGGAGGTGGGGGAGCGCTTGTCACAATTCGACATCGTCGTCTCGTGTACCGCCAGTCCGCTGCCGATCATCGGTCTGGGGATGGTCGAGCGCGCGATCAGGCAGCGTCGCCATCGTCCGATATTCATGGTCGATCTCGCCGTGCCACGCGATATCGAACCGGAAGTGGGCGAGATGGACGACGTCTTCCTATACACGGTGGATAACCTGGCGCAGCTGGTCGAGTCCGGTCTCGAGTCGCGCCAGGCGGCGGTGGTTGACGCCGAAGCGATCATTGCCGAGCGGGTCGAGGGTTTCCTGCGCTGGCTGTCTACGCGTGCTACCGTGCCGATCATCCGGTCATTGCGCGATGCTGCCGAGCGGGCGCGTCGGCACGAGATCGAGCACGCACTCAAGCTCCTGGCCAGAGGTGACGACCCGGCGCAGGTGCTTGACCAGTTCTCGCACCGCCTGACCAACAAGTTTCTGCACGCTCCGACGCAGACGCTGGCCCAGGCCGGCAGTGAACGCGACGAGCTGCAGTCCGCCGTGGCCCGCCTGTTCCACTTGCCTAGGGACTTCCACTTCGGCGAGTAGAGTCGGCAGCGACCTGTCCTGCCGCGTTGACGATTTCCCCAGCCTTCCTCTCAAAGTCGAACTTCCATGAACGAAAGCATTCGCGAAAAACTCGATCATCTCACCGGGCGGCTGGACGAGCTCGACCGCATGCTGGCCAGTGGCGAGGCGACTCGCGACATGGACGAATATCGCAGACTGTCGCGCGAACACGCGGAACTCGGCCCGGTAGTGGGTCTGTATCAGACATGGCGGCAGACTCAGGCAGACCTCTCGTCCGGGCTGGAGATGCTGGCCGACCCTGAAATGCGGGAACTGGCCGAAGTCGAGGTTGCACTGGCGAGGGAGCGCCTGCCGGAGATCGAGGGTGAGCTGCAACGGCTGCTCCTGCCCAAGGACATCAACGACGATCGCAATGTGTTCCTCGAGATTCGCGCTGGCACCGGCGGCGACGAGTCGGCGCTCTTTGCCGGCAATCTGTTTCGCATGTACGTGCGCTATGCCGAACGCCGGCGCTGGCAGGTGGAGGTGGTTTCGGCAAGCGTTTCCGACCTCGGGGGCTTCCGGGAAGTGATTGCGCGGATCGTCGGCAATGGGGTCTATTCGAGACTCAAATTCGAGTCGGGTGGTCATCGCGTACAGCGTGTTCCCGACACCGAAACGCAGGGTCGCATCCATACCTCGGCGTGCACGGTGGCGGTGATGCCCGAGGCGGAGGCACTCGAGGAAGTGCAGATCAATCCGAGCGAGATACGGGTGGACACCTACCGTGCCTCGGGTGCGGGTGGGCAGCACATCAACAAGACCGATTCGGCAGTGCGCATCACCCACCTGCCGACCGGGATCGTCGTCGAATGTCAGGATGATCGTTCGCAGCACAAGAACAAGGCGCAGGCATTGTCGGTACTGGTGGCGCGCATCAAGGACATGCAGGAACGTGAACAACACGCCAGCATCGCCTCGACACGCAGGAATCTGATCGGCAGCGGTGATCGCTCGGAGCGCATTCGAACCTACAACTTTCCGCAGGGACGGGTTACCGATCACCGCATCAATCTTACCTTGTACAAGATAGAGGCAATCATGGACGGCGACCTCGATGACCTGATCACTGCCCTGACGGCAGAGTATCAGGCCGACCAGCTGGCCATGCTGGCGGAAGGTGAGTGACGCACCACCGTCCGGGTCCGGCGGCGCACCGGATGGACACATGACCAGCCTCGGCGACGCCTGGCGGCTGGCCAGCGAGCGCATCGACCGGCTCGATGCGCGCTTGCTGGTGCAACAGGTGGCGACCTGCACGCATGCCGATCTGCTGGCGCACGCCGCACGCTGCCTGTCGGTCGAGCAGGTCGCCCGACTCGACAAACTGGTCAGGCGCCGGGCGGCTGGTGAGCCGCTGGCCTATCTTCTGGGCTCGGCTCCCTTCCATGATCGTGAGTTCCTGGTCTCTCCTGCGGTGCTGATTCCGCGTCCGGAAACGGAACTGCTGGCCGAACTGGCAATCGAATGTTTGCGCCTGCTGCCAGCAGCCAAGGTGCTTGATCTCGGTACCGGCTCCGGGGTGCTGGCGGTGACCCTGAAATGTCTGTTTCCGGAGGCGACGGTGAGCGCAGTCGATGTTTCGCAGGCGGCGCTCGACGTGGCGCGGTCGAATGCGCGACGGCATGCGGCCGAGATCAGGTTCCTGCAGGGTGATTGGTACGCGCCGCTTGGCGAGGAGTGTTTCGATCTGATCGTTGCCAACCCGCCGTATGTCGCCGATGCCGACCCGCATCTGGGGCGGGACGGTCTGCCCTTTGAGCCGCAGGTGGCGTTGACCGATGGCATACGCGGTGGCGACGGCCTGAACTGCATCCGGGCGGTGGTCAGCGGCGCGAGCAGGCATTTGTTGCCGGGTGGTTGGCTGCTGGTCGAGCATGGCTACAATCAGGCAACGGCAGTGCGCCATCTGCTGCGCGAAGGAGATCTGTCCGGCCTTGTCACGTGGCACGATCTGTCGCACCTGGAGCGAGTCAGCGGCGGCTGCCTGCGTTGAGCAGGAGCGCCACCGACCGCGATTTTTCCCCAACCATATGATCTACGAGGTTTGATGATGGATGTACAGCAACTGATCAAGGAGCAGGTAACGGCCAACCCGGTGGTCCTCTACATGAAGGGCACGCCGCAGTTTCCGCAATGTGGGTTTTCGGCGGTCACGGTGCAGATTCTTAAAGCCTGTGGCGTGTCGAGTTACCTCAGCGTCAACGTGCTCGATGATCCCGAGGTTCGCAGTGGCATCAAGGAATTCGCCAACTGGCCGACCATCCCGCAGCTCTATGTGCGCGGCGAGTTCGTTGGTGGTTGCGACATCATGCGTGAGATGTATGCCGATGGCGAGTTGCAGAAGCTGCTGGAGGGGCTGGCTGATCCGGTTTGAAAGGCCGGCCACCGAACGACAGGCGACCGGGCGGCTTGCCCGGCCGGGAGCGGAGGAGGGCGTTCCCGTCGCCCTTCTCGGGCCGCTTCCCATGTCGCCGTCTGCGCCGGAGCGTCCGCTGCCTCAGGCTGCGCTGGCCAAGGCTGCCTTGTCGGCAGTCATTTCCTCATAGGCGCGTACCGCTTCGGCGGCATACATGAGGCTTGGACCACCACCCATATAAGTGCAAACGGCGAGCGTCTCCATCAATTGCTGTCGGCTGACGCCCAGGCGAATCAGTGCCTTGACATGAAAGCCGACACAGGCATCGCACCGGCTGGCGACGCCGATTGCCAGGGCGATCAATTCCTTGTCGAGGGCGGACAGGACGCCCGGAGCGAGTGCCGACTTGGCCATTGCATTGAAGCCCTGCATCGTCTCCGGAATGTCGTGGCGCAGCGTGCCGAGGGCTTTCGCGACGTCGTGCGTGATCGTGCTGAAGGATTTGCTCATGATGACCTCATACAGAAAATCAGGAACTGCTAATATACTCTCGGGCCCGTGTGATGGGCAAGCCCTGCATCGTGCGCGCGTCGGCGGTGGTACGGTTTACGCCACTGGACAGGGAGAACATGGCACGCAACCCGGGCGTTTGGCATGGCGCTCCCTGTCGGTCTTGGGCGCGACCTGGCTGCTGTCGGCTTGTGCCGCCTACAGTGGCAGCGGCCTGCGACCCGGAGTGGCGACCGTGGCCCAGGTGGTGGCGACGATGGGTAACCCGGCAATGCGCTGGCAGGATGCCGACGGCAGCGAGCAACTGGCCTATCCGAGGGGACCCTCGGGTCCGCAGACCTTCATGGTGTTCATCGCCCCGGATGGAGGTCTGCAGCGGATCGACCAGGTGCTGAACATGGAACACTTTGCACGCATCCAGCCGGGCATGAGCCAACAGGCGGTGCTGCGCGTGATCGGTCCGCCGGCGCCGCAATGGACCAGCTATTTCAAGGAGCGCAACGAACTCGTCTGGGAATGGCAGTTCTGCGACTCCTGGAACCAGCTCGCGCGCTTCGACGTATTGTTCGATGCGAGCAGCGGCATCGTCCGCACCAGCTATCAGCGGCAGGCGCTGATGGGCTGGAACGGCGTCGCCCCGTTCTGCGGCCAGTGATCGTCGCGCAACAGTCTGGTCTGGCGGGAGTGCTGGCTGCTTTCTGCTGCCGGCTGTCGCGGCTCTCAAGAAACAGAACTGAAGGCGACCGTTTTCATGCGGCTGCCTGCAACGGGTTAATCTGGAAACCGAGCGCGGCGGCGCGGCGCTTGAGTGCGGCGATATTTCGTTGGCGCTGTTGTTCTTCGTAGCGCTGTTGTC
>NZ_JAEUOL010000046.1 GCF_016789985.1 Accumulibacter sp.
CCCTTCTCGGACAAGTACCGGCACTTCGGCAAGGGTCAGACCGCCGTGGTGCTCGACCTGCCACCCGGCCCGCATGACCTGCGTCTGCTCTTTGCCGATTACGACCATCGCCCGTACTACGTCTTCAGTCGAAAGATCAACATCAAGGTAAGCGGCAACCGCAAGGACTCGCCGAAGCCGATCATCGATGCGCAGCGCTTCGCCGAGACCTGCCAGGCATGGTACCAGGACGAGGTGTCGACACCACCGCCTGACGGGAAGCTCGTCTATGTCAAAAACATTCGCGATGGCGAAACGGTGGACAGTCCCTTCCTGCTCAAGCTTGGCGTGGTTGGACTGGGTGTCGCGCCGGAAAAGACTGCCCTCCCCGATACCGGGTTTTTCCTGCTCAATATAAGGAAGAATCGCGCCCTGGTGACGAGCGTACGGTTGAGCGACGGGCAGACCGAAACCGTCCTTGACCTCAACCCCGGCGACTATGACCTTGACTTGAGTTTTCTGGCCGGCAATGGACAGCCGTTGCTGCGCGACCAGTTGAAGGTGACCGTAGGAAGCCGGACACAATCGCCACGCAAATGATTTACCCCGGGTAGCATGCTCATCCACCCCGGCTCGGTCCTTGTTGCGGCCAATCACGGCCAAGCCCAATGAAAAGAAGAACTGCCGTTTCGCTGGCCGTGCTGGCGGCGGCTGTCGCCCTCGCCGTATACTGGTTTCAGCACAGCCGCGACGGCAAGCCGGGCAGTGGCGCAGAGAGAAGCGTGGCGCCGGTACCGGTCATCGTGGCGAAGGCAGCAGTGGCCGACATCCCGGTCATGCTCGAAGTGGTGGGCAGGGCCGAAGCTTACGAAAGCGTCAGCCTGAAGTCGAGGCTCGACGGCCAGGTCACTGCGGTACCCTACGGCGAAGGACAGAAAGTCCGCCAGGGAGAAGTTCTGGTCAGGCTCGACGCCGGTGATTTCGAGGCACGACTGCAGCAAACCGAGGCCAATCTGGCAAGAGACGTCGCTCTTTTGGCGAAGGCGAGGGCCGATGTCACACGCTATGAAGCCCTCCGGAGGCGTGGCTTCGTATCGGAAGAGAAGGTAAACGAAGTACGCACCATCGAAGCCGCCGCCACGGCAACCGTGAGGGCCGACCAGGCCTCACTCGAGCTGGCCAGAAGGCAAGTCTCTTACACCACGATCCGCGCCCCGTTCGATGGCGTCGTCGGCGCACGCCTGGTTTTTCCCGGGTCAGCCGTCAAGCTCAACGACACCATACTGGCGGTAGTCAATCGCGTGCGCCCCCTGTACATCAGCTTCGCGATTCCCGAACAACATCTGCCCCGCCTGCGCGCGGCACTGGCCGAGGGCAGCGGCATGCGGGCCAGCATCAGCCTTCCCGGCGACGCGACGCAGCGCCTCGCAGCGCCGGTCACCTTCCTCGACAATGCGGTCGACACGGCTACTGGAACCGTCCAGATGAAAGCCGTCCTGGAGAATCGCGACGAAGCTCTGACGCCCGGGCAGTATCTCAATGTCAGCTTGACTCTGGCGACGCTCACCGGGTCGGTGGTCGTTCCTTCAGAAGCCGTACAGCAGGGCCCCGAGGGCAAGCTTCTCTATGTCGTTCGCGATGACAATACCGTCGAACCCAGAACCATCGAGGTCAACGCCGGATACCGCGGGCTGACCGCCATCGGCAAGGGCGTTGCGGCAGGAGAAACGGTGGTCACCGACGGCCAGCTAAGGCTTGCTCCGGGCACACGGGTGCAGGCAAACCTCGCCCGCCCGCTTGCGCCAAGCACCGGCATCGCGCCATCGCCGGCCAGCGGGCCGGACAACTGAAGCGCGCCCGATGGAGCTACCCGCGCTCTGCATTCGCCGTCCGGTGATGACCACGTTGCTGATGGCAGCGCTGCTCATCTTCGGTCTTATCGGCTATCGTACCTTACCCGTTGCGGAACTGCCGAGCGTCGACTTTCCGACCATTTCGGTCACCGCGAGCCTGCCCGGCGCCTCACCCGAAACCATGGCAGCGGCAGTCGCCACGCCACTCGAAGGACAGTTTTCAACCATCGCTGGCCTCGACTCAATGACCTCGACCAGCGCGCAGGGTTCGACTTCGATCACCCTGCAATTCTCGCTTGACCGCGACATCGATGCCGCCGCGCAGGATGTCCAAGCGGCAATCTCCGCCGCCTTGCGCAGGCTGCCGCCGAGCTTGCCGGCACCCCCTTCCTTCCGCAAGGTAAACCCGGCAGACTCGCCGATCTTCTACATCGCCATGTCGTCACCGACGCTGCCGTTGTCCCTGGTAAACGAATACGCGGAAACCCAGCTCGCCCAGCACCTGTCAACCATCTCCGGCGTCGCACAGGTACAGATTTTCGGTTCCCAGAAATTTGCTGTTCGGATACAGGCCAACCCCGACCAGCTCGCCAGCCGGCGTATCGGCATCGACGAAGTGCAACAGGCGGTGGCCCAGAACAACGTCAATCAGCCAATCGGGCAACTGGACGGCAAGCAACAAAGCTTTGCCATCAAGGACCGCGGGCAGTTGCTTACAGCGGCTGACTACCGGCCACTGATCGTCGTCTGGCGCAACGGCGCAGCGGTCCGCCTGGAAGATGTTGCGACACCGGTCGACAGCGTCGAGAACAAGAGGATCGCCAGCTGGAACGTTGACAAGCGTGCCATCGTCCTGGCTATCCAGCGCCAGCCGGGCGCCAATACGGTTGAAACGGTCGAGGCCATCCGGCGGGTACTGCCGGCGTTTCAGTCGAAGCTGCCGGCGGCGATCGAGATGAAGATACTGTTCGACCGCAGCGTATCGATCCGGGAAGCCATCGAGGACGTCCAGTTCACCCTGCTTCTCGCCGGCTTCCTGGTGCTGCTGGTCATCCTGCTGTTCCTGCGCAACCTGTCGGCCACCCTGATCCCGAGTCTGGCCCTGCCCATTTCGATCGTCGGAACATTTGGCGCGATGTCGATCCTCGGCTACAGCCTGAACAACATTTCCCTGCTCGCGCTGACCCTGTCGGTCGGCTTCGTCGTCGATGACGCGATCGTCATGCTGGAGAATATCGTGCGCCACATGGAGCAGGGCGAGACAGCCTTCACCGCAGCGATCAAGGGAGCACGCGAGATCGGCTTCACGATCATTTCGATGACCGTCTCGCTGGTAGCTGTTTTCATTCCGGTATTGTTCATGCGCGGCATCGTCGGCCGCCTTCTGCACGAGTTCGCGGTGACCATCTGCGTCGCGATCCTGATCTCCGGTTTCGTTTCGCTGACCCTTACGCCAATGCTCTGCAGCCGCTACCTCAGGCACACCGACGGACAGGCGCACGGGAACCTCTTCCGGCTCTTCGAGCGTTTCTTTGCCGCCCTGCAAGCCGCTTATGGACGTACGCTCAGGCAGGCAATGACCCATCCGAGAAGCGTCCTCGCCAGCCTCCTGGCGACCCTGCTGCTCACCGGCCTGCTCTTCGTGTCGGTGCCGAAGGATTTCCTGCCCGGCGGCGATAGCGGCCAGATCATCGCTTTCACCGAAGGCGCGCAGGACATCTCTTTTGCCTCCATGGTCCAGCATCAGCGTGCACTGGCCGAGATCGTCGCTGCGGAGCCCGATATCCACTCGTTCATGTCCTCCGTCGGCGCCGGCGGGATCCGACCGACGGCGAATACGGGAACCCTGTTCATGATTCTCAAACCACGGCACGCCCGCAGTTCGTCACCGGATGAAATCATTCAGCGTTTGCGGCCAAAACTGGCAGCCGTTCCAGGGATCAAGGCCTACCTGCAAAATCCGCCGGTCATCCGGATCGGGGGCCAGCTCACCGCTGCCCAGTATCAGTACACCCTGCAGGACACCGACCTCGGAGAATTGTATCAATGGACCGCTCTGCTGACCGACCGGATTCGGCAACTGGCGGGCTTCATCGACGTGACCAACAACCTCAACAACCGCAGCCCGGTAGTGGCGCTGGATATTGACCGCGACCGCCTGGGCACTCTCGGCCTCGGCTACGGGCAGGTCGAGGATGCTTTGCAGAGCGCTTTCAGCGCACGTCAGGTGTCCACCATCTATGGCTCGAGCAATCAGTATCAGGTGATTCTCGAAGTGGCTCCGGAGTATCAGGCAACGCCGGAATCCCTGTCCCGCCTGCACGTTCGCAGCAGCAGTGGCAAACTCGTTCCGCTCGATGCGATCACGCGCTTCAGCCAGAAGACCCAGGCCCTGACGGTGAATCATCAGGGCCAGTTGCCATCGGTCACGATTTCCTTCAACCTGCTGCCGGGGGTATCGCTGGGACAAGCGGTCGACCGCATCAAGGCACTGGAGCAGGAAATACGCATTCCGGTTTCGCTGAACACCAGTCTGCAAGGGACCGCCCAAGCCTTCCAGTCCTCCCTGCAAGGCCTGGGTGTCCTGCTGCTGGTGGCGATTCTCGTTGTATACCTGGTGCTCGGCATTCTCTACGAGAGTTTCATTCACCCCTTGACCATCCTCTCGGGCCTACCGTCAGCCGGACTCGGCGCGCTGTTGACCCTGCTGCTCCTTGGTGCTGATCTGAGCCTCTATGCTTTCGTCGGCATCATCATGCTGATCGGCATCGTCAAGAAGAACGCAATCATGATGATCGACTTTGCCCTGGTGCAGCAGCGACAGGCGGGGGTCGCGGCCAGCGAAGCGATTTTCCACGCCTGCCTGACCCGCTTTCGGCCGATCATGATGACCACCATGGCAGCGCTGGTCGGCACGCTGCCGATCGCCCTCGGTAGCGGGGCCGGCGGCGAAGTCCGGCAGCCCCTTGGCTTGGCGGTGGTGGGTGGATTGCTCGTCTCGCAGTTCCTGACGCTCTACCTGACACCGGTGGTCTATCTCCATCTCGATCGCTTCCCGGGCAGTGCCGGCCAACCGCAGACATCATCGTGATCCGCTGCAGGGTGGATCGGCTCGTCAGCGCGAGCGCCCGGTGAACGGTGCGGCTGGTCCGGAAACCCGTCACCGAGTGTTGCAGGCGCTGCCCCAGACCTCTGTGGGGCGCTGCCTTGCCCCGGAACCTGGCTGCCCAGTGATCGGGCAGCCGGCGAACGCAGCCTGCAGCAGCGATGGTAAGATGGACGCCAATCGCCGCCAGGCTTCGTCTCGACATCTGCCTGCACCTCGCCCCTGGGACCTGCCTGCAGCTACTGCCCCAGTCCCCGTACCAGCGACCCGGAATCCCGGCTGAAGCAGACGGAAGCTTCATCCCGGCAGGAGAATTTCCGACATGAAGAAATCTACGCCTTACTACACCACACTGCTGGTCACCTGCGGACTCGCGTTGAGCATCGCCGGCTGCGGCAGGGCGCCCGATGAGGCCGGCATCAAGGCCCAACGGCCCGCGACGCCCGGCCTTGACGACGTTGCGACCGCCGCATCACCGCTGGCCAAGGCGGCGAGTCGCGGCGATCTGGCAGCGATCAAGACACTGCTCGAAGGAAATCCCGAAGTCGACGCCAGCGATGCGCTGGGCAGGACGCCACTGCACATGGCGGCCTTCTACGGCCGTACCCGGGCAAGCGAACAACTGCTTGCCGGTGGCGCGAACATCGAAGCCCGGGACCGGATCGGCATGACCCCGCTGCATGCAGCAGTGCTGGCCGGTGGCAGGCAAGAGGTGGAGTTCCTGCTGGCCAGGAAAGCTGATGTGAACGCCGCGACCGACACCGGGCAAACACCACTCCATCTGGCCGCCGCAACCGGTCAGCCGAGGGTCGCGCGAGTCCTCATCGAACACGGTGCGGACCCGAAGAGCAAGGACAAGAGCGGCAATACGCCGCTCTTCTACGCCTCGCGCAACAAGCACCCACTGACCACCGAATTGCTACAGCAGTACGCAGCAAAGGATTCAGCGCGCTAGTCCCGGCCAGCAGATGCCATTCGCAGAATGGCGCCGCCCCATCTCATTGTGCGAATCAGGCTTTCTTCAGCACTTCGTCGCGCAGTTCGCGACGCAGGATTTTGCCGACGTTGGTTTTCGGCAGTTCGCTGCGAAACTCCACCTGGCCGGGAACCTTGTAGCCCGTCAGGTGTTCCCTACAATGGGCGATCAAGGCCTCGGCGCTGAGTGCCGGATCCTTCTTTACGACAAAAATCTTGACCGTCTCGCCGGATTTGTCGTGTGGCACGCCGACCGCAGCCACCTCCAGGACTCCAGGGTGTTGCGCCACGACATCCTCCACCTCGTTCGGGTATACGTTGAAGCCCGATACCAGGATCATGTCCTTCTTGCGGTCAACGATACGGACAAAGCCCTTCTCGTCCATCACGGCAATGTCCCCGGTCAGCAGGAAGCCGTCGGGCATGATCACCTTGGCGGTTTCTTCCGGACGATTGTAATAACCCTTCATCACCTGCGGGCCGCGTATGCACAGCTCACCGCTCTCACCCAGGGGCAGGTCTGCTCCTGCGTCATTGCGAATGGCGACCTCGGTGGAGGATATCGGCACCCCGATGCTGCCGGTATAGGCCGGAATGTTGAGTGGATTGATGGTCGCGGCAGGCGAGGTCTCGGTCAGACCATAGGCCTCGATCAGCGGCCTGCCGGTCACCTGTTTCCACTTTTCGGCAACCGCTTTCTGCACAGCCATGCCGCCGCCGAACGATACCCTGAGTTTGCTGAAGTCGAGTGCGCAGAAGGCAGCGTTGTTCAACAATGCGTTGAACAGGGTGTTGACCCCGGTAATGACGGTAAACGGATGCTTGGCAAGCTCATTCACGAAACCGGGGATGTCGCGTGGATTGGTGATCAGCAGATTGCTGGCCCCGATCTTGAAAAAGGTGAAGCAGTTCGCCGTCAGCGCGAAGATATGGTAAAGCGGCAGTGCAGTGACCACCATGTGCTGCTCGTCGCCCAGCTCCGGCTTGATCCAGGCATGCGCCTGGGCCAGATTGGCCAGCATGTTGCGATGAACCAGCATGGCTCCCTTCGAAAGGCCGGTCGTGCCACCCGTGTACTGCAGGAAGGCGAGATCTTCCTGCGTCACGTTGACCGCCTTCAGCTCGGCCGACGCTCCCTTGCCAAGAGCCGTCCGGAAGTCCACCGCGCGCGGCAGACTCCAGGCGGGAACCATCTTCTTGACATACTTGACGACGAAGTTGACCACCGCTCCCTTGGGAAAGCCGAGCATGTCACCGAGGCGCGCCACCACGATGTGTTTGACCGGCGTCCTCGCCAGCACCTGTTCGAGGGTGACCGCAAAATTCTCGAGAATGACGATCACCTCGGCCCCCGCATCCTTGAGCTGATGCTCCAGCTCGCGCGGCGTGTACAGCGGGTTGACGTTGACCACGACGTAGCCCGCACGCAGCGCGCCGAAAATGCAGATCGGATACTGCAGGACATTCGGCATCATTACCGCCACCCGCGCCCCCTGGGGCAACTTGAGAACCGACTGCAGATAGGCAGCAAAGTCACGCGACAGCTTGTCGAGTTCACCGTAGGTCAGCTCGGCGCCCATGTTGATATAAGCGACGCGATCACGGTACTGCGCGACACTCTTCTCGAAAAGTTCGCCAAGGGACTGGAACTCGTTCAAGTTCACCTCGGCGGGAACTCCCTCCTGATAGCTCTTCAGCCAAATCTTTTCCACTGCTCTCCTCCTGAGTTACCTTGTCTGTATGAAAACTTCCAGCCGGTCGCCTGCTGTCAAGCACCTGCGGTCTGCCCGCAGGCAAAAGCGGCATGATCAATGCGGCAGGCTTCATTCTAAAGGATTTCTTGCTGCGAGCACCGGCGCGAACACTGCTCGCACGACGCCCGCCGGGCGGGTGCACACCTGGGCGCAAACGGTCAGGCAACCACGCCATCCGACGCCGATTGCCTGACGAGCCGGCTCGAGTGTCTCCCCAGCGCTTGCCGGAAAGCAGAAGCAAGCGGAGCGCGAGTCAGCGCTTCAGGTACTGCAGCTTGTCGGGCTTGTTGTTCCACTCATCGGCATCGTCGAGTGGCTCCTTGCGCTCGACGATCACCGGCCAGGTCTGTGCCAGCTCGGCATTGAGCGCAATGAAGCGACGTTGTGCGTCCGGCACGTCGTCCTCGGCATAAATTGCTTCCGCCGGACATTCGGGGACGCACAGAGTGCAATCGATGCACTCCTCGGGATCGATGACCAGAAAGTTCGGACCCTCATGGAAGCAGTCGACCGGACAGACGTCCACACAATCGGTAAACTTGCATTTGATACAGTTCTCGGTAACAACGTACGTCATGGTCACACTTCTGCAGGCTGGGTTGAAATGCAAGGGACTATAGCCTAGTTGAAGCCCACGAGACAGGGCCACTGCTTCCCTTGACGGGATTTTTTCGCTAGCATTGCCAAGCTGGCCGCCCGGAACCGAGTCTCTACGAGCCTTGCCAGCCACCGCCACGACGCACTCCTTCCCCGATCCAGCATGAGGCTTTCAATGAACGAACACATCCATCACGTCACGGACGACAGCTTCGCTGCCGATGTACTGCAATCGGCAACACCTGTTCTCGTCGATTACTGGGCCGAATGGTGCGGACCCTGCAAGATGATTGCGCCACTGCTCGACGACATCGCCACTGACTATGCGGGTCGCCTGAAGGTGGTCAAACTCAATATCGACGACAATCAGAAGGTTCCGGCGAGCTACGGCATCCGCGGCATTCCGACCCTCATGCTGTTCAAGAACGGCAACGTCGAGGCGACCAAAGTCGGTGCCCTGTCGAGGGGGCAACTGATCACCTTCATTGACAGTAATCTGTAAAGTGGATACCCTCCCGGTCTGAAGGTTCCCGAGGGGCAATGGCTGCCCCGCAGCAAGTCGCCAGCCGGCATAGAACCTTCAGGCACCCTCTCCCTTTGGCAACCGCCCTCGCCGACCCCACGGCCCTCCTCCCGGTTCGCGTTACCGACGCGGCGGCGCGCACAGCGCGTGTGGTTTTTCCCTCCTTAGTCTTCAGCACATGCACCTATCCGAACTCAAAGCACTCCATGTAAGCCAGCTCCTCGATATGGCAGTCAATAACAACATCGAGGGTGCGAACCGGTTGCGCAAGCATGAACTGATCTTCGCGCTGCTGAAGAATCAGGCCCGCAAGGGCGAAAGCATCTTTGGCGACGGCACCCTCGAAACGCTGTCCGACGGTTTCGGCTTCCTGCGTTCACCGGACACCTCGTACCTGGCCAGCACGGATGACATTTATGTCAGCCCGAGCCAGATCAGACGCTTCAACCTGCATACCGGCGACACGATCGAGGGAGAAATCCGTACGCCGAAAGACGGGGAGCGCTACTTCGCCCTGGTCAAGGTAGACCGGATCAATGGCGAAGCACCGGAGGCATCGAAGAACAAGATTCTCTTCGAGAACCTGACGCCCCTGCACCCGGCGGAGCATCTGCACCTCGAGCGCGACATCCGCGGCGAAGAAAACATCACCAGTCGCATCATCGACATCATTGCACCGATCGGGAAAGGCCAGCGCGGACTGCTGGTGGCCAGCCCGAAGAGCGGCAAGACCGTGATGATGCAGCACATTGCCCACGCCATCACCACCAACCACCCGGATGTGACGGTAATCGTCCTGCTGATCGACGAACGTCCCGAGGAAGTCACCGAAATGACGCGCTCGGTACGCGGCGAGGTCGTTGCCTCGACCTTCGACGAACCGGCCACCCGTCATGTACAGGTGGCCGAGATGGTCATCGAAAAGGCCAAACGCCTGATCGAACACAAACGCGACGTGGTCATCCTCCTGGATTCGATCACCCGCCTGGCGCGTGCTTACAATACCGTCCAGCCAGCCTCCGGCAAGGTGCTGACCGGCGGCGTGGACGCCAATGCGCTGCAGAAGCCCAAGCGCTTCTTTGGCGCGGCGCGCAACATCGAGGAGGGTGGCTCCTTGACGATCATCGCAACCGCGCTGATCGACACCGGTAGCCGGATGGACGACGTGATCTACGAAGAGTTCAAAGGCACCGGCAACATGGAGATCCACCTGGACCGCCGGATGGCCGAAAAGCGGGTGTACCCGGCGATCAACGTCAACCGCTCGGGCACCCGCCGCGAAGAACTGCTGCTCAAGCCGGACGTGCTGCAAAAGATGTGGGTCCTGCGCAAACTGCTCTACAACATGGACGACCTCGAAGCGATGGAGTTTCTGCTCGACAAGATCAAGGCCACCAAGAACAACGCCGAGTTTTTCGACTCGATGCGCCGCTGAACACGGCTCCGCCCGTCTCGCCGATCGTCTGGTCAGACAACAGCGTGCGCCGCACCGTTCCAAACCATCGAGCCACCCAAGCCGATTGCAGATGGCGGAGAAATCGTCGATAATTATTGTTTTTACGGATTCCTCGTCTCGCGGGCAGCGTCTCCTCGCAATGGCCGGCCAGATATAACCTACGGGAAAAGCATCAAATGAAAGACAAAATCCATCCTGCCTACGGTGAAATCACGGTGACCTGCTCCTGCGGCAACGTCTTCACCACCCGCTCGACGATGAAAAAGGCGCTGCACGTCGAAGTATGCTCGGCCTGTCATCCTTTCTACACCGGCAAGCAGAAGATCATCGATACCGCCGGGCGCGTCGAGAAATTCAATCAGAAGTACGGTGCGATGCGCAAGCCAGCCTAGGTCGAGCGGCGGGGTCGAAGAAGAAGGCAGCCCCTGGCTGCCTTTTTCGTTTCCGCCAACCAGGGTTCATTGGCAACAGCCTCCCGATGTCGGATCACGCGGCGCAGCCTCGCTTGCGCGGAATCACCTTGCCACCCAGCGGGTGGACTCTGGCGATCCTGCTCGCGCTCTATGTCCTGACCGGACTGATCGGCCACGACCCGTGGAAGAATGACGATGCGGTAACCATCGGCATCGTCCATGACATGGTCTCCAGCGGCCACTGGCTCATGCCGGGACTCGCCGGACGACCCTACCCCGACGCTCCTCTGTACTACTGGGTGGCGGCGGGCAGCGGCCACCTCCTGTCCTGGCTATTGCCGCTACATGATGGTGCGCGCATCGCCAGCGGACTGTTCACACTGCTCGCCCTGAGCTTCATTCTCCTTGCCGCGCGCGAATTGCACGGTCGCGAACAGGCGCCCGCTGCCCCCCTGCTGCTGGCCGGCAGCATCGGCTTCCTGTTCCACGCCCATGAGGCGCAACCGATGCTGGCCACGCTGACCGCGCATGCGGCGGCCTATTGTGGACTGGCACAACTCGACCGGCGGCCGCTGCGTGGCGCCACGTTCTTCGGCACCGCTCTCGGCCTCGGCTTTCTCAGCAATGGCCTGGCAGCCATGTTGCCCCTGCTCCCCGTAGCCGCTTTCGTCGCCTGGCGTTCGGACAACCGCCAGAGATCGACCCTCCTGCTGCTGGGTTCACTGCTGGCCGCCGGCATCCTGGGTGGCAGTTGGTTGCTTGCCCTGTCGGTCAGCCAGCCCGGCTACCTTGCAGCTGTCTGGCAAGTGGAGTGGACCCAGCTTGCCGGCACCGCCCAGCCCTGGCTCAACCTACCGCGCCTGCTGGCCATGCTTCCGTGGTACGCATGGCCAGCTTTCCCGCTCGCCGCATGGGCGCTTTGGGCCAGGCGCCGATATCTCACAACAACGCCAATGGCCTTGCCGATCTTCGCCTTCCTGGTCACGTTGCTCTTGATCAGCGTCTGGTTTGGCGCGCGCAGCGCTCCGGCCTTGCTGCTGCTCCCACCCTTGGTTCTGATGGCGGTGCCTGGCGTGACTTCCCTGCGTCGCGGCGCGGCCAACGCCTTTGACTGGTTCGGCATGATCACCTTCAGCATCTTTGCCCTGCTCGCCTGGTTCGGCTGGTATGCGATGCTCTTCGGTTGGCCGGAAAGACTTGCACGCCACTCCATTCGGCTGGCGCCCGGCTTCGTGGGCGAATTCAGCCCTCTGGCCGCCGGCCCGGCACTGTTGGCGACGCTGGTCTGGGGTTGGCTGATTGTCACCACGCCCCGCTCGCCGATGCGCGGGATCATGCACTGGATGGCCGGCCTGACGCTGTTCTGGCTGTTGGTGGCCACCCTCTGGATGCCCTGGATCGACCACAACAAGACCTACCGTCAGGCAGCGGCGTCACTGGCCAGGACACTGCCCGAGCGGTACGCATGCATCGCCAGCGTCAACCTCGCCGACTCGGTCCTTGCCTCGCTCGACTACTTCCAGAGCATACGCACCGTTCCCGCCAAATCCGTTGCCGGCAGAAACTGCGACCTGCGCCTAATCCACGGCTCATCCAGGGAAGGCGCCGCAGCGGAGGACGGCTGGCGGCAGGTCTGGGAGGGAGGCCGTCCCCCCGATCGACGTGACAACGAACAACTGCATCTCTATAAACGTGAAAGCCGGCGAGCCGCAGCCTCCGGCAAATAGGCAGCCGGCAGGCCCCGGAACCTGGCTGGCTCTCAAGAAACAGAACTGAAGGCGACCGTTTTCATGCGGCTGCCTGCAACGGGTTAATCTGGAAACCGAGCGCGGCGGCGCGGCGCTTGAGTGCGGCGATATTTCGTTGGCGCTGTTGTTCTTCGTAGCGCTGTTGTC
>NZ_JAEUOL010000052.1 GCF_016789985.1 Accumulibacter sp.
CAATGTCGTCCCGGTCGATTTCGTCGTCGCAGCCATGGACCACATCGCCCATCTGGCGAACGAGGACGGTCAATGCTTCCATCTGACCGACCCGACGCCGATGCGCGTCGGCGACCTGCTCAACACCTTTGCCCGCGCCGCACACGCGCCGGAAATGGCGATGCGCATCAACGCCGCCCTGCTCGGTTTCATCCCCCGCACGGTGCGCAAGGCCATGTTCGCGCTGACCCCGGTACGCCGTATCCGTACTGCGGTGATGAAGGATCTCGGCCTGCCGGACGACATCCTCGAGTTCGTCAATTACCCGACCCGTTTCGATTGTCGCGAAACGCAAAGGGCGCTCAAAGGCAGCGGCATTGCCGTACCACCGCTCGACAGCTACGCCTGGCGGCTGTGGGACTACTGGGAGCGTCACCTCGACCCCGACCTGTTCGTCGATCGTACGCTACGCGGCCAGGTCGAAGGAAAGGTCGTGCTGGTCACCGGTGGCTCGTCGGGTATCGGCAAGGCAACCATTCGCAAGATGGCCGAAGCCGGTGCAATTGCCGTCACCATTGCCCGCGACCCGAAGACGCTCGACGAAGTGCGACAGGAATTCGAGGCGGCCGGCCTGCGTCTGATCACCCACGTGGTGGACGTCGCCGAGCCGGAACAGTGCGCATCCTTCGTCAGGTTCATGACGGAAGAACACGGCGGAGTCGACATCCTGGTCAACAATGCCGGCCGTTCGATTCGCCGCGGCATCGAAAACTCCTTCGACCGTTTCCATGACTTCGAGCGCACCATGGAGGTCAATTACTTTGGCGCGCTGCGCCTGACCATGGGCTTCCTGCCGGGCATGATCACCAAACGCAAGGGACAGGTGATCAATATCTCGTCGATCGGTGTCCTGACCAACGCACCGCGTTTCTCCGCCTACGTCGCATCGAAAGCGGCAATGGATGCCTGGGCACGTTGCGCCGCCTCGGAGTTTGCCGATCGGGGCATCGAGTTCACGACGATCAACATGCCACTGGTCAGAACTCCGATGATCGCTCCCACCAAGCTGTACGACCAGGTGCCGACGCTTTCCCCGGAAGAAGCGGCCGACATGGTTGTCGAAGCGATCATTCACAAACCGGTGCGCATCGCCACGCGATTGGGGATTTTCGGAGCACTGCTGCATTCCGTCATGCCCAAGGTGGCACAGATCACCATGAACACTTCCTTCCGGATGTTCCCCGATTCCAGTGCGGCAAGCCACAAGCAGCAGCAGGAGGCGGCACCACAGACGGCAGATCAGGTGGCTTTCTCGCAGATCATGCGCGGCATCCATTTCTGACCGAAGCACGGTGACAACCGGCCACCAGGCGGGCAGGCGCGAGCAGCTCCGGAGGACTGGCCCCGTCCGCCGCGTACTGACCGCTGCCGCCCGTCGAACCACGCCCACTCTGCCGCAATACCTATCATGACAACGCCCACGACAAGCCCCGCGCAGGAACACAACCCGCACCAGCTACTGAAAGAACTACAGGCAAGGTTTCCGGTCTTCCGCGACTGCCTGCCGCTGGCGATCGGCATCGACAAGCAATTGCTGAGCCGCCTGCCGGAACTGGATCGCAAGGCGCTGCGCATCGCCCTGGCGATGCACACCCGCTCGATGCGCTACCTGAAAATGATGCAAAAGGCAACGCTACGAGTCGATCTCGATGGCCAGCCGGCTGGCGAGATCCCGGAAGCGCACCGCCAGCATTCGGCCGAGCTGGTCAAGGAAAGGCTGACAAAACAGGCGGACGAACGCAAGGCGCAGCGTGCAGCAGCGGCGCAGGCGCGCCAGCATGCCGAGAAACTTGGTCAACTGGTGGAGAAGTTCGGCCGCAACCGCTAAACGAGGCATTCCGCCGCATACCGGAGAACTTGCAGGGTTCGCCAGTGCACGCATTCGTCTGGCGATGCAGAAAAGCATGGACCACCTACTCAATGACCACTCGCCGCTCGAACTGTACACCTGGCTTGACGAGGACGCCGAACTGCCGGGCTGGGACATTCTGCTGGGCAATCCCTTCGGGCAGACACTACCGGAAGACCGGTTCACCACGGTGCAGAACTACTTTGCCGAATATCATCTGGAGCATTTCCGCCAACGACTCTACCGCCATTTCCCAAGTCGGCTGCACGCCATACTGCTCTTCGCGACGCGGGTCGACGCTGAAACCTTCCGCGCCAAGCATCCCGCGCGTGTCTTCGGCAAGACTCTGGTCTGCGTACGCAGCAGCGGCGCCTACATCTGCTCGTTCCACGATTCGAGCTGGCTGGACTACCTTCGGCTGCCGCACAGCCTCAACCTGTCGGCACTCGACGAAATTGCCAATCACTACTGGAAGGGGACGCTGGTCGAGGAGATCGGCCTCACCTTCCTCGATGAGCGCTGGCGCGAGCCACCGGTCATCGAAGCCGTGTTTCAAGGCACGCTCGAACCCCTCCCCAGTCGCCAGCAGAGCGGCTGGTTGCCTGGTTTCGCCTGAACCGCGAACATGCCGCCGGGTACCTTTCCGGCGCACATAGCGCGCGTCAAGATCCGATGGGGCGCCCCCGGAAAACGCCGCTGCGCTGCGGGCAGCTCGTGGCCGCGCTCAATCACCGTCTGTCGACGGGGTCGGCGCCGCCGACCGACCAATCAGGCTTGCCAGCACCCTCGCCACACCCTCGGCCATACGCCAACGACGTGATTTAGTTGGCAAGACTCCGCTGAGGCGCGAGGTATCATGACATCACTCGGGATGAGCAGAGCGCAGCACGCTGCTCCAGCCAACAAACCGCCCACGACCAACTGAATAACCATATATGCCACAGGGGAACAGCCTTCCATGACTCCCGCGCCATCGAAACTGCTGCCCATCGGGCCGGTGAGCGAGATCATCGTCCCAGAACGGCCGCAGATCAGCATCGTCTCGACCATGTACCGTTCGCAGCCCTTCCTTGACGAGTTCCTTGCTGCTTGCCTGGCTGCCTTGCACCAGATCGACATCGTTGATTTCGAGATCATCCTGGTCAACGATGGTTCTCCCGACAACTCGCTGACCTACGCCCTGGAACGCCGACAAGACATCGCTCAACTGGTGGTAATCGACCTATCACGCAATTTCGGCCACCATCATGCCATGCAGGCCGGACTGCAACACGCGCGTGGGGAACTCGTCTTCCTGATCGATTGCGATCTCGAAGTCTCTCCACTGAGTTTGCCAGCCTTCTACGGGAAACTTCGCGAAACCGGCTGCGATATCGTCTTTGGTTATCAGGAAGCGCGCAAGGGAGGCTGGTTCGAGCAGATCAGCGGCGGCCTGTTCTGGAAGGGTTTCAACCTGCTCAGCGAAACCAAGATCCCCGAGAACATCGTCACCGAACGCATCATGACCCGGCGTTTCGTCGAAGCCCTTCTTCAACTGGGGGACCGCAACCTGTTCCTCGGCGGCATGATGAGCTGGACCGGCTTCCATCAGATCGGCATGGCAGTCAGCAAGAAACAGCGAGCAGGAGAGAGCAGCTACACGCTGATCAAGCGAGTCAACCTGATGGTCAACGCCGTTAGTTCGTTCTCGGCGCAGCCCTTGCTCTGGTTGTTCAACATCGGTGGCTTCATCACCCTGACCAGCTTTTCCTACGTCCTCTACCTGGTGATCAGAAAACTGGTCTTTGGTGATGCGCTGCTCGGTTTTACCTCACTGATGGGTTTGATTGCCTTCAACCTTGGCATCCTCACCATGGCGATCGGCCTCGTCGGCATCTATCTCGGCAAGGTGTTCAATCAAGTCCAAAACCGGCCGACGTACATCGTCAAGGCCATTCACGGCGGCGCGCTGAAGACCTCGAGAAACGGGTCGACCGGCAACAGCTGACCAGTCTTCATTCACCCGCCCTGCCACACGCCCAGGCACGAAAGGCATCAACATGCACCTGCTGATCTACGGATCCAAAGAGTTTGCCCAGACCGTCACGGACCTCCTCCACGACTGCGGCCACCAGGCCGCTGGATTGGTGGACGACTACGCCACTGGACCCGGAATCGTCGGAACGTTTGACACCGCCATCCGCAGGTACCCGCCGTCGGAGTTTGGATTTGCCGTGGCCATCGGTTATTCGAACCTTCCGGCGAGGAGAAAGGTAGGGCAGAGAATTCACGCTGCCGGTTACCGCATGCCGGCGCTGGTTCATCCGCGCGCCTACGTCGCCGACACAGCCCACCTGGGTCAAGGCAGCATGGTGATGGCCGGCGCAATCGTTGATACCCGCGCCACGATAGGCGAACTGGGGGTAGTGTGGCCGGGGGCCTGTATCAACCATGACTCGATCATCGGCGAGAATACCTTTGTCTCCCCGAACGCCATCGTCTGCGGCTGCTCAAGAATAGGCGCCGATAGCTTCATTGGCGCAGGCGCCGCCATCAGGGACCATTGCGAGCTTCCTGCCGGGAGTTTCGTACCAATGCTGCAAAGATACACGGGCGGGCGGCAATGAGATCGCTTGCAATCCTGCAGTCAAACTACCTGCCGTGGAAGGGCTACTTCGACATCATTCACGACGTCGATCGATTCATCTTCTACGATGATCTCCAGTACACCAAGAACGACTGGCGCAACCGCAACCGTATCAAGACCCAGCATGGTGCGGAATGGATCACCATCCCGGTTGGTGAGGATGCCAACCGCCTGATCTGCGAGGTGGAAATGAAGAATCCGCTATGGCAGACGAAACACTGGAAGACGCTCCAGCAATGTTACGGAAAGTGCCCGCACTTTGCACGCTACGCGCCTTTTCTCGAAGACGTGTATCTGGGCCGCCAGTGGACCAATCTCTCGCAACTCAATCAGTACCTGATCTGCTCGATTGCGCACGAGTTTCTCGGCATCAGAACCGCGTTCAGTGACTCCCGTGAATATGCACTCAGCGGTCGCAAACTCGAGCGGCTGCTGGAGCTGGTCGGCAGTTCCGGGGCCAGTCGTTACGTATCGGGGCCAGCAGCCAAGAATTACATTGATCCGGACCGTTTCGCCACGCTGGGTGTCGAGCTGGTATGGAAGGACTATTCGGCCTATCCCGAGTACCCCCAACGCCACCCCCCTTTCGAGCATGGCGTGTCGATCCTGGACCTGCTTTTCAACGTCGGCCCGGACGCTCCCTGGTACATCTGGGGTTGGCGTAGCGATGCCGGCCAGAGACCAGCTCCGGATCCCGCCGGCATGGCGAAAGCCTTGCGATGAGAAGCAAGCTGCTCCATGTTCTCGGTGGTGGCCCCTGGCAGTTGCCCACCGTACGACTGGCCAAGGCCTTGGGGCACCGCGTGCTGGTCAGCGATGTCTATGCCGACCGGCCGTGCTATGCCCTTGCCGATCACCATCAGGTGGTGGATATCACGGATATCGATGGGACCCTGCAACTGGCAAGCCGCTACCGGATCGACGACATCGTCTGCGACACCACCGACATCGGTGTGGCGACCGCGGCCCATGTCGCCGAACAGCTCGGACTGCCAGGCATCGGCTACGAAACGGCACTCAATTTCACCAACAAGGGGCGCATGCGCGCGTTGACCGATCGCGCCGGAATGGTCGTTCCTCGCTACCGGCTGCTCGATTCGGAGTCTGGCTTGACGGAGTGCGCAGCATTCGTCGCCTACCCGCTGATTGTCAAGCCGGTAGACAACCAATCGGGGCGAGGCGTCAGCCGACTCTTGAATGGCGACGGACTGAAGGCAGCCTACCAGCTGGCGAGAAGCTGTTCGCGCAGCGGAAAGGTGCTGATCGAAGGCTGCATCGAAGGGAAAGAGATCATTGTGGACGGGTTCGTCGTGGCCGGCCGGCCACGCATCCTCGGCATCGCGCACAAGGTCCCGTTTCCGGACACGGTCACTGTCTCGTCACGCATTCACTATCCCGGCGCGCTGCCTGCGGCGGAATTCAAACTCATCCGGGCAGCCACCTGCCGTACTCTTTCGGCACTCGGCTTGCGCGATGGCGTCTTTCACGGCGAGTTCATGGTCCGCGGGCAGGACGTCGTGCCAATCGACGTCGCCGCCCGCGGTGGCGGAGTGATGATCTATACACACGTCGTGCCGCATGTTTCGGGAGTCAATGTAAACCGGGCAATGATCCAGCAGGCCCTCGGCGAAGCAGTCGGCATCGACCCACTGCCCGTGCCAAAAGCAGCCAATATAGAGTTCCTCAGCATGCCGCCGGGCAGAATTGCCGAGATCGTGGGCGTCGACGCGGCGGCTGCCGTGCCCGGTGTTGTGGCGATCCACTTCAACCTGCAGATCGGGGATGAGGTCGGCCCACTCGAGCACAAGGATCGCCGCCCGGGCTATGTCGTCAGCTTGGCTGATACGGCAGCACAGGCGATCGACAGCGCGTTGCGTGCCAAGTCCCTGCTTCGGGTCCGCATGACTGGCCCGGGTAGCTACCTCCCGATCACTTGATTGACTGAAAGGAAAAGTGCATGAAGCTTTTTGATTCGCTGACGCATGTCACCCGCGATGGCAGTTGGTGCGGCGAGCGACGTTACGACGCATCCCTCGCCAGACTGCTCCAGGACATGGACGAAGGGGGCGTCTATCGGGCCTGCCTGGTGGCCATCGCGGACTACGTGGACAACGAGATCGTCATCGAATCGGCACGTGCTCACCCCGAGCGCTTCATCCCCATCGCCGGCATCAATCCACGCTCCTTGCCCACCTTGCGGCGCGTCGAGGCCGTGGTGGCAGAGGTGGCCGCACAGGGGTTTGCGGGCATCAAACTGCATCCACGCATGAACGGCTACGACCCGCTCGACCCGAAATGCATCGCGGTCTTCGATGCGGCGGCCGAACATGGGCTGGTCATCCTGCTCGACACTCTCTTCAGGCGCCGCGGCCTGGCGACTACCAATGCCCCGGACACCATCGACCACATCGCCAACGCCTGTCCCGACACGCGCATCCTGCTGCTGCACGCCGCCGGCCCCTCGATGCTCGACCTGTTCGAGATCGTGCGTGCCAACCCGAATCTGCTGCTCGACTTCTCCTTTACCCTCATGCGCTACGCCGGCAGCCGCCTGGACGACGACATGCGCTATCTGTTCTCGACCACCGATCAACTGATCACCATCGGCTCGGATTTCCCGGAGTATCCCCCGGCCAGGATCGTCGAGCGCTTCCAGCTATTGAGCCAGGGGATCGAAGCGCACCGCATCGAGAACATTATGTACCGGAATCTGGAACGGCTGTTTGCCGGCTACCAAGTTGCGGCCCGATGAGCAAGCAAATGCCGGGCGCAGCCAGCGTGGTCAAATCCGACAGCCCGCGGGTCACCACACAGGACGCACGTCGAATGACCTCGGGCTGGTGGCTCCTGCCAGCGATTCTCGCTGCCGCCCTGCTCCTCCGCCTGGCGTTCTTCACCGGTTATTTTGGCTCGGATGAAGTCACGTATACCGAGCAGGCTCTGGCAATTGCTCAGGGATCGTGGAAACACTCCGACTACATCGGCGCAGTGCGACTGGGGATCAGCCTGCCCGTCGGCTTCCTGATCTGGCTGTTGGGCAGAACCGAACTCGTTGCCAACCTGTGGGCCCTGTTCTGTTCACTGGGCGAGATTGCTCTCGTCTTTCTGCTCGCCAGGCGTTTCTGGGGCGAACGAGCGGCCGTACTGTCCAGCCTCGTCCTGACTTTCACCCCCTTGCACGCTCACTACGCCGGCCGCCTGATGGCTGATGCGCCGCTCGGATTCTTCCTCAGCTTGAGCTTCTTTGCCCTCTTCTCGGGCGACCGGAGCGGCAAACCGATCCACTACCTGGGCGCCGGCCTGGCGGCTGGCTTTGTCTGGTGGATCAAGAGTTCAGTCGCCCTGGTCTTCATTCCGGTGTTCGCCCTCTACCTCATCCGGGAACGACGCTTCCATCCCAAGTGGCTGATCATGGCCGCCGGCTTCGTGACAATGGTGCTGCTGAATGGTCTGGTTTTCCTGTTCATGGAGAACGACTTCTGGAAAATCTACCGCTTGACCATCTCGGGTGTGGCCGACTACGTCCAGGGGCAGAGCATGACGACGGACCCTGCCTTCTACCTGCGGCTCCTGTTCCTGGAAATCAAGCACACATGGTTCCTCGGCCCGCTGGCCGCGGCCGGACTGCTGCTGTGGTTGCGGCACCCGGGGCAGGACGACGGCCTGACCCGCGTGGCACTCTGGGGCATGGGGTTGGTCGCTGCTTTCAGCCTGTTCATCGTCTCGTTCAAACCGCTGTTGTTCATCACCAAGCAGGTCAACTATTCTCTCGTGTTCATGGCACCGCTGGCCCTGCTCGCAGGCTATGCACTGTCGCGTCTCAGTCCCCGCCTGGCGATACTCTTCGCCTTGGCGGTCATCATCCCACTGGGCACCCTCGGTACCGCGCTGGAACAGCAGGCGATTCATTCGTTCGTGGCCAACAGCAAGGCGGCACTGACGTTTGCCGGCGAGCATCCTGGCCGTGACGTATTCGGCATGACCAATGCTACCAGGGTGAGCAATTACGCCCGGCTGTTCGCCGACTCACCGGCTGAAGTGCCACGCATAGAGGACATCAACTGGCTCGCCGGGCACACCCCGTCTGCCCGCCCGGGCCAGGACGCCAGCCCTTACATCGCCTATGCGATCTTCGATCGCCAGACAGCAGACTGGGGCAGGCAGGGCACCTATTCCCGCCTGGACCATCTGCCCAGATGCTGGACCAGGCTGGGAGACCTCGAGCCGCGTGGGATGGGCCTCGGCGGACGGGCTGTGGCCGCGCTGGCTGCCGCCTCGGCGCTGCTGCCCGGCAACCTCGGGCGCAACCTGTCAACCCGGCTCGATGCCTTGGCCGAGCCTCGGCCGGCAACCGTATTCGGAATCGGGCCGGACTGCCCGCCCACGGATCCCGACTGAGCCGCAGCACACCCGGATGGACAACCAGAGGTCTGGAACAATCGATCGATCACCATCTACAAGAGGAAACTGACGAATGCATCCCCGCTTTGACATCCCTGGACATGTGTACATCGCACTCACACTGGTGTTCACCGTATATGGACAACTGGTGCTCAAGTGGCAGATGAGCGATGTGGGTCCGCTGCCAGAGGGAAATCTCAGCAAACTGGGATTCCTCCTTCTGCAGTTTCTCAACCCCTGGATCATGACCGGTCTGGCTTCCGCCTTCCTCGCCTCCTTGGCATGGATGGCAGCCATGACTCGCCTTGACCTGACCTATGCCTATCCCTTCATGAGCCTGGCGTTCGTCATCGTGATGGCGTTTTCGGTACTGTTTCTCAACGAACCACTCTCGATGCAACGCATACTGGGTACGCTGATGGTCGTCGCCGGGCTGATCGTCATGACCCGCTAGGCTTTCGCCGCCCTTCACAGCTTGCCTCAGGGCCGCTGCGCTTCCTGCCAGATGCCTGACCATCAAACTTTCTCCCTGGACCCATCTCATGATCCCCTTCAACAAGCCCTACATGACCGGCAAGGAGCTCTGGTACATCTCCCAGGCGCATGCCGCCGGTCACCTCGCCGGTGATGGCCAGTTCACCCGAAACTGCAGCACCTGGCTGGAAAACCGTATTGGCTGCAGCAAGGCACTGCTCACCCACTCATGTACCGCAGCGCTGGAAATGGCTGCCATCCTGGCCGATATCAGGGAGGGCGACGAAGTGATCATGCCCTCCTACACCTTCGTCTCGACGGCCAACGCCTTCGTGCTCAGAGGGGCGGTCCCGGTGTTTGTCGACGTGCGCGGCGACACGTTGAACATAGATGAAAACAGGATCGAAGCAGCCATCACGCCACGCACCAAAGCCATTGTTCCGGTGCACTACGCGGGGGTCGCCTGCGAAATGGACAGCATCATGGATATCGCTCGACGGCACGGCCTGCTGGTCATCGAGGATGCCGCGCAGGGAATCATGTCCACCTACAAGGGCCGGCCGCTTGGCAGCATCGGCCATCTGGCCGCCTTGTCATTCCACGAAACCAAGAACATCATCTCCGGTGAAGGCGGCGCCCTGCTGATCAACGACACGAGCTTGTTGACGCGGGCCGAGGTCATCCGTGAAAAGGGAACGAATCGCAGCCAGTTTTTTCGCGGCCAGGTGGACAAGTACACCTGGGTGGATATCGGCTCGTCGTACCTGCCTGGTGAGATCATTGCCGCCTTCCTCTGGGCGCAGATGGAAGAAGCCGACGCGATCAACAAGCGTCGGCTGGGCATCTGGTCGACCTACCACCAGTGGTTCAGAAGCGTCGAGGAAAACGGCGGCTGCCGCCGTCCGTTGATTCCTCGCGACTGCTCGCATAATGCCCACATGTACTATCTCCTGCTGCCCAGCCTCGACAAGCGCAGCCGCTTCATCGACCAGCTCAAGACACGGGGCATCGGCACGGTCTTCCATTACGTCCCGCTGCACAGTGCACCAATGGGCGGGAAGTTCGGAAGAGTCAGCGGCGACATGACCCACACCGACTCCCTGTCCGAGCGCCTGGTTCGCATGCCCCTCTGGCTGGGTCTGGAAGACGAGCAGGCGAGAATCATCCAGGAGGCGATCATCGCCCTGTCCTGACCCGATGCTCAAACACCACGACCGGACGTCCCACGCGCGGCCAGCGAGTGCGGCTGGAGCCCGACTTGCGGGGGACACCACCGGCACACCTTGCAAGCCATCCAGCCGGACCGCTAGCGGGCACGAACTGCCACGGCCCAATCAACGACGTGCGCCAGCCAGGACGACGTACCCTGCAACCAACGAATAGGAGATCCACTCATGCACAGCCACACAAATTTCTGGAGCTACTGTTCCGAGAGCAGGCTGCCATCTCTGGTCTGCGCGCTGTCCTTGGCCTGGATAAGCAACAGCGCCATCGGCCGCCCGACCAACATCACCCAGGGCGAAACGGCAATGAGCCCTCCCTACTGCATCTACAAGGACGGGTTCGAGGACAGTCAGGCATCCGGGCAGTTTTCCCCCGGGGCCAAGCACTGGCAGTCGATACTGGGAGACGGTTTCCGGACCTTGCACCACTATTGCTGGGCACACGTATCAATGCAGCGTGCCATGCGCCACGACACGCCGCGCAATCTCAGGGAACACTATCTCGGTGACGCCGTCGCCGACGACTGGTTCGTCATCAAGAATACCAAGAGCGATTTCATCCTGCTACCCGAGGTTTACACCCACATCGGCAAGCTGGAGCTGATGCGTTCTCGGCCGCAGGAGGCGAACAAGGCGTTTGCCCAGGCGCGAGCACTCAAGCCGGACTACTGGCCGGCCTACTCGCACTGGGCAGAGTTCCTGATCCGGGCAGGGCAGCGTGCCGAAGCAAAGCAGGTAGTCAAGTCGGGCCTCGAGTACAGTCCCAAGGCCAAGGTGCTACAGGAACAGTACCGACTGTTGGGCGGCAATCCGGCGGAGATCGTTCCCAAGGTCAAGACAATCCAGGCGGCAGAGTCGGTCGACGACAGCAGCATTCCACCGATCATCGAAGAACCCGAAGCCGATCCGACGCCCGTCGGCGCTCCGCCAGCCGCTACGACAGACCGCTGACAATGACCGGCACATGTGCCCCGAGTAGCTTGCTGCAGCAGGCGTTGCCTTGACTTCGGTCCGCCGCTCACTCGCTTTCGCCCTCACCGACAGCCACCTTGGCGTGGGGCTGCAACTGGCCAGCACACTGATCATCTCACGCCTGCTGACCCCGACCGAAATCGGGATTTTTTCGGTTGCCGCGGCCCTCGCAGCCCTGGCCAGCACCTTTCGCGACTTCGGTGTCGCCGAATACCTGATCCAGGAAAAGGAGCTGACAAGCGTGAAAATCCGTGCTGCGCTGGGCGGCAACATCATCGTCTCATGGCTGATGGCGGCACTGCTGTTTTTTGCCAGCACCCCGGTGGCCGTTTTCTATCGACAACCCGGTGTCGCCGAGGTCATGCAGATTCAGTCGATCAACTTTCTGCTGATTCCGTTTGGCGCCGTCACCATGGCCTATTTCAGGCGGGAGATGAATTACCGGCCAATCTTCGTGGCCGGCCTGCTGGCCAATGTGACCAGCTTCATCGTCGCCACCACGACGGCGCTGGCAGGGTTTGGCTATGTCGGTCTGGCCTTCTCTTCACTGGCCAGCGCCATGGTCACCGTCAGCTACTCCATCCTGGCGCGTCCGAGCAACTTCCCATGGTGGCCATCCTTCTCCGGGCTGCGCGAGGTGGCGCGTTTCGGAAAGCACGCCACGGGCATCTATTTCTTTGGGCAGATCGGCAGGAGCGCACCGGAAGCGGTCATTGGCCGGGTACTCGATATGGCGTCGGTGGCTTTCTTCAGTCGTGCCAACGGGCTGCTCGAGATCTTCAACCGCAGCGTATTGTTCGCTGCGGTGACCGTCTGCCTGCCCTATTTCGCACAGGAGGCACGTGCCGGCCAGAAAGCGGCAGCCGGCTATCTCAAGGCGACCACGCTGCTCACCGGTATCGGCTGGCCGTTTTTCATTCATACCGGTCTGATCGCCTATTCGGCCATTCGCCTGGTCTATGGCGAACAATGGATGCCCGCCGTGCCGCTGGCGCAGATCCTTTGCCTGGTCGCCATTCTCGAACTGCCCTACTGGCTGGCAACCGAGGTGATGATCGCCGCAGGCCGGATCGATCAGAGCAACCGACTGCAGTTCGTCGTGCAGGGCCTGCGCATTGCCAGCCTGGTGCTGGTCATCCCGTTCGGCCTGACAGGCGCCTGCTGGGGCCTGGCGATGGCTGCACTGGGCGGGGCCGCCATCGCGCACCGCTTCCTCCGACAGGTCATCGCACTTCGCTTCAGCGACGTCCTGCGGAGTTGTCTGCCGAGTGCGGGTGTTGGCGCGCTTTCGGGCTTGCCAAGTCTTCTGGTCATCCTCTTCGTCGGGCAATCGGAGGCAAACTACGTCCTCGTTCTTGTCAGTTGCAGCCTCGCCGCGTCAGTCGTCTGGCTGGGCTCACTCAAGGCCTGCAGACATCCCTGCTGGGATGAAGTGGTGCTGCTTCTGGGCAAACTGAAGAGTCGTTCGCGAGATGCCTGAGCAAGCAAACATGCGAAGAATCCTGATCCTGCAATGATCGAGTACCACGGAAAAGCCGCCCCCGCCGCCGCAAATCGGCGATTGACAGCGCCCGAGAGGCCTACCTATACTCCGGCGCCCGCTATTGGACGTCTTCGCATGCGGTCCTTGAGTGTCGGTACAAACGCATGGGTTGCAGCACTGGCCCGCCCCACCATCCCTGCTGCGAGCCCTGATCAGTGACCAACGTTCGAGTCTCCCTGGCTTATTCAGCCGCTGCCAGCTACGTGACGATGGCCCTGCAGTTGCTCAGTACGGCGGTGTTGGCGCGCTTGCTCACCCCGGAGCAGATTGGCACCTTTGCCGTTGCCGCAGTATTCACCGCGTTGGCAGGAGCCTTCCGTAATTTCGGCGTCACCGAGTACCTGATTCAGCAGCGCGAACTCGACACGCAGACGATCCGTGCCGCGTTGACCGTCAATATCCTCGTTTCGTGGTCACTGGGGATGCTGCTGACCATCGGTGCACAAACGGTCGCGCAGTTCTTTCGCACCGAAGAGGTCGCCGCCGTAATGTACGTGCAAGCGGCAAGTTTTGCGATCATTCCGTTCGGCGCCATCACCATGGCATACTTCAGACGCGAACTGAACCTGCGCCCCATCCTGATCAGCACGACGCTGGCCAATGTCGCGTCCCTGGTGGTGGCGGTAATCCTGGCGTGGCAGGGCTTCGGGCATATGAGCCTGGCCTGGTCGGGTCTGGCCGGCACGGTGGCAACGGTCGCGGTTTCTCTCTGGTTTCGCCCCTCGACCCTGCCGTTCTGGCCCGGTATTCGCGGCACGCGTGAGGCCTTCCGATTCGGCAGGCACGCCAGCGCGATCTATCTCTTCGAGCAGATGGGCAAGGGCGCACCCGAGATGATCATTGGCCGTGCCGCAGGCATCGCTCCGGTGGCCTACTACAGCCGAGCCAACGGCTTGCTCGAACTGTTCGACAAATTGGTTTTGAACGCCGTGTGGCCAATCGTGTTGCCCATATTCTCGAAGCGGGAACGCGAAAGCGGCGGATTGTTGGCCGCCTACCTGCTGGGCACGGCCTACCTTACCGTCGTGAGTTGGCCAATCATCTTCTTCATGGGCCTGATGGCGTTTCCCGCGGTTCGCATTGTGTACGGCGTGCAGTGGATGGAATCGGTGGAGCTTGCACAGATACTCTGCGTCGCGATGGTGCTTTGGATGCCCTACCACCTGGGCAAGGAAGCGCTCATCGCGCGCGGCCAGGTCAAGGAAAGCAGCCACCTGCAACTCGGCATACAGGGGTTGCGCATCATTGGCTTGCTCGCCGTGGTGCCGTTCGGCCTGGTCGGCGCCTGCTGGGGCGTGGTATTCGGCATGGCCGGCGGGGCTGTCCTCTCGCATCGGCGTCTCGCCCGGTCAATATCCTTGACCACGCGTGAACTGGCTGCGGCAGTCCTGCCAAGCCTCAGAATCGCTTTCCTGGTCAACCTGCCGGTGGCACTGTTGACCTGGCTGGTACCGCCGACCGAGGAGAACTTCGCCTGGCTTGGACTGCTCGGTGGTCTGTTCTGTGCAGGGGGCTGGCTGCTGGCCGTCTGGCAAACCCGGCATCCGATCTGGATCGAGTGCGTTTCAGTCGGTCGTGCCGCTCGGCAGCGGCTGCCGGTCCGCTGGCAGGGCAGCTAGATCTCATACCGGTACCTACGAAGTGCTTCGATGGAACAGGTCAGTAAAATGCTTGAACTACGGATGGCGCAAGAAACTCTGAATGGCTTGCCGCTGGTGCGCCGCGTGCGTATTGCACGCCGACTTTTCGCCGATCTGTACCTGCTGGACCGCAAGCGACTGACCGTCATGAATGAGCCTGGCGTGCATCGGGCACTGGTCCATTCGGCGTTCCAGGCGCGCTCGGTCCTGGTGGGCAACCCCACGTGGCTGGTCGCCGTGCGCGCGCCGGATGAAACTCCGGACTACGTCTTCGCAACCCTGCAACGCGGGCGCCTGCGCTCCGAGCTGACCGTAACGGCATTGGGCAAACTTCCGTTGCAGGAGGACTGCTGGACCGTGCTGGAGCAACTCGCCGAAAATCTGGCGGCGACGTCCATTCTGGTCGAAACGGTCACAGGTGAGCCGACATCGCATGTCCCTGCCGTTGATGGCGAAATAGTCCGTTATATCGGGGAGCGGCTCTATGTGGTCGATCTCGCGGACGAGGGACAAGCCAGCAACCTGTCGAAAAACACCAAACGCAACATTGCCCGCGCAGCGAAGGCAGGGGTCCGGATCGACGTATCAACCACTGCATCGGCACTTGAAGCCCACTTCGAGCTAACTGGCGCGTCGATCGACCGCCGAGCCGGAAGGGGCGAAGACGTCACACAACGCGCCTCTGCAGAGCGAGTTCGCAAGATGCTGGCGGACGGATGCGGCAGACTGTTCCAGGCCACCCTGGATGGCGAGGCACTGTCTTCCGACTTTGTCTTCCAGCTCGGCGGGAGCGCCTACTACTACGACGGCGGCTCATCCTCCCGCGGCATGGCGCTGGGCAGTTCACACTACCTGATGTCGGAGATACTCTCCCGCTTGCAGAGCGACGGCCTGCACGCCATCAACCTTGGCCTGGCTCGCGCGGGCAACGAGGGTCTGGCTCGCTTCAAGGAAGGCTTCGGCGCACGTCTCGCACATGTCGAGCGCGTCCTGGTGAAGCGGGATCGGGTAACCAGAATGACGCGCAACATGATCAGATCGTGCTTTCCCCCAGGCACCTGACGGGCACCCGGCGGACTCCTCGTATTCCAGGCTCCAGACAGGCCGACCCCAAGGACAGAGGTGGTGCCGGAATTTCGGACAGCAGGATAGGTGGTAGTCTTGCCCATTGGACGGCTGCGGAAGCAGCCCCAACAGGAGCGAGAGCATGACGAGAAGGACGAGGCGGAAGCACACGCCGGCATTCAAGGCGCAGGTGGCGCTGAAGA
>NZ_JAEUOL010000057.1 GCF_016789985.1 Accumulibacter sp.
TACAACAGAAAACGGCAGCATTCGACCCTCGGCTACAAGTCGCCAACGCAGTTCCTGGTAGCTTGGCTCAGCCGTCAACATGAAGGAAAACGGGTCGCATGAAACCCTCTCTTTGGCAGGCGAAAAACCGAGGGAACCTCACACTGGCCGGCGCGCATGTCGGCATCGCCATGCAGAAAGGTGCGGACATTGCCCGCCTGACGGCTGACATCGCCCTGCTCGAGGACGGTATCGAGCGGGTAGCAGATGCCAAGGCGCTGGCCATTGCGACGATGCGGCGGATCGATGCCAACTTCCGGCTGACTATCGCAGCCAACACCGGCATCCTCGCCGCTGCCGCTACCGGGAAGCTGTCGCCGGTTGCCTCAAGTCTCGCGCACAACGGCAGCACCATCGCGATCCTGCTCAATGCCTTGCGCGCTGCTTAATCGTCGGACGACCAGAAAACACCGGAAACACAAACGGGGCCTGCGGGTTTCGCAAGCAGGCGCCTTGCGGTTTGGCGATCGCCTCTACACCCTGGTCGGCCGGGGCAAGATCGATCGCAAGTCTACCGTACAGGCGGTACGGTGCTCCCTGAAGAATGTGCCGGTTGCCAAACCCGATCCATCGGGAAGGCATCCCGCGGCCGCCGATCAGCATCGCGCCGCATCGGCAACGGAATTCGGGGGGGTCGTCCCGTCCCTCGGCGCCTCACCCCGCTCGCGCCATTACTCCGTCCGTCTTTTCGCAGCTCATTGGCCGGGATTCATCTGCGCTGCCTGACCCCCCGGCAAGCCGCGACTCAAGGTTTCGACTCGCTCATCCAGTCCCGCAGATCAATCATCGGTTGCTGGCTCACATTGATGAAACCTTCTCCTGGCCGGTCGAGGTCGGCAATCAGAATGATGACGATCGAAAAGGCGATGGCGACCGCCAGCATGACGGGACTCCTGGCCGTTCCGGCGACTCCGCCATGATAGCCCATGGCGGCAATCGAGAGAATTGCGACCAGATACAGCGCCCCCCAGAGGGCGACCGGAATCTGGCTACGGTCGCGCAACATCTCCCGCTTCGTGTGAAGACCGATCACTTCGCTGACCGAGCCGAGAAAGACGTCGACTCCGCCGGGGTTCTGCGCACCGACGAAGGCGGCCTGCGCCGCCAGGCGATCGAGCAGCGCTCTCGACGGGAGGCTGACCTGGACCTTCTCCAGACCGGACCATTGCAAACGCTCTTCGACATAGTTGCGAAGAAGCTTGCGGACTTCCGTACGCTCGGGTTCCGGGATCATTCCGGCCTGCCAATAGCCTGCACGGATGGCGTTGACCTCGTCGAGGAGGGCGATTTTCCGGTCGTGGTATCTGTCCGCCGCCCAGCCAAACGTGAACGCGAGCAGAAACGCCAGCAAGCCGAGCAGGGTCCCGACCATCGTGCCGACCGGCGCCTCCTTTTCCACTGCTGCGCGATGTTTGTGCGCTGCCCAGTGGTAACCGCTGCCGACGGCGACGATGACGAGCAGCATCGTGCCGACGAAAACCGCCCAAAGCGGGATGGCATCAAAAATACCCGGGTCTGGCATGTCAGAATGGCCGCACTCGGCCGCAGCGAATCAGCAGTTGCCCTTCTTGGCCTGGCCCGGCGGGCAGTGGCCACCACCCTGATGCGGGACGCCGTTGTTGCCACGACCAGTGTAGTACTTCTCCCCGCGCGGCCCGTCATGCTTCTTCCAGTAAGCCGGGTCCCGCCAGTCGTAGCCATCCCAGTAATAGCCGCGCTCGTTGCGGCTGCCGAAGGTGACGGTGACACCGGGCGCCTTGACGCGCACCTCGCCGAAATTGACGTTGACATCGACCGCGTTCGCCAACCCAGGGGAAGCAGCGATCACTGCCGCAAGAATGAATCTGTTCATGGGTCATTTCCTCAAGATCGACCGGGTCGGATCAGTGGTTCTTTGCCTGAAGCATTGCGGACCGCGGCGGCGCCGGTCGTCTGCACAGCCCCCGGGGCGGAATGCGCGAAGGCCGGTGACTGGTGACCAGTCTTGACGCCCCGGATTTTAACTCAGGCGACGAGTGCTGCAAGCTGGCACAAATCAATTCCTTGCGAGGCGTTTCCCGAGAGAGGCGGCACTCACGCAAGCTGGGCCAGGGGCAGACCATCATGGCGCCACGTTAAACGCTCTAGCTGCGTGTCTGGCCAGCTCCTGCTGACGAGCGAGCTTTCCGGGAACGGTCAGGATGAGGAGCGAAGGTCGTCGTTTCCTGGCGCGAGGCTCGACCCGTTCAGGGCGATTGGGCAAGAGCGGAGTTGAAATCGCCCCGGGCACGGCGAAAAAGGGGAACGCCGGACGTTTGTCCTGGAAAAGGTGAGAACATTTCCCCAGCGGCTTCATGACGCCGGACGCTCCGGTTCAGCGCCGGCGCGTAGCGCCGTCCGCTGAACCGGTTGTTGGCCGGCCTGCTGATCCAGCAAACAACAATGTGCAATGCAGCCTACAGAGACTTTGCGTAGTCGATCATCCCTTGAAAGTCCACGACGACCGCAGGCTCGTCGCCCACGACCCAAGCGTCGTGACCTGAGGGAAGAAGCGACACCTCGCCCGGTCGGCACTCGAACTCCGTTCCGTCGTCCATCACCACCTTCAGCACGCCCGAGACGTGGTACTGAAAGTGGGGCGCTTCGCAGCTCCTGGTCTTCGCGAGAGGCTGGACCGACGTCAACCATCGCCAGCCAGGCTCAAAGATGGCGCGACCGACCGTTGCGCCGCCGACATTGATGAGCTCGACCCGTCCGTTCGGGAACTCCCGAACCTCATCCGGCTTCCCGAAACTCTTCAGTTCCGCCTTGTTCATGACACACCTCCTTCTTGATGTCGATAACAAACGGCCTTGTCGACCGGCTAACGACTGAGTTAGACCTCACCGATCCGGATTTGCGCACGTCTCCGAACGGCCCTGTCACTCGAGAACTGTGTTGTCATCACCTCCTCACATCATCGGCCAGAATGGTTGTCTCCAATCAGTCGCCTCTCCGTCAAGAGACCGGGACTTGCCGAGCGCTGTGCCGAGGCGCGTGATCTGCGCCGCAAAGCTTGCATCGGCATTGTTAGTCACCATCCAGATGCGTCCTGAAGCGTACGTCAGGATCGCATGGAACAGAGTAACGCGTGTCGGCTTTCGAGCATCGTAAGCGCGCCGTTTGGCCTCGATCAGCACCATTCTCGACTGTGCGGAGGCACCTCCAGGAGCCACACCGGGCACGAGACGGACCTGCCATTGTGCAAGTTTGGAGCAATATAGTGGGCATAGGTTGCAGCGCCGCGACGAACTCGCGCATGAAGGTAGTCCACGGCTCCTTCCATGAGCCGGTGCCGTATGGTGGCCAGACATGTTCTGCCAACCAAGCTCGCGGCTTCCCTTGGTAGTGTCCCGCCGAGTGCTGTAAGAGCCCGAAGGCAGCGCAACTTCTTTTCTGTAAAAGCCCCCAAGGGATTCCATCGGGATATAGCCATCAGTCATTCAGGTTGAGGTAGATTTTCCCGGTCATCCATTCCTCGTCGCATTCTGCCAGAAGGGCGGAGACAAGGCGC
>NZ_JAEUOL010000091.1 GCF_016789985.1 Accumulibacter sp.
CCCTTCCAGGTCGATGATCAGGTTGCCGTTGTCGGTGACGAAACCTTTGCGCAACAGCGGTTCGCCGCCGATGCGCGTCAGCTCGCGCTGCACATGGGCGAGCGCCATCGGAATGACTTCGATCGGCAGCGCGAAGCGGCCCAGGACCGGCACCAGCTTGGATTGATCGGCAATGCAGACAAACTTGCAGGCGACGGCAGCGACAATCTTTTCGCGTGTCAGTGCGCCTCCTCCTCCCTTGATCATCTGCATTGCCGGATTGATCTCGTCGGCGCCGTCAACGTAGATGGGCAGTTGGTTGACCTCGTTGAGATCGAAGACCGCGATGCCGTGTTGCTCCAGCCGTCTTTTCGTCGCTTCGGAACTTGCCACCGCACCGCGGATCCGGTGGCTGATCGTCGCCAATTCGTCGATGAAACAGTTGGCCGTCGAGCCGGTACCCACGCCGACGATTTCTCCTTCGATGACGTGGCTGATGGCGGCGCGTGCCACGGCCTTCTTGAGTTCGTCCTGGGTCATCGGTGGCCTCCGCCTTGGTCGAGGGGGTCATTGTAGCGAAGCCGCGGCCTCCCCGAAACGGGGAGCCGCCACGCTGGTCCATGCCGCTGCAGCCGTGGATGATTCCGCGTCGCTTCGTTTGTTGCCGCGGTTCTTGGTCGCAGAGCAGCCTCCTTGCAACGATGCCGGGCGTTCGCGCTTCAAAGCCGCCTGACGACGTCTTGCCAGGGTGCCGGGTGGAGCTTGGCCGGCGCCGTTCGACGAGGTGAGCGGTCAATTCGGTATACTGCGCGGCATTCGATGACGGCAAAGGGAATCGTGTGACTGAAGAGAGCCCGTTCAAGGGGCAAACCGGGTTGCGGCGCTTGTGGAATGCACTGCACTACTCGCGTGCCGGGCTGCGCGCGGCTTATCTCGCCGAAGATGCGTTTCGCCAGGAGGTGCACCTGGCGGCTCTGCTGGTGCCGCTGGCCTTCTTTCTCGCGCCCGGCGGTATCGGGCTGGCACTGCTGATCGGCAGTGTACTGCTGGTGCTGATCGTCGAGTTGCTCAATTCCGCCATTGAAGCCGCCGTGGACCGGATTTCTCTCGATCGCCATCCGCTCGCCAAGCGCGCCAAGGATATCGGCAGCGCAGCGGTGCTGATCGCCCTGCTCAATGTGCCCGTGGTCTGGGCCTGCGTGCTGTTCGGCTGAGTTTCGCCGCTGGTCTTCCGGTGCGGTCGTCTCAGGCGAAGCGCCGCAAGTGAGTCAGCACCGAGATCTTCGCACCCAGCCAGCCGAGGGCGCCACCGATGGCCGTGAGGGCCGTGATGTCCACCGCCGATAATCCCTGTAGTGTAAAGCTGGTGCCGTAGAGTTGCGCCAGTTCGGCGACCGGTGGCGTCAGCAGGTAGAAACCGCCGCCGACCAGAATGGCCGCACACAATCCACCCAGCGCACCCTGCAGCATCCCGAAATAGTGCAAGGGTCGTTGGATGTAGGTATCTGTGGCGCCGATCAGTTTGGCCACTTCGATCTCCGCTGCTTGGGCAAGGATTTGCAGGCGGATGGTGTTGAAGGTGATGGTCACTAGCGCGCCGGCAAAGAGGATGGCGAGCAGTATGATGACCAGTCGGCCGAGCCGGAGGAGCGCATCGAAGCGTTTGACCCAGGCTGAGTCGAGCTGCACGTGTGTTACCTTTGGCCAGGAAGAGAATGTCTTGGCCAGACGTTCGAGCGCCTCCGGCTGCGCATCGGATGGTGTCACGACATAGGCGTCGGGCAAGGGGTTGCGCGGCAGGCTGGCGATGATCTCGGCCATTCCCTCGGACGATTGCAGGCGTTTGAGCGCTTCTTCGCGCGGCACGTAGCGCCATTTGCCTGCCCTGGCGTCCTTGAGGCGCGCTTCGATGTCGGCGACCTCGCGCTTGCCGGCATCGAGGCTCAGGAAGATGCTGATCTGCTGCACGCCCGGGGTATCTCCGGTCAGGTGACGCAGGTTGTCGATCGCCAGCCAGCCAGCGGTCGGTAGAGTCAGCGCGACGCCGATGACCAGCAGCGACAGCAGGGAGTTGAGCGGTGCCGCCGCCAGGCGGCGCAGTGCGTCGCGCAGGGCGGCCAGATGCTGGGCCAGCCAGGTGCTCATGCAACGCCACCGTCGATCGGCCCTGCCTGCTGTGGCTCACTCATCTGGCCGCGCTCGAGTTGCAGAATGCGTGGCCGCAGGTCGGGAAAGTCCAGCGAATCGTGAGTGGCGATCAGAACGGTCACGCCGACTTGCTGAAAGGCGCGAAAGATGTCGAGGATCTCGCGCGCCGAGTGAGCGTCGAGGTTGGCCGTCGGTTCGTCGGCCAGGATCACCGCCGGGCGGTTGACCACCGCGCGGGCAATCGCCAGGCGTTGCTGCTCGCCGCCCGAGAGCGCGATCGGATAAGTCTTTTCGCGATTCGGCAGACCGACCTTGGCCAGTGCCGCCTGCGCCCGCTTGACCGCTTCCTTGGCGGGATGGCCGACGATGGCCAGGGGCAACAGCACGTTGTCGAGCACCGTGCGGTCGAACAACAACTTTCGATCCTGGAAGATCAGGCCGAGCTTGCGCCGCAGGTAGGGAATCGCGGTCGGGCCGAGCGCCGCGAGGTTGTGGCCGTTGATCACGATGCTGCCCGAGGTTGGTCGCTCGATGGCGGCAAGGAGTTTGAACAGCGTCGATTTCCCGGCGCCGGAGTGGCCAGTCAGAAAAACCATCTCTCCGGCGGTGATTTCGAAGCTGACCTGACGTAACGCCTCGCGGCCTTCCGGGTAGCGTTTGGTCAGGTCGTTGGCAGTAATCACTCGAACAGCGCGTCTACAAAATCGCGGGCTGTAAATGGCCTGAGATCGTCTATCCCTTCGCCGACGCCGATGAAGCGAACCGGCTTCGGACATTGCCGGGCGATGGCGGCGACCACGCCGCCCTTGGCCGAACCGTCGAGCTTGGTGAGGACCAGGCCGGTGACCTGGATGGCCTTGTCGAAGGCCATCACCTGTTGCAGGGCGTTCTGGCCGAAGGTTGCATCGAGCACCAGCAAGGTCTCGTGCGGGCCGGTCGGATCGGCTTTCCGGATGACGCGGCGGACCTTGGCGATTTCGTCCATCAGATGCATCTGGGTAGGCAGCCGACCGGCGGTGTCGGCCAGGACGATGTCGATGCTGCGTGCCCTGGCGGCGGCGATGGCGTCGAAGATGACGGCCGCCGGATCGCCGGACTGTTGCGCAATGACCGTTACATTGTTGCGCTCACCCCAGGTTTGCAACTGCTCGCGGGCCGCTGCGCGGAAGGTGTCGCCAGCCGCCAGGAGGACCGACAAACCCTGCGCCTGAAAGTACTTGGCCAGCTTGCCGATCGAGGTTGTCTTGCCGGCGCCGTTCACTCCGGCCAGCATGATGATGAACGGACGATGGGTGCGCAGATCGAGGGGTTCCTCGAGCGGCAGCAGGAGTTCGTAGAGAACCTCCGACAGTGCCCGCTGAATTGCTTCCGGGGTATCGAGCCGGTCGCGTCTGGCACGTACTTTCAGATGGTAGAGCAGGTGCTGCGTCGCATCGAGGCCGATATCGCTGCTCAGCAGCAGGGTTTCCAGATCCTCGAGCAGTTCGTCGTCAACCTTGCCGCGCGAGAAGATCGACTTCAGCCTGCCGCCGAATTGGGCGCGCGTGCGCGCCAGGCCGGCTTTCAGCCGCAAGCGCCACGGTGCGGGAGTGTTTGCCGGCTCGGCGCTCTCGCCGATGCCGGCGTCCGGTGCCGTGGGTGTCTGACCGGGGGACTTCTTGAGGAAACCAAACATGGGGCTTGTGTGTCTCAAAGGCGCTTGGATGCGTTGGCGATGGTAAGATGCCGGCCCAGTTGCCCGACACCCCCGAAATTCTATCAGAAGCCACCGATGCCCATGCACTGCGCAAGATCGTCTGCCCTGCTGCTGCTTCTGGCAGCGCCTCTCGCCACTCTCGCCAACCCCTACGAAAGGCAACTGGCCAATGGTTTGCGGGTCATCGTCAAGGAGGATCGTCGTGCTCCCACGGTGGCGCACATGGTCTGGTATCGTGCCGGCAGCATGGACGAAACCAACGGCCGGACCGGCGTGGCGCACGTCCTCGAGCACATGATGTTCAAGGGCACACCGACGGCCGGACCGGGCGAGTTCAATCGCCGTGTGGCGGCTGCCGGCGGACGTGACAACGCATTCACCAGTCGCGATTACACTGCTTATTTCCAGCAGGTGCCGAAGCAGAAGCTGGCGGAGATGATGCAGCTCGAGGCCGATCGCATGCGCCACTTGACGCTCGATGACAAGGAGTTTGCGCAGGAGATCAGGGTGGTCATGGAGGAACGGCGGCTGCGCACCGACGATCAGCCTCAGTCACTGTTGTTCGAGCAGCTCAATGCGGTCGCTTTTCAGGTGCACCCCTATCGCGTGCCGATCATCGGCTGGATGAACGATCTAGAGAACATGACGGCGAGCGACGCCCGCCATTGGTACGATAGCTGGTACGCGCCGAACAATGCCTATGTGGTGGTGGTCGGTGACGTCGATCATCAGGCCGTTTTCGGACTTGCCGAGCAGTACTACGGTGTGTTGCAGGCCCGCCCCTTGCCGGTCAGGAAGCCGCAGGAAGAGCCGTCCCAGGTCGGTGTCCGTAGGCTGACGGTCAAGGCGCCGGCCGATCTGCCTGTGGTGATGATGGCCTACAAGGTGCCGGTGATTCGCAACGTCGAACAGGATGTCGACCCCTATGCGCTTGAAATGCTGGCGGCGGTGCTCGCCGGACATGATGCCGCCCGCTTTACCCGACATCTGGTGCGTGAACAGCGGCTGGCGGTGAATGCGGTGGCCGGTTACGATTCGACGACGCGCGGTCCGGGCATCTTCCACCTTTACGGATCACCGAGTGCCGGGAAAACGCGTGCCGAGCTGGAAGTCGGCCTGCGCGCCGAACTGGCGCGCGTCCAGCAGGACGGTGTGGCCGCCGAGGAACTGGCGAGGGCCAAGGCTCAGCTGATTGCCGGACAGATCTACAAACTGGATTCGATCTTTGCCCAGGCGATGGAGATCGGGCAACTGGAAGCGGTGGGGGTGCCGTATACGATGAACCGGCGGATGATCGAAAAGCTGCAGGAAGTCACTGCCGAGCAGGTTCAGGCGGTAGCCCGGAAGTATTTTCGTGACGAGCTGCTGACGGTCGCCGAACTCGATCCCCAGCCCCTGCCGCAGACGCCGCTCGCTCGCTCGCCATTTGCCCCCCGTCACTGAGAGCCGATCGATGAATACTTGCCGGCTGCTGATTTTCCTGTGCCTTGCCTTGACTGCACAGTTGACCCAGGCAGGCCCGAAGATCGAACGCTGGCAGACTCTGGCCGGCACCCGGGTCCTCTTCGTCGAGGATCACAGCCTGCCGATCATCGATGTCGAGGTCGATTTTGCCGCCGGTGCTGCGCATGAAGGGGCCGGGCAGGAGGGCGTGGCGGGCTTGACCCGATCACTCATTGATCTCGGTGCCGGTGGCATGGATGAAACGCAGATAGCCAGCCGACTGGCGGATCTGGGCGCCAGGCTTTCGGGCGGCGTGGATCTGGACCGGGCTTCGCTGACCCTGCGCACCTTGTCGATGGTAGACAAGCGCGGTCCGGCGCTCGATCTGTTGCAAGCCATTCTGAGCCGTCCGACCTTTCCGGTCGAGGTGCTGGCGCGCGAGAAGGCACGTTCGGTCGCCGCGCTGAAGGAGGCCCTGACGCGTCCCGACACGATTGCCAGCAAGGCGTTCTGGTCAGCCATGTATGCGGAGCACCCGTATGGGCGACAGGCCACTCCGGAGTCGGTGAGTACCTTGCAGCGTGCCGATGTCCTGGCCTTTCATGCGACGCACTACGGCGCGGCGCGTGCCAGCCTGGCGATCGTCGGCGATTTGACACGCTCCCAGGCCGAGGCGTTGGCCGAACAGCTCACGCGTGGTCTGCCGGCCGGACCGGCAATCGGCGACCTTGCCGCGCCGCGCTTGCCGATTGCCGGCGAACAGCGGATTGAGCACCCGGCGGCGCAGGCCCATCTTCTGATTGGCATGCCCGCACTGAAACGCGGTGATCCGGACTTTTTTCCGCTCGCCGTCGGCAACTATTCGCTGGGCGGCGGCGGCTTTGTGTCGCGCCTGATGAAGGAGGTGCGCGACAAGCGGGGCCTGGCTTACAGTGTGCACAGCTACTTCCTTCCGCTGCAGCAGTTGGGGCCGTTCCAGATCGGTCTGCAGACCAAGAAGGCGCAGGCCAATGATGCACTGAAGGTGACGCGTGAAGTGCTGGTTGCGTTCCTCGAGCAAGGGCCGAGTGAGGTCGAGTTGCAGGCGGCGAAACAGAACCTGATCGGCAGTTTCCCGCTGCGCCTCGACAGCAATCGCAAGATTCTGGAGAATGTGGCGATGATCGGTTTCTACGACCTGCCACTCGACTATCTCGACCGTTACCCGGAAAACATCGAACGGGTGACGATAGCTGAAATCAGGGCCGCATTCGCGCGGCGGGTGCGGCCGGCACATCTGGTGACCGTGGTGGTCGGCGGAGAGTAAGGTTCTGAACTCACTGCGCATCATTGGTGGAGAGTGGCGGCGGCGGGTGCTGCGTTTTCCCGACTTGTCGGCCTTGCGGCCGACGCCGGACCGCGTGCGCGAGACACTGTTCAATTGGCTGGGACAGGAGCTCGACGGTTTGGCCTGCCTGGACCTGTTCGCCGGCAGCGGGGTGCTTGGTTTTGAGGCGATGTCGCGTGGTGCGCGTCGTGTGGTGATGGTGGAGCATTCGCCGAAGGTGCTCGCCGCGCTCGAAGCCAACGCCCGGGTTCTCGCTGCCGACAGCCGCCTGGAGATCGTGCGCGCGGATGCGGTAAGATTTCTCGCTTCGTCCGGTGCACGCTTCGACGTGCTGTTTCTCGACCCGCCTTATCGAGCGGACTGGATCGCACGGCTGGCGCCGATGGTTGGCGGGGTCATGGAGGCGGGTGGCGTCATCTACGCCGAGGCGGAAAAGGTCCTGGAGGGCTGCGGTGAGTGGCGCACGGTGCGCCACGGCCGCGCCGGCCGGGTGTTCTATCACTTGATGCGGCGAGGCGAAGCGGATGGCGCTGAATAAGCGGGTGGCAATCTATGCAGGAACCTTCGATCCGATGACGCGTGGTCATGAGGATCTCGTTCGGCGCGCGACCTGCCTGTTCGAGCGGGTGATCGTCGCGATAGCTGTCAACCAGCCGAAGAGGCCTTTCTTTTCGCTGGCTGAACGGGTGGAGATGGCGCAGGAAGTTCTGGCGCCCTACCCGAATGCCGAGGTCTGCGGCTTCGACGGCCTGCTGATGGACTTTCTGCATGCCAGGGGCGCGAAAGTGATCCTCCGGGGTCTGCGGGCGGTATCCGACTTCGACTACGAGTTCCAGTTGGCGGGAATGAACAGAAATCTCTACCCCGAGGTGGAAACGGTGTTCCTTACTCCGGGTGAACAGTATCTGTTCATTTCGGCCACCATGGTGCGCGAAATCGCCGTTCTCGGCGGCGATGTGAGCAAGTTTGTCCAGCCGGCAGTCCGTGCGCGGCTGGCCAGACGTGTCCGAGAACTCTCAACGATCTGAAGG
>NZ_JAEUOL010000098.1 GCF_016789985.1 Accumulibacter sp.
TGTCGCAGATCAGTTGGCGCGAAAACTCGTAGCGCATTCGCTCCGGCTCGGGCTGGCCGGGCGAGTAGCCGGCGAGCACCAGCGGAATACCCTTCTGGATGGCCAGCCGCATCGCATCGCCCTCAAACAGGGGGGCATAGACGTAAGAAAGCGTGTAAACCGCGCCGCGCTCCTCCTGATTGCGCAGCAGGTAACGAAAGGTCTTGCGGTAGAAGGCAGCCGACGGCGAGTAGCTGAGGTGATCGATGTTGAGCTTGCCGAGGGCACGCCTGATGTTGTCCCAGGCGAGCGGCGGGATGTTGATATCCACCGTAAAGGCGAGCACCCTCAGCTTGCGTTCGACACTCAGGCGATGAAGCAGATAGACGCTGTCCTTGCCTCCACTGAGCGGAACCAGGCAATCGTATTCGCCGCGGCCCCGACAGTCGGCCAAGGCCTGTTCGAAGTCCGCCTCACTCGTCCGGCGCCCCGCCTCGGCGCTCGCTGCTTCGCGCGCCAATGCGCTCACATCGCTGCACAGATTGCAAATCCCGCGGGCAGACAGGGATATGCCGGGCGCCCGCTCGGGCACCAGGCAGTGACGACACCTCTTCATTTCACGCTCTCCGCCATCGGGCCGTTCCCTGTGTCGCCGCGCGCGCTTCCAGACCGGCGCTGTCGGCAGCGGCAGCACCCGCGGCCCCCTTTGCGTGACCCTCCCGGCGACAGCCAGGACACCAGCGCTGCGCATGTGGCCCCGCAATGATCAGGGAAGAACGCGGAATTGTCCATCCCGCCCCCCGGCGGTCTGCCCAGGGAACTCGCCAATACCCTCCAACCCCCGCCTAGACGACGCAGTGCAGACCTGTCCCTGACGTCCCGAGCGGTTGCCAGCAATCAGATAAGCATGCAGAATTGCCGCCGTCACCGAACCTTGGGAGGTTACAGCTTGACCGGGAAGCCGTCGTTGCGGCAGGGAACAGTCCTCGCGCAAACCGTCTGCAAAGGCCGCACCGCATGCGGCCGGCCACATGCTTGAGGAACTCTTCCACTTCGCCCGTGAAGGGCTCTCCACCTGGCACGAGGCAAGAGTCCCGCATCGCGCATCCCTGATCTTCGACGAGGGCTTCTGCGAACAGTACGCCCGGGCGACCCATTTGAGTGATTTTCGGGTCATTCAGGCCTTCGTTCTCGAACGGGCCCTGGCGGCCATCCCACAGCAAGGTGAGGCGCTTGACGTGGCCTGCGGCCCTGGCCTGCTGCTCGGGGAGTTCGCCCGGCGGCGACCCGGAGTGGCATTCACCGGCATCGATCTGTCGCCCGCCATGCTCGACCAGGCGCGCCGGCACATCGAGCACGAGCGCATCGACAACGTCCGGTTGCTCGAGGTCGACATGGCGCACCTGCCCGAACACTTCGCCCAGCGCAGCTTCGACGCCATCACCTGGACCTTCGGATTGCACTACTGCCCGACAGCGGAGCAAGCACTGGCGACACTGAACGGCATGGCCGACCTGCTCAGACCGGGCGGCGCCTTCTTCCTGGTCGATCTCGCGCGCTTCAAGCGGGAAGATACCTGGCGCTGGTTTTCGAACAAGTACGATCGTGCCCATGGCGACCAGTTCTTCCAGGAAATCCGGGATTCCTACCTGGCCTCCTTCTCGCGCGACGAATTGGCCGACCTGCTGCGGCAAAGCCGCTTCTCCGGGATCACCCAGGAGTGGTCCTACCTCTTTCCGGTGCTTCTCCTGGCGCACAATCGGCGCGCGGACAGGACCATGCCGACCCTGACAAGCGAACCGATTCATCTTCCCTGGCGCCAGCGCCTGAAACACGCCACGCTGCGCCGACTGTACGCCCTCTCCGCGCTGCGCTCGCCGATCTGATCCGAAGCACCTCCGGTCGGCATGGCCAGCCACGACTCAGATGTTCTGTCGCAGGGCTTCGGCCACCGGCAGGCGGGCAACGCCCCTGGCCGGCAGCAAGGAGGAAAGCAGCGTGGCGAAAAAGCCGATCAGGAACGATAGCAACAGCACGCTCGGGACAATCCGGATGTAGGCCGTATAGCCGACGTTCGAGTTCGGCGGCGGCGGCATCGGAATGCCGATCGCCGACAGCGCAAGGGCGAGCAGTATCCCGACAACGACGCCCAGGATGGCGCCGATCAGGCCGAGCAGGGCATTTTCGATAATGATCAGCAGCGAGATCTGCCAGTCGCGCTTGCCCAGCGCACGCAGTGTACCAAACTCGCCAACCCGCTCGTAGACCGTCATGTTGACGCTGTTGGCCACGCTCAACAGCACGACGACGAGAATGATGAATTGCAGGACGCCCAACTGGCTCTTGTAGAGATCGACCGTCTTGGCGTAGAAGTCGTCGAGTTCGAACCAGGTCTTGACCTCGTAGCCCCTCTTGACCAGTCGCGCCGCGAGACGCGCGGCAAGCGGATCGGTGTTCAGCGAATCGTCAAGCGAGACGACGACGGAGTGAACACCCTGGACACCGAGCAATTCCTGCGCCGACGACAGGGCGACACGCACGGCCCGGGCGTCGAAATCCTTGGCGTAGGTCCGGAACACGCCGACGACCTTGAACTCCAGCGTGTTCAGTGCACCCTCCGGGGTATTGGCGAGAATCGTCACGAATGAGCCAACCCCGATGCCCAGGGATTTGGCCACTCCTTCACCGACCAGCATCCCGTTGATGTCATTGCCCGTCAATTGGTGCCCGTCGACCATGAACAGGTGACTGCCGAGTTTCGCCTCCTTGTCCGCCTCGACGCCTTCCCCGATGATCGGCAGGTCGGTCTTGCCGTTGTTCAGCAGCCCGAAGAAGTTGAGCCGCCGCATCGAATCGACCACCCCGGGAAGCGTAGCGATGCTCGCCTGCACATCCTCCGGCGCGGAGATCAGATAATCGTATGGTTCGCGGACGCCGTTGGCATAAAAGCCCGCGCGATAGACCTGCAGGTGGCCAAAGCGCGAATGGATGGTCGACTCACGCAACTGGATGAACACGTCCTCGACGAAGCCGCCCGACACGATCAGGCCGATGACCCCGCAGACGATCGAAGCCAGGGTCATGCCGGTGCGCCCCTTCTGGCGGAAGAGATTGCGCAGGCTGCAGCGCAGGGTCATCATCTCGAACATCATCCTGTTGTCCTAGACGGCACGCCGCAGGGCGTCGACGATCTGCAGCCGTGAGGCCTTCCAAGCCGGGTACAGGCTGGCCAGCACCGCCGACACCACGGCCAGCAGGAAACCGCCGAAGGCAAGCCGCGCGGTCACCCGGATCTCGGCGTCGAAGCCCTGATCCATGCCGGGCGCCGGAGGCATCGGAATACCCAGCGCCGAGATCGCCAGCGCCAGGAGATAACCGAGGATCGCCCCGACCGCTCCGCCGACCAGCCCCATCACCACCCCTTCGCTGACAAACAGTTGCATTACTTCGTTGCGGCGGAAACCGAGGGCCATCATCGTCCCGATCTCGCTCGTCCTTTCCCTGACGCTCGTCATCAGGGCATTCGACATGCTCATGATGATGATGATGGCGATGATCAGGCGCACGAATCCGGTCTGCGAAGCGAACAGGTCCACCACCGCCTTGTAGAAATCGGCCAGATCGATCCACGGCGTCACCTGCAAACCGCTCTTCTTCTCATCGATCAGGCTGCGCAACTGCTTCAGCATCTCGTCGGTCTGCTCCGTGTCGGCGAGCAGAACGATCAGTTGATGTGCGCCGTCGGCCTTCACCAGCTTGCGCGCCAGGGGAATCGGCAGGCGCAGTGCCGCATCGTCAAAGGCCTTGATCGCCGTATGAAAGACACCGCGTACCCGAGCCTCGACGGCTGAAACGCCGCCACTCTGGGTGGTCACCAGGAGCACCACGGTCGCACCCGGCTCGGCGCCCAGGCTTTCCGCGAGCCCTTTGCCGAGAATGATGCCGGTCGGATCGCTGCTCGTCAGCGGCTCGCCGGCACTGACGACCACTTCCTTGGACACCTTGGCCTCGGTTTCCGGCGCCACCCCCTCGCCCAGAAAGCTCACCGTTGTCTCGCCCCTGGAGATCAGCCCCGAGAAGGCCAGCCGCGGGGTGACCGTCCGCACCTGCGGCAGTTCGCTGATCTGCTGCACGTCGACCACCTGCTCGCCGAACAGGTAGGCATAGGGATCGGCCACACCCTGTTCGTAATAGCCACGTTTGACGATTTGCAGATGACCCAGGCGCGAGTGAATCGTCGATTCACGTTCCATCCAGATCATCCATTCGGCAAACCCGCCGGCCAGGATGAGCGCGACGACGCCGAAACCGATCGCCCCGATACAGACCCCCGATCGCCGCCGGTGCCGTGCGAGATTGCGGAACGCCAGAGCGAAGGTCCGTCCGATCATCGACGACCTGGCGCGCTCTTGCGCGTGGCGACGTGCACCGCCAAGGGATGACCGCGCAACTGGATCACCGGAGGGATTTCAACGCTATTCTGGACGCTCCACGGACTGTCGCGGTCGAGGTCGCGGAAACCGTGTCCGTCGACCGGCCGGCTCCCATGAGAAATGGTCACGCGCCTGCCACCGGCACGCGGACCGGATTGAGCTGACCGCGCAGATGCCACACTCGGTAGCGAGCAGCATGCTGGAGCAGGAGAAAGACATTGCCAGAAGCGCCCAGAGACTGCTGACCGGCTGCGCAGGCCAGGGCTTTGCTGCCACATGGACTCGAATCCCACCCGCTTCCGGTCCGCCTCAAGTTTGTGGCACGGGGGCCGGCACCTCAGGAGAAACCACCGGCCCAAGGCTCCACGCGTCATGCCGGAGGGAGGCTCGCCGACAGACTACGGCGGCAGGTGTTACCGCCAGGACCCTCTCGCGGGGGCAAAAGCAGGATGAGGGAAGAGGTGCTCATCGCGCAGAGTATCCCGGATCCGGACAGCCGAAGTCAATCGGGAATCATTGCCTGCTTACCACCCATCACTTTTAATGTAATCTCTGATTATTACGAGGCAACACATTGAGAGACGATGGGAAAGACAGATACGTTAGCGGACGAGGTACGGTTTGGTCTGGAAGAGGCCCTCCCTGGGATGCGCAAGACGATCCTGAAAAAGCTACCGCTAGCGGTGGCGGCGATGATTCAGGCGCGCACACCGAACACGATGGAATTGTCGACGCTACTGGC
>NZ_JAEUOL010000107.1 GCF_016789985.1 Accumulibacter sp.
CTGACCTTCATGGCCAACGAGCGCCTGCTGATGGAAGATGCGGTGGCCGGCGACATCATCGGTATCCACAACCACGGCAACCTGCATATCGGCGACTGCCTGAGCGAAGGCGAGACCCTGGACTTCAAGGGCATCCCCTACTTTTCGCCGGAACTCTTTCGCGCAGCGCGCTTGCGTGACCCACTGAAGAGCAAGCAACTGCTCAAGGGGCTGCAGGAACTCGGTGAAGAAGGCGCCATCCAGGTCTTCGAAAACCTGGCGAGCGGCGCGCTGCTGCTCGGCGCGGTCGGCAACCTGCAGTTCGAAGTCGTCGCGCAGCGCCTGCAGACCGAGTACAAGGTCGATGCCATCTTCGAATCGGCCGACATCTACACCGCGCGCTGGCTGACTTTCCCCGACGACAGCACGCGCCGCGCCTTCGAGCGAGAGCAGCTCCACCGCATGGCCAAGGATGTGGACGGCAATCCCGTCTATCTGGCGAGCACGCGCTACAACCTGGAGGTGACGAGCGAGAAATGGACCCAGGTCGGTTTCCACGACTCGCGTGAGCATGGGCAGTTATTCGCCTGACCCGGCCTTGCGTTGGCCAGCAAGCGCAACGTTGCTGGCCCGGCCACACGCCACCACCGTAAGTCCGCTGGCACTCGCGGGACCCGAACCCGGAATCTTGCCAGAAGCCAAGAGGAAACGACCATGCCACAGCCTGCCGCCAACCCACCGACCCTGAGCGTTCTCCAGGCACGCATTCTGGGTGTGCTGATCGAGAAGGAAAAGACCACCCCCGACACCTATCCGCTGACCTTGAACAGCCTGACTGCGGGCTGCAACCAGAAATCGGCGCGCGATCCGGTGCTCAATGTTGCGGAAAGCGAGGTCCAGGCGGCACTCGAAGAACTGCGCAGCCGCGTTCTGGTGCTCGAAACCTATGGCGCATCGGGTCGCGTCCTGCGCTACGCCCAGAACTTCGGCAAGGTGTACAGTGTACCGGCGGCCAGCGTCGCCCTGCTCGCCACCCTGATGCTGCGCGGTGCGCAGACGGTCAGCGAATTGCGCGCCAACAGCGAGCGACTGTACCACTTTGATGACAGCTCATCGGTTGACGCCTATCTGCAGGAGCTGACCACGCGCAACGCCGGCCCGCTCGTCGTCCGCCTGCCCAGGCAGATCGGTGCGCGTGAACATCGTTGGGCGCACCTGCTGTGCGGTGCAGCAGAGCCGTCGCTCGATCCCACAGCAGAGCTTGCCGCCACGAGCGTCGACCAGCAGGCCGAACTGGTGGCACGGGTAAGTCGACTGGAAGACGCGGTGGCCGAACTCCGGGCACTGTTCGCGACACTGACCGCCGGGCGCAGCACGGCTCCCGATCTGGCCGAGGCAGACCAGCCAGCCCGACTGAACCGCTGACCCTGGCGACGGGCCGCCGGGGGCAGCGGGTTGACACGGTCTGACGCCGGGAAGCGGCCAGGCGAGGCGGGGCGCTGCCGCTTCAGGGATCGACGGCGACTGCCTGCGACAGATACTCGATCTTTTTCCGCAGATCGTCCTCGGAATCGGGATAGCGCTGGGCGATCGAGCGAAACTCTTCCTCCGCCTGCAGGAAGGCGTCGACCACATCGGGATCGAAATGCACGCCGCGACTTTGGACGATCACCTGCACCGCCTGTTCATGCGTCATCGGCGGCTTGTAGACCCGGCGGCTGATCAGCGCATCGTAGACATCGGCAACCGCCATCAGCCTCGCCGATGCCGGGATGCTCTCACCGGAAAGCGCTTCCGGATAGCCGCTGCCGTCCCATCGCTCCTGATGACAGAGCGCGATTTCCTTGGCAATGGTCAGGAACTCGACCTGCCTGCCAAGCCAGTCCTCGGCCGACTGGATGGCATCCCGGCCAAACAGCGGATGCCTTTTCATGATCTCCATTTCATGCGGCTCGTAGCGCCCTGGCTTGAGCAGTATACGATCGGGAATGCCGACCTTGCCGATATCATGCAGGGGAGCCGACTTGCACAACACCTTGATATTCTGGTCGGTAAGGAAATCCGCGAAACGCGGATGCGGCCGCAAGGTCTCGGCGAGAATCCTGACGTAGAGCTGCGTGCGCCGAAGGTGTTGACCGGTTTCGGTATCCCGGGTTTCGGCCAACGACGCCATGGCCATTATGGTTACATCCTGAACCGCTTCGAGTTCACTGGTTCGCCTGGCCACCTCTGCTTCAAGGAAGTCATTCTTGCTGCGCAGGAAGTCGGTGCTTGCCTTCAGCGTAAGCTGGGTAGCGACACGCGCCATCAGGATCGGCGGGCTGATCGGCTTGGTGATGTAGTCTGCGGCACCCAGCGCCAAGCCCTTCTGCTCGTCCTCGATCTCCGACTTGGCGGTCAGGAAGATGATCGGAATGTAGCGTGTCTGCGCATCGGCCTTCAGACGCCGGCACACCTCATAACCATCGATGTCCGGCATCATCACGTCGAGCAGAATGAGGTCGGGGGGCGTCCTGGAAGTGGCGATCCGCAGTCCCTTGTCGCCGTGGTTGGCCACCTTGACCTTGTAACGCTCCTTGAGCAACGCCGACATCAGGGCAAGGTTGCCCGGGGTGTCATCGACCACCAGAATGGTTGCCTTGTTGTTTTCATTCACGTCCATGGCAATCATCACTCCTCGTCAAACTGCAATTCCGACCACGGCGGCACTCGCCAGCAAAGCCCCCAGGCCGGCTTCATAATCGAAGCTACGGACAGCCGTCTCGATATCTCGATAGCTGCTGCCAAAAGCGGCGCTCAACAACCCGGCCTCGGCATCGAGCAGATCACCGGCTTCGGAATCGCTTTCGGCCAGCAGGCCAGCCAGTTTGCGGCATACCTGCTGCAGGCGCAGCGGATCAAAGTTTGTCGCCATCTCGCCAGGCGACTCCGGCGGCAATCTGGGCAGCAACTCGCTGACCAGTGCGCCCAGCATTCTATCCGTAGATTCGAGCAAGACCGCAATGGGTTGTCGCTCAAACCCACCGCCGATCGCCGCTTCGAGTCGTTCTGCCTGCCGTTGCAGTTGGCGAGCGCCAATATTACCCGCCAGTCCCTTCAGGGTATGCGCCAGGCGTTCAGCGGTGCCTCCCGCGCCGCGCTCCAGAGCAGCACCAATCTCGCTGGCAACATGCTGCTGACCGGCGACAAACTTGCGTAGCATCGACCAGTAGAGCTGTGTCCTGCCGAGCACCCGCCGCAACCCCTCGGCCGTATCGAGACCCGGAATATCGATCATGGCTTCAGACGACGGACCAGGCTCGAGACGCCCCGCAGACCGCGCTCCCGGCTGGGGTAGCGACTGCTGCGGAGGGATCCATTTGAGCAGCACCCGCCAGAGTTCGCTCGGCTCGATTGGTTTAGCGACGAAATCGACCATGCCGGACGCCAGGCACTTACGCCGGTCGGCCGGCATGGCATTGGCTGTCATGGCAACGATCGGCAAGTCTGCGCGCTCGGCCATCTGCCTGATGGCGAGGGTGGCGCTGACACCGTCCAACAGCGGCAGATGCATGTCCATCAGCACGATATCGTAGGCTACAGCGCGCACCTTGCGCACCGCTTCCGCACCGTCCCCCGCCAGGTCGACCACGAGCCCGGCGCCGACCAGCAACTCGCTTGCCACTTCCTGATTGAGTTCATTGTCTTCGACCAGCAGCACGTGCGCACCCCTGATGCTCGCCAGTTGCTGTTCGATCTCGGGCAGTGGCGGCGAGGCACCGGGTATGTCGCCCGGCGCATCGCCCAGCAGGCGAATGACGCAATCGAAAAGCAGCGAGGCGTTGACCGGTTTGAGGAGCACATCCTTGATCCCTGCGGCGCCAGCTTTCTCGAGCAGTGCCTCGGAACTGTCCGCCGTGATGATCACCAGGCGTGGCGCGGGTGAGAGACCGAGGGCCAGAATCTGGCGGGCCGTCTCGACCCCATCCAGGTCGGGCATCAGCCAGTCGACAAAGACGACGTCGTAGGGCTGCACGGACGCCTCTGCGAGTTCTTCGACCGCCGCCTTGCCCGACGGCTGATCGCTGACCACAAAGGTTATCGCTTGCAACAGTTCGCGGAGGACGTTGCGCGCGCTGTCGTTGTCGTCAACCACCAGCACGCGTCTGCCGCGCAGGTCGGGACTGGGCAGGCGGCTACTCACCGCCCGCCCAGGTCGGCCCAGACGAGCGGTAAACCAGAAGCTTGAACCCTTGCCGTATTCGCTCTGCGCTCCGACTTCTCCGCCCATCAGCTCGACCAGCTTTCTAGCAATTGCCAGGCCCAGACCCGTACCGCCGAACCGGCGCGTGGTCGAAGTGTCGGCCTGGGAAAAGCTTTGAAACAGGCAACCCATTTGCTCCTCGGTCAGACCGATTCCGGTATCCCTGACAGCGAAATGGAGCAACAGGCTGTCGCCCTCCACTGCACGCACGCTGACGCAAACGGCGACCTCCCCGTGCTCGGTAAACTTGACGGCGTTGTTACAATAATTGATCAGCACCTGCCCGAGACGTAAGGGGTCGCCAATCAACAGCCGGGGCACCGCCGGGTGCACATCGAACACCAGTTCAAGACCCTTGGCGCTGGCCTTGCCGATCGTCAGGTTGGCCACGTTGTCAAGCACCTCCTCGAGGGCGAATTCGGTCTGCTCCAGCGTCAGCTTGCCCGCTTCGACCTTCGAGAAATCGAGCACATCATTGACGATTGCCAGGAGATGCTGACCCGAATCCTGGATCTTCGTTACATAGTCGCGCTGACGCGGGCTGAGCCTGGTCTGCAGCGCGAGATGTGTCATGCCGATGATGGCATTCATCGGGGTGCGAATCTCGTGACTCATGTTGGCGAGAAAACCGCTCTTCATCCGGGCCGTCTCCTCGGCCAGTTCCTTCGCCTCGCGCAGCGAGTCGGCCGCGGCACGCTCACTGGTGACGTTCTCGAACATCCACACCGTTCCCTGCGACAGCCTGCCGGGGTCGACCGCACGGCCGCTGATTCGGCACCAGAAACGCGAGCCGTCCTTGCGCCACAGCTCCATCACCCGCTGGACGATCTGGCCCCCCCCGGATCGGCATTCAGTTCGCGGGCCAGCGCCTCGTCTGCATCGGCCGGCAAGTATAGTCCGGGCGCCTGGCCGAGCAATTCCTCGACAGCGTAGCCGAACAGTTCCTGCACCCGGCGGTTGGCGTTGACCAGCACACCGTCCCGGACGAAGGCAATGCCAAGGCTGGCGGTTTCAAAAATTGCCATCTGTTCTTCATGGGCTTGCCGCAAGCGTTCTTCGGCCGCCTGCCGCTCGGTGATGTCGCGCAAAACGATGACCGAACCAACCAGTTGCCCGGCCTTGTAGAATGGTGTGGTAACGTACTCGACGGCAAGCGGCGTACCGTTTTTGCACCACAAGACTTCATTGGCTACCTTGCGCACCTGTCCATCCTGCGCGGTTCGCTGCATGGCGCAGCTTTCGCCCGGCAAGTCGCTCCCGTCCGGGTAAGCGTAGTGCACCATGGCATGGAACTGCTTGCCGAGCAGTTCATCGCTGTCATAGCCGAGCAGCGCGAAGACCGCCGGATTGGCGAAGATCATGCGTCCGATGTTGTCGAGACCAACGATCCCGTCACTCACCGCACCGAGGATCAGCCGGCTGTGTTCTTCGAGCGCAGCCAGCTCGGCAGCCTGATTTTCCAGTTGCGCGGCCTGCTGCTGCGTTGCTTCGAGCAGTCGGCGAGTTCGCGTATTGCGCTCGATGATCTCCAGCGTGAGCGCGAGCAGGGGCAGCAGGCCGTCCAGTACGGCTCGTTCGTCCTCACTGAAGACCCGGGAACCGTGCAGTTCGATCACCGCTAGCGTCTTCCCGAAACGGACGACCGGTACCAGCTGCATCACGACGGCCGCACCAGAACGCACCTCAGGAAGAGCAACCAGGTCTTGCGCTGCTGGCTGTGTGATGACCAGGGGCTTGCCGAGCGTCGCACACTCGCCGACGGGACCATCGTCAGCGCCCACCACTTCCCGGGCTTGCCCGGCGGCGTGACCGTAGCGACCAATGCTCTTCAGTGTCTGTCCGTCTTCGGTAACGATGAAAAAAGCACCCTGCGACACGCCAAGTACCGGTCCCAGGTTGGACAGGAGCTTGTGCGCCAGCTCCGTGAAGGTCACCGCCTGTTGCAGTTCAGCCGAGATTGCCGCAATGGTCGCTCTGATCCAGCGTTGGGCCGCCATCGCCTGATGGACGTTCTGCAGGACGGCCACCCCGCGGCCAATTTCGCCAATCTCGTTTTCCTGTCCCTGCTCGGGAATGGCCTGGCCAAGTCGCCCCTGGGATAATGCGACGATGCTGTCGCGCAGGCGGCGCAGGGGAAGAGTGATCGAGCGGGCGAAAATGACCGCCGTGAAGAGCAGCAGACCAAGACTGCCGAGAATGAAGTAGATGGCCTGCCGACGCTCCTGCTGGTAAATCCGGGTCGCCCGCTGATGCATGGCCAGCGTGCTGACGGCGGCAACCTGGCCGATCTGTTCGAGTCGTGTGGCCAGCTCGGCGGCGACCGAGCCTGGTGCAGAATCCATCACGCTCGACCAGTGAGCACGGCCTGCCGCGGAGTTCACCTGCTCCAGAATCGCGGAGCGCTCGGCGACCAGCGCCAGATATAATCTTTCTGTCTGTGCAAGATCGCCCGGATCGCCGTCGTATGAGGCATGCAGACGATGCACTCCAGCAACGAACCTGGCGTCGCAATGAAGCAGCTCATCAGCAAAGCGCTGGCGCTTTTCCGGATTTCGCTCGCTGATCAGATTATGCAGCACAAGTTGCATCGCCAGCAACTCGTACTTCATATCCTTGACCGTCAATAGCGTATCGTTAGTATAATGGTAGAAGCTCCGGTTGATCTCGGCAAGGGTGCGCAGCTGCGGAAAGATCGACAAACCCATGGCAAGTACGGCAACGATGGCCACTGCGGCAAGACCCAGCATGCGCCGGGACACCGTCAGTCGTTGAAGGTAGGCATTCAGGATCTCCAAGGCATCCCCGATGCAGCGGAGCAGCTCTGGCCAGACGCGGATCCTCGGTGATCTCCCGGAAGAGATCTATCGGCGCACGCCGCCGGCGCCCCGCTGACAGGCGATGCGTCTACCCACTTGCGGTGCACGCCGGCTCACCAGTTGGCCTGGATGACTCTTTCGGCCCAGAAGAGCGCGGCGATCGTCTTTGCGTCGGTGATGGTCCCGGCCTGCACCGCGGCCACCGCCTCATGCAACGACAGGCTGAGCACATCCAGGAACTCGTTGCTGTCGGGTGTGGGATCGGTTTCGCGGTGCAAGCCGTGCGCCAGATAGATCTCGATCCGTTCATCCGAATAGCCGACACAGGGATGCATCACGCCCAAGTGACGCCATTCTGCCGCATGATAGCCGGTTTCCTCGATCAGTTCGCGCCGGGCCGTAGCCAGGATGTCCTCGCCGGGATCGATCTTGCCCGCCGGCAGTTCGAGGAAGGAACGGCGCAGCGGATAGCGGTACTGCCGTACGAAGAGGAGTCGCTGCTCGTCGAGCTCGGCAATGACCACCACCGCGCCCTGGTGACGAATGTACTCGCGCAAGCACTCCCGGCCGTCCGGCAGGCGCACACGATCGCGACGCACATCGAGCAATTTCCCGCCGAAAACCTGAATGCTCTCCAGTTCCTGCTCGGCCAGATGTGGGTAATTGTCGTCCATTGTTCGACTCCCAAAAGACGACGCCCCGACCGGCGGGGCGTTCAGGTCCCAAACGGCCGCGACTTCAGAGCGAGCGCAGCAACGAGAAGGCACAGAGCGACATCAATGCTTGCGGGAAGATGCCCAGCAGCGCAACCGCCAAGCCGTTCGCCGACATGAGAATCTTCATGTCCAGCGGGGCAGCGATCGGCGTCATGCTGGCCGGTTGATCGAAGTACATGATCTTTACCACGCGCAGGTAGTAGAAACAACCGATCAGCGAAAAAGCGACTGCGACGATGGCCAACCAAAGGTAGCCGGCGGCGACAACCGCCTGCAACACTGAGAACTTGGCAAAGAAGCCGACGAAGAAGGGTACCCCGGCCATCGAAAACATCATCATCATCATCACGGCGGCGAACCATGGGCTGCGCTTGTTGAGCCCCTTGAAGTCGTCGATTTCCTCGGATTCGAAGCCATTGCGGGCGAGCAACAGGATCATGCCGAAGGTGCCCGCGCTGGTCAGCACATAGGTAATGACGTAGAACATCGACGAACTGTAGGCATTAAGCGCAAAACGCGCGTCTCCGCCAACCACTCCGGTGACCATACCGAGCAACATGAAGCCCATGTGCGAGATCGCCGAGTAAGCCAGCATGCGCTTCAGGTTGGTCTGCGCGATGGCGGCAATATTGCCGATGGCCATCGACAGCACCGAGAGCATGATCAACATCGTCTGCCAGTCCTGCGAAACCACGATCAGCCCGTTGACCAGGAGACGAATGACCATGGCAAATGCGGCCAGCTTGGGGGCAGTGGCGATGAACAGGGTGACAGCCGTCGGTGCGCCATGATAGACGTCCGGTATCCACATGTGGAAGGGAACCACACCCAGCTTGAAAGCCAGGCCGGAGACCAGGAAAACGAGACCGAAGACAAGAATCCCCCGGTCGACCTGACCCAAGTAAAGGCGCTCGGCGATCGCCGTGATCTCCAGCGTTCCGGCCGCTCCATAGATCATCGACATGCCATAGAGCAGCAGCCCCGAAGCGAGAGCACCGAGCACGAAATACTTCATTGCCGCCTCGGTGGCCGGGACCGAATCACGGTTCATTGCGACCATCGCGTAGAGCGAAAGCGACAGCAGTTCGAGACCGATGTACACCGTCACCAGATGGTTTGCCGAGATCATGACCATCATGCCGAGGGTGGCGAAGAGCGCCAGCGAGTAGTACTCACCCCTCGCCATCTGTTCGCGTTCGACGATATAGCCGCGCGAATAGAAGAGGACGACAATCACCGTGAGATAAAGCAGCAGTTTCAGCAGATCCGCCATCAGATCGCCAACATACATGTTGCTGAACGTGTAGGCCACCTCGCCCGAACTCGTTGCAAAGGTGACGACCGCCGCTCCCACTAAGGTCAGCTGCGTTGCAACGAAGGTCAGCGTCCGCTTCCTGTCCTTCACCAGCAAATCAAGCATCAGAATCAGGCAAGCCATCAGCAACATGAAGATCTCCGCGCTGGCAAGGCGGAGGTCCGGGATTTGGAACTGCAGTTCGGCAAGAGTCATAGCGGCTACCAGTTATTGGATCTTGCTGAGGGCGACGTGACGCAGCAGCTCATTGACCGAGCTGTGCATGACTTCGGTAAACGGCTGAGGATAGAGGCCCATGCCCAGCGCACCAATGGCGAACAGAACGAAAATCAGGAACTCGCGGGAATCGATGTCGGCAAGTTCAGCCACGTGGTGGTTGGCCACGGCGCCAAAGACCACCCGCTTGTACATCCACAGGGTATAGGCAGCCCCGACGATCATCGTCGACGCAGCAGCAAAGGCGACCCAGAAACTGTAATCGACAGCAGCCAGGATGACCATGAACTCGCCAACGAAGCCCGAGGTAGCCGGCAGGCCGGCATTGGCCATCGCGAAGAGCATGAAGAAGGCGGCGAACTTGGGCATCTTGTTCACCACGCCGCCATAGTCGGCAATCTGCCGCGAGTGTGCCCGGTCATACATGACGCCGATCGAGAAGAACATGGCGCCGGATACGAAGCCGTGCGAGATCATCTGCACCAGCGCACCTTCCACCCCCATGGCGCTGAAAATGAAGAAGCCGAGGGTCACGAAACCCATGTGGGCGATCGACGAATAAGCCACCAGCTTCTTCATGTCGTCCTGCACCAGCGCAACAAATCCGATATAGATGATGGCGATCAGCGACAGCGCAATTACCAGGCCAGCGAGTTCGTGTGAGGCGTCGGGCGTTATCGGCAGCGAGAATCGCAGGAAGCCATAGGCTCCGAGCTTCAGAGCGATGGCCGCCAGCACGATCGATCCGCCGGTTGGAGCTTCGACGTGCGCGTCAGGCAACCAGGTATGTACCGGCCACATCGGCACCTTGACGGCAAAGGCCACCAAGAAGGCAAGGAACAGCCAGGTTTGCGCGTTCATCGGGATGGGCATCCGATGCCAGTCGAGAATCGAGAAGCTGCCGCCCGAGTTGATGAAAAGGTAGAGCAAGGCGATCAGGAAGAGCAGCGAGCCGAACAGTGTGAAGAGAAAGAATTTGAATGCCGCGTAAACGCGGTTCGGCCCACCCCAGATACCAATGATCAGATAGAGCGGAATCAGCGATGCCTCGAAGAAGACGTAGAACAGGACACCGTCGAGCGCCGAGAAGATCCCGTTCAGCAGACCGGACATGATCAGGAAACCGGCGTTGTACTGCGCGACCTTGTTGTCGATCACCTGCCAGCCAGCCAGAATGACGGTGACCGTGATGAAACTGTTGAGAATGACGAACAGCATCGAGATGCCATCGACACCCAGATGGTAGTTGACATTGAAGCGCTGAATCCAGGGCTTCAGTTCGACGAACTGCATGGCCGGCGTGTGCAGGTCGAAACCGGTATACAGCGGAATCGTCACCACCAAGCCGGCGACGGCACCGATCAGCGAGAGCATCCGTGCCAACGGTGCGTTGCGATCGGAGCCCGTCGCCAGGATAACCAAGCCGGCGAGAATCGGAACCCAGATGGCAAGAGAGAGAAGCGGCGTGCCTGACATATCGTTCCCAGTCTTTCTCTAGCTCAGGCGCGCGTGACCCAGAGGGTCATCAAGACGAACACGCCGATAATCATCGTAAATGCATAGTTGTAAATGTGACCGGTCTGGAACAGGCGAACCACGGTCGCGAACCAACCCACGAAACGTGCGGAGCCGTTGACGATGATGCCGTCGATCAGGCCGGTATCGCCGCCTTTCCAGAGACTCCGCCCGAGCAGGCGTGCGCCGCCGGCGAAAAACACCTCGTTGAACTTGTCGAAGTAATATTTGTTGTCAAGCAATGCGTACAGCCAGCCGAAGCGTGCCTTAATCGTTGCCGGGATATCCGGACGTTTCATATACAGGAACCAGGACAGCGCGACGCCCAGGAAAGCCAGCCAGAACACTGGGGTGCTTACCGCGTGTGTGGCCATTGCGAAAGCGCCGTGGAAGTGATGGGCCAGCTCCTCCATCACCGGATGCGCCGCCGAGTCGACGAAAATCGCGCCCTTGAAGTAGCCCCCGAACAGCATCGACTCGATCGCCATGTAACCGATGAGCACCGACGGGATGGCCAGCAGGATCAGGGGCAGGGTCACCACCCACGGGGTTTCGTGCGGCTTCTGGCCGGGCGCCAGTCCATGATGGTGTTCATCATGCGAGTCGTCTGCACGGTGAGCGTGTTCGTCGTGACCGGCTGCATGTCCGGCATGGACGGCGTGCTCGTCCGGCTTGGCGTGCGTCGCGGCAGGCTCGTCGTGATGCGCCGACGCCTTGCCAAAACGCTCTTCGCCGTGAAACACCAGGAAGTACATCCGGAAGGAATAGAAGGCCGTTACGAAGACGCCCGCCATCACGGCAAAATAGGCAAAACCGGAGCCCGGGACATGCGACAGAGCCACGGCTTCGATGATCGAATCCTTGGAATAGAAACCGGCGAAGAAGGGCGTGCCGATCAGAGCCAGCGAGCCAATCAGCGAGGTGATCCAGGTAATCGGCATGTATTTGCGCAAACCGCCCATGTTGCGGATATCCTGGTCATGATGCATGCCAATGATCACCGAACCGGCAGCGAGGAAGAGCAACGCCTTGAAGAAGGCGTGCGTCATCAGATGGAAGATCGCCACCGAGTAGGCCGAAGCGCCCAAGGCGACGGTCATGTAGCCGAGCTGCGACAAGGTCGAATAGGCGACCACACGCTTGATGTCATTCTGGATGATGCCGAGGAAGCCCATGAACAGCGCGGTGATCGCGCCGATCACGATGACGAAGGACAGCGCGGTGTCGGACAGTTCGAACAAGGGTGACATGCGCGCCACCATGAAGATCCCGGCGGTCACCATCGTCGCCGCGTGGATCAGCGCCGAGATCGGGGTCGGACCTTCCATCGAGTCGGGCAGCCAGACGTGCAGTGGCACTTGCGCCGACTTGCCCATCGCCCCGATGAACAGGAGGATGCAGATGGCGGTCATCAGCGCAACGCCCTCCCCCTGGCCGAACAGTGCCAGGGGAGTGGTATGGGCCGCCACTTCCGGCGCCTTGGCGAATACGGAAGCATAGTCCAGCGTGCCGAAATGGGCCAGCACAAGACCAATGCCGAGGATGAAACCGAAGTCGCCGACGCGGTTGACCAGGAAAGCCTTCAGGTTGGCAAAGATCGCGGTCGGCCTGGTGTACCAGAAGCCGATCAGCAAATACGACACCAGACCAACCGCCTCCCAACCGAAGAAGAGCTGCATGAAATTGTTGCTCATCACGAGCATCAACATCGAAAAGGTAAACAGCGAGATGTAGCTGAAGAAACGATTGTAGCCGGGGTCGTCCTGCATATAACCGATGGTGTAGATATGTACCATCAGCGAGACGAAGGTAACCACCAGCATCATCGTGACCGTCAACTGGTCGATCATGAACCCGACCTCGAAGCGATAGTCTCCTGAAGTCAGCCACTGGTAAACAGGCCCGTTGTAGGTGTTGCCGGCCATCACGTCCCTGAAGATGAAGTAGGAAGCAAAGCAACTGATCGCCACGCCGGCGATGGTCACGCCGTGCGCCACCCAGCGCGGAATCACGCGACAGAACAGACCCGCGATGATGGCGCCGAAAAGGGGGGCCAGGGGAACCAGCAGGTAAAGCTTTTGCATTTCCATGATCAACCCTTCAGGCTGTCCAGATCATCCACGTGGATGGTCTTCAGGTTGCGGAACAGGACAACGAGAATCGCCAGACCAATCGCCGACTCGGCGGCAGCCACGGTCAGGATGAAGAAGACGAAAACCTGCCCGGCGAGATCCTGAAGGTAATGGGAAAAGGCGATGAAGTTCATGTTCACCGCCAACAGCATCAGCTCGATCGACATCATGATGATGATCAGGTTCTTCCGGTTGAGGAAGATGCCGACGACGCTGGTCGCAAACAGGATCGCGCCCAGGATCAAAAAATGGGACAGTGTAAGCAAGGTGCCTCCCTGGTTCCTTTATGGGGTGGGACGTCGCCGCCACCCGGTCTTGTTCTCGTGCTGCTACGGCTGCCTCGGGCGCCCGCTCAGTCCCTCTTCTCGGCTGGCATCTGCAACACGCGATAGCGGTCCTTGGCTTTGACGAACACCTGCTGCGACGGGTCGACCGCCTTGTTCTTCCGCTTCCCGCGCTGGGTCAGAGCCACGGCGGCGACAATCCCGACGAGCAGGATGATCGACGCCAGTTCGAACGGATACACGTAGTCGGTGAACATCAGGCGCCCAACCGCCTGTACATTGCTGTCCCCGACGCTGGTCTGCGGCAGACTGCTCTCCATCAGGCCCAGGTAGTTGCCACCCAGCACCAGCCCCATCTCGGCGACCATCAACAACGCGATGATGGAACCCAGAGGCAGGTAGCTCCAGAAGCCTTCACGCAGTCGGTCGAGGTTGATGTCGAGCATCATCACCACGAACAGGAACAGGACCATCACCGCTCCGACGTAGATCAGAACGAGTGCGATGGCAAGAAACTCGGCCTGCAGCAGCATCCAGATGCCGCTCGCGGTGAAGAACGCAAGGACCAGAAAAAGGGCCGCATGTACCGGATTGCGCGAGGTGATCACGCGCACTCCGGCGAGCACGAGGATCGTCGAGAGAAAGTAAAAAACGAAGGTTCTGAATTCCATCGCGTCGGCCTGTCAGCGGTATTTCGAGTCAAGTTCGCGGTCTTCGGCGATCTGCGCTTCATAGCGGTCACCGTTCGCCAGCAACATCGCCTTGGTGTAGTAAAGGTCACCTCGCGTCTCGCCGTGGTACTCGTAAACCCGCGTTTCAACGATCGCATCGACCGGACATGCCTCTTCGCAGAAACCGCAGAAAATGCATTTGGTCAGATCGATGTCGTAACGCGTGGTCCGCCGCGACCCGTCGGCGCGCTGAGCAGACTCGATGGTGATGGCCAGCGCCGGACAGACCGCCTCACACAATTTGCAGGCAATGCAGCGCTCCTCGCCATTGGGATAGCGCCGCAGGGCATGCAGACCACGGAAGCGGAAGCTCTGTGGCGTTTTCTCCTCGGGATACTGAACGGTGATCTTGCGGGCGAACATGTAGCGGCCGGTAACCGACATCCCCTTGAACAGCTCCTTAAGCAAGAGGCTGTTGAATATTTCCTTCATCGAACCCATGGCTAGCCTCTCACTTCCAGATGTTCAGGGGCGACATCATCCAGCAGCCAACAATGATCAGCCAGATCAGGCAAAGTGGAATGAACACCTTCCAGCCGAGACGCATGATCTGATCGTAGCGATAACGTGGGAAAGTGGCGCGAATCCAGAGGAAAAAGAACAGGACAGCGGAAATCTTCAGGAAAAGCCAGAGGATGCCGTCGGGCAGGAAACCAAGCGGCGACAGCCAGCCACCGAGGAACAGGATCGAGGTCAGCGTCGATACCAGGATCATGTTGGCGTATTCGGCCAGGAAAAAGACCGCAAAAGCCATTCCCGAATACTCGACATGAAAACCGACGATCTCGGATTCGCCTTCCGCCATGTCGAACGGCGCACGATTGGTCTCGGCGACGATCGATACCAGATAGACGATGAACATCGGCAACAACGGCAGCCAGTTCCAGGAAAGGAAAGCCAACCCCTTGTCCGCGAAATAGCCCTTGCCCTGACCGAGCACGATATCGCCGAGATTGAGACTGTTCGACACCATCAGCACGACGACCAGAGCCAGTCCCATGGCCACTTCGTACGAGATCATCTGCGCTGCCGAGCGCATGCCACCGAGGAATGCGTACTTGGAGTTCGATGCCCAGCCCGAGAGGATGATTCCATACACGCCGATCGACGTGATCGACATGATGTACAGTAGGCTTGCATTGACGTCTGCCAGGACCAGCGTGTCGCTGAACGGAACCACCGCCCAGGCGGCGAGAGCTGGGGCAAACGCGAACATCGGAGCGATCAGGAAAACGCCCTTGTCGGACCCCGTCGGGATGACGACCTCCTTGAGCAGCAGTTTCAATCCATCGGCAATCGGTTGGATCAATCCCCACGGACCGACGCGGTTCGGTCCAATGCGCACCTGCATCCAGCCGATGATCTTGCGTTCCCAGAAGGTCAGGTAGGCGACCGCAAGAAGCAGGGGCGCGATGATCAGAACAATCTTGAGCAGCACCCAGACGAGCGGGAAGACCGACCCGAACAGACCCTGCAACAGTCCTTGCAGCGCATCGACCATCATGCACGCTCCACTTTGATCGCACCGAACATGTCGCCCAGCGCTGCCGTCGAACCATGGGCCGCGGCTACCCGAAGACAGTCCGCCGG
>NZ_JAEUOL010000110.1 GCF_016789985.1 Accumulibacter sp.
CGACATCTTCATGACGTAGATCAGGGGTCTGAAGGTGAGATACAGCAGGTTGATCGACCCGCCGACGGCCATGCTCAGTTGCTCGGCCTTGTGAAAGGCCAGCACCTTGGGAGCGAGTTCTCCGGCGACCACGTGCAGAAAGGAGATCACGATGAAGGCGAAGACGTACGACACGGTGTGCGCTGCCTTGAGCAGCGCCGGGCTATCGCCGAACAAGGCGAAAATCGCGACGAAACCGGAGTCGGTCAGATTACTGACCGTCTCCATGCCGACCGCGCCGAGACCGAGCGAGACCAGGGTGATGCCGACCTGGGTGACCGAGTAGAAGCGCTCCGGCTCGTTGTGCAGCATCTCGACCCGGGCCGCCCGCTTGTCGCCATCCTCGGCCAGTTGCCGGATGCGGCTACGACGAGCCGACGAGATGGCGATCTCGGAGCCCACGAAGAACGCGTTGCCGGCGATAAACACCAGGATCAATACCAGGTTCAAGTAAAGCGTCATGTGTTCCATCGGAATCCCCTCCATGGTCTGCCGAAGCTGAACAATTTTCCTGCCTCATCTGCCTGTCCAGGCACGCACCCGGGTCGGCAGTGGTCGGACCGTTCGCTCCGCATGATTATGTCTGTTGCGTGCCTTTTCCCCAGGCCCGCCTCGTGGAGGCTGAATAATACGCTATTCATGCCCAAATCCTGCGTTCCTAAAGCAGCCTGGCTGACCGGCCCGGACGGCGGCAGCGCTGCCGCGCCGGCACCGGTGACGGCCCGCTGCGGTAGAATGCGGGCTTTGTCGCGCTGGGGAAACAGGTGAACGGCATCACGATCGCCCTGTCGAAGGGCCGCATCTTCGAAGAAACCTTGCCGCTTCTGGCGGCCGCCGGAATCCAACCGCAGGAGAACCCGGAGACGTCTCGTCGACTGATTCTCCCGACCAATCGGGAGAACGTGCGTGTGGTCATCGTGCGCGCCACCGACACCCCGACCTACGTCCAATACGGTGCCGCCGACCTGGGCGTTGCCGGCAAGGACGTACTGCTCGAGCACGGCAGCGAGGGTCTGTACCAGCCAATCGACCTGAACATCGCCAGGTGCCGGATGATGGTTGCCGTCCCCGCCGGGTTCGACTACCAGAACGCCGTACGGCAGGGTGCGCGCCTCAAGGTGGCGACCAAGTACCTCAACATCGCCCGCGAACACTTTGCCGCCAAGGGTGTCCATGTCGACCTGATCAAGCTCTACGGCTCGATGGAACTGGCGCCACTGGCCGGCCTCGCTGACGCCATCGTCGACCTGGTATCGACCGGCAGCACCTTGCAAGCCAACAATCTGGTGGCCTGCGAGCACATCATGGACATCTCGTCACGTCTGATCGTCAACCAGGCGGCGCTCAAACTGAAGCGCGAGACACTGACACCCATTCTCGAAGCGATTTCCGGAGTAATCGGTCGATGATTCGCATCAGGCACCTGGCCAGCACCGACGGCGATTTCAACCAGCGTCTGGACGCCTTGCTGGCCTTCGAAGCAGCTCAGGACGAGTCCGTCGAACGCACGGTGGCTGCCATCCTCGCCGACGTCAAGATACGGGGCGACGTGGCCGTGGTCGAGTACACCCGTCGCTTCGACGGCCTGAGCGTCGAGTCGATGAACGCACTCGAACTGTCGCGGAACTCGTTGCAGCAGGCACTTGCCGGACTGCCACCAAACCAGCGCGCGGCACTCGAAGCAGCGACTCGGCGCGTGCGCGCCTACCACGAGCGGCAGACGCTGCAGAGCTGGCAATACGAAGACGAGGATGAAGGAACATGCGGCACGCTGCTCGGGCAGAAAGTGACACCGCTCGACCGCGTCGGACTCTATGTACCCGGCGGCAAGGCGTCCTACCCCTCATCCGTGCTGATGAACGCAATTCCCGCGCGTGTCGCCGGAGTTGGCGAACTGATCATGGTCGTGCCCACACCGGCCGGCGAACAGAACCCGCTGGTCCTCGCCGCTGCGGCACTGGCAGGGGTCGACCGCGTGTTTACCATCGGCGGGGCGCAGGCAGTGGCCGCGCTCGCCTATGGCACCGACACCATTCCCCAGGTTGACAAGATCGTCGGCCCGGGCAACGCCTACGTCGCCGCCGCCAAACGCCACGTCTTCGGCGTCGTCGGCATCGACATGGTCGCCGGCCCATCGGAAATACTCGTCATCTGCGACGGTCATACCGACCCGGACTGGGTGGCGATGGATCTCTTCTCGCAGGCCGAGCACGACGAACTGGCGCAGTCGATCCTGATCTGTCCGGACGCCACCTACCTCGAACGCGTCGCCGCCGCGCTCGATCGACTGCTGCCCACCATGCCACGCCAGCAGGTCATCCGTGCCGCCCTGGAGAACCGCGGGGCATTGATCAAGGTGCGCGATCTCGACGAAGCCTGCCTGATCGCCAACCGGATAGCGCCGGAGCACCTCGAGTTGTCGCTGGCCGATGCCGAGGTCTGGGTCGACAAGATCCGCCACGCTGGCGCAATCTTCATCGGCCGCCACACGTCGGAGTCGCTCGGCGACTACTGCGCCGGCCCCAACCACGTCCTGCCGACCTCCGGCAGTGCACGCTTCTCTTCCCCGCTCGGTGTATACGACTTCCAGAAGAGAAGCAGCCTGATCCGCGTCTCGCAGATCGGCTCGAAAACGCTCGGGCGCATCGCAGCCACCCTGGCTCATGGTGAAGGCTTGCCGGCGCATGCGCGCTCGGCGGAGTATCGGATCGAGGAAGACTGACGCAGACCGGCCAAGCCGTCACCAGGCAGAGCGCAGCAGCCGTCACACCCAAAGCGACGGCAACCAGCGGATCCAATGCCGCCTGCAGGCTCAAACGCCAGCCCGACTGCCCGCAAGCTGCTGAATGTAGTCGATCAACTGTGCTTCCGGGTAAGGCTTGCCAAGCACCCTGTTGACCCCGGCGGCCGACGCCTCGGCGCGCAACTGGTCGCTGTCCGACGTCACCATGATGATCGGGACATGGGCGGTACGCGGATTGCCGCGTAGCTGCCGGGTCAGTTCCAGGCCGTTCAGTCCTGGCATGTCCACGTCGGTCACCAGCACGTCGGGAATGGCCTGGGCAATCAGTCGCGCCGCATCATCGCCGTCTTCGGCCATGACCACCTGGTAACGATGCGCAACCAGCAGTCGACCGGTCTTGACCCGCACCACCTTCGAGTCGTCGGCCACCATCACCACCGTCTCTTCCGGTGCCTTGATCGCGGAGGCAAGCACAGGTGCCACCGCTGCCGCTGCACGGCGCCTTGCTTCCTCGGCCTGCCGTTCGGTCTCCCGCGCGATCGCAGCCTCTACGGCTTGGCGCTCCTCCTCCTCCTGGCGCAGCGCTTCCTCTACGGCGAGTCGATCAGTCTCACGCAGCGCGGCCTCTTCCGCAGCCCGCCGCTGTGCCTCGCGGCGAGCGGCCTCCGCGGTCGCCCGGCGTTCGGCTTCACGACGTGCCGCTGCCTCGGCCGCCAGACGCTCGGCTTCACGACGTGCCGCTGCCTCGGCCGCCAGACGCTCGGCTTCACGACGCGCCGCTGCCTCGGCCGCCAGACGCTCGGCTTCACGACGTACCGCTGCCTCGGCCGCCAGACGCTCGGCTTCGTGACGCGCCGCCTCCTCGGCCGCCAGACGCTCGGCTGCACGCTCCTCCACCTGCCGATCTGCCGACAGACTGCCGGGACGGCGGGCAGCCAAGACTCGCCACAGGAGAATGGCCACGACAACGCCGGCTGCAATCAACAGCAAACTTTCATTCATTGTCATTGAAGGTACCCTTGCACTGACGTTCACGAACAATCATCGGAACCTGCCAACGCCCACCCTGGCCCGACCCGCCCACCAGCCGAGGGAGCAGCTCCCGCCCTATCGGCATGATAAAACGAAAAACTGCGCGCTTGGGCGGTCGTCAGCAGCAAACTCGGCGACAAGGAGGCTGCTGCTGTCTGCGCTGCGGGCTGCGCCGAACAGGTGCGCCGATCGCAGAAGTGCCCGTGCCGGGAGCGTACCTGGGCCACTCGTCCGGCTCGCTCGGGGCGATTCCCGGCCCGTGGCCGGTCTTTCATGATTCGCCTGCTGGCCAACCGTAACCGTACATGGCGACAAGAAGCGTAAACTGAGAGAATCGCGGACTGGGAAACGATTCGCCAACACTTTCGGCTGTCCGGTGGCATACAGACCGGCCGAACGAGCAGCGAATCCCGACAAACATGCTGTTCGCACGTTCGCCCGCAGAAGCGCAGCGATCTGTTGCGAAGGAGGTATCGATGGCACCACAAAGCACTTCTGCCGCTGTCTCGCCGATCGAGGAGATCATCGTCGAAATGCGCGCTGGGCGCATGGTGGTCCTGGTGGACGAGGAGGACCGCGAAAACGAAGGCGACCTGATCCTGGCCGCCGAGCATGTCACCGCCGAGGCAATCAACTTCATGGCCCGCTTCGGCCGCGGCCTGATCTGCCTCACGCTGACCGAAGCACGCTGCCAGCAGCTCGGCCTGACACAGATGGCGCGCGACAACAAGAGCCCTTACAGCACGGCCTTCACCGTCTCGATCGAGGCCGCCGCCGGGGTAACCACCGGCATCTCGGCGCAGGATCGCGCGCTGACCATCAAGACCGCGGTGGCCAGGAACGCGCACCCGGAGGACATCGTACAACCTGGCCACGTCTTCCCGATCATGGCCAGGACCGGCGGCGTGCTGGTGCGTGCCGGCCACACCGAGGCCGGCTGCGATCTGGCGCTGCTGGCAGGCCTCGAGCCGGCATCGGTCATCTGCGAAATTCTCAAGGAAGATGGCAGCATGGCGCGCCTCGGCGACCTGGTCGACTTTGCCCGCGAGCACAGCCTCAAGATTGGCACCATCGCTGATCTGATTCATTACCGGAGTCGGCACGAAACACTCGTCGAACGCACCCTGTCGAAAACCGTGCAGTCGGCCTACGGCGAATTCATCCTGCACGCCTATACCGACTGCACCTCCAACGAGGTACATCTCGTGCTGACCAAAGGCGACATTCGCCCGGACAGGGAAACGCTGGTCCGTGTCCACGAACCGCTTTCGGTGGTCGACTTCCTGGATCCCGGCGGAGGTCGGCACACCTTTCCGTTGAGCGTCGCCCAGGCGACCCTGGCCCGCGTGGACGCTGGCGTCATCGTGTTGCTGCATCGCCCCGAAAGTGGCCAGGATCTGCTCGCCATCCTGCGCGAACCGGCGGCGACGAGACGCCCGGCCACCCGCTGGGACCCGCGCATCTACGGCATCGGCGCCCAGATCCTGCGCGACCTCGGGGTGGGCAGGATGAAACTCCTCGCCAGCCCGCGCCGCATGCCGAGCATGACCGGTTTCGATCTCGAAGTGACCGGCCACATTGCCACGCAAGAAGACCTCGAAAGACTCTAATGGGCACCCCGAAAAGATTGGCAACCACTCCTCGCGCCGCCAACGGCACGAACATCCACGAGTACGAGGTGTCGCTTCATGGCACCGGATTGGCCATTGGCATCGTCATGAGCCGCTTCAACCAGGACATCGGCGAAGGTCTGCTCAGCGCGTGCATCGACGAGCTCAAGCGCCTCGGCGTCGGCGAGGACGAGCTTGCGATTGCCACCGTTCCAGGCGCCCTGGAAGTGCCCCTGGTGCTGCAAACCATGGCACGCAGCGGTCGTTTCGATGCGCTGATCGCGCTCGGCGCGGTGATCCGGGGCGAGACTTATCACTTCGAGATCGTCGCCAACGACTCCTGTCGGGCGCTGATGGAGGTTCAACTCGCCAGCCAGATACCGATCGCCAATGGCATCCTGACCTGCGAGGACGATGACCAGGCCCTCGTCCGCATGCACCGGAAGGGGTCGGACTGCGCCCAGGCAGCGATCGAAATGGCCAACCTGCTGCGCGCCATCCGGGAGACCACGTGATGACCCGACAGCCACAAAAAACGGACGGCAAACCGGCGACATCGAGTTCGCCACGACGACGCGCCCGCGAATTCGTCCTGCAGGGGCTCTACCAGTGGCAGGTGAGCGGCAACGACGAAGCGGCGGTCGAAGCACATATCAGGGATAGCGAAGGCTTCGACCAGGCGGACCGGGAATTCTTCGCCGGACTGCTGCGCGGCGTCCTCGCACAGCGCAGCATGCTCGAGGGCCAGTTGCAGGATTGCCTCGACCGTCCCTTCGCTGAACTCTCACCGATCGAGGCCTGTGTCCTGCTGGCTGGCGCCTTCGAGTTGAGCAGCCATCCGCAAACGCCCTATCGGGTGATCATCAACGAATCGATCGAGCTGGCCAAGGGTTATGGCGGAACCGACGGTCACAAGTATGTGAATGGCGTACTCGACAAACTGGCCGTCAGGCTGCGGCCGGCCGAGGTCGCAGCCAAGCGCGCCGCACGCGACAAGGAGCGTTGAGCGGTCCGGCCCATCCGCCTGACAGGCACAACCAGCAACGGCGATGCCCAGCGAATTCGAACTGATCCGACGCTATTTCAGCCGCCCGACACCGCGCAGCGTGCTCGGTCCGGGTGATGATTGCGCCCTGCTCACCCCGGCACCGGGCATGGAACTCGCGATCACCACCGACATGCTGGTCGAAGGCACGCATTTCCTGCCCGACACCGACCCGGAACAGCTTGGCTGGAAGGTCCTGGCGGTCAATCTCTCCGATCTGGCGGCGATGGGCGCCCGACCGCGCTGGGCACTGCTCGCCGGCAGCTTGCCGACGGCCTGTGAGTCGTGGATCGGCAGCTTTGCCGAAGGACTCTTTGCTTGCGCCACTCGCTACGCGGTCGATGTGGTTGGCGGCGACACGACACGCGGCCCACGCAACCTTTGTCTGACGGCGCTCGGCGAGGTCCCCGCCGGCGCCGCGTTGCGCCGTGACCGGGCCCTGCCCGGCGACGATCTCTGGTTGTCGGGCCAACCCGGTCTGGCCACGCTGGGCCTCGCCCACCTGCAGGGCCGGACGCAGCTGCCGGAGGCGCTCACCGAAGAGTGCCTTGCCGCCCTGCAGCGCCCGATGCCGCGCGTCGAGCTGGGACTGCGCCTGCGTGGCCTGGCACATGCCGCGATCGACATATCCGATGGCCTGTTCGCCGACCTCGGCCATATCCTGGAGCGTTCCGGCGTCGGTGCCGAAGTTTTCCTGACGGAATTACCGCCCCTGCCATCCGGGGTTGACCCACGGCTCGCCCGGCAATGCCAGCTGGCCGGCGGAGACGACTACGAACTGCTGTTCTCTGCAGCGCCTGGTCGGCGCGCGGAGCTCTCGGCACTTGCCAACGAGCTCCGCCTACCACTCTGGCGCTGTGGCCGCATCGTTGCAACGCCAAGCCGCCAGCCGGCCTTGCTCGACGCCAACGGGCGACCAATGAACGTCGTCAGCCGAGGATTCGATCACTTTGCCTAGCCCGCCCTCGATTCACTTCCTGCTCTCCCATCCGGCCCATCTGATCGCCTGCGGTTTTGGCAGCGGTCTCTCACCGCGCGCACCGGGCACTGTTGGCACGCTCTTCGCGTGGGCTTCCTTCCCGCTGCTCGGACGCTGGATGAACGAAGCGGAGGTCCTCGGCTTCCTGCTGCTTGCTTTCATTGGCGGGGCGCTGGCGGTACACAAGACCGGGCTCGATCTCGGGGTCATCGATCACGGCAGCATCGTGTGGGACGAAATCGTTCCGTTCTGGCTGGTCCTGCTCTTTTGCCCGTCACACTGGCTCTGGCAAACCGCGGCCTTCAGCCTGTTCCGCTTTTTCGACATCGTCAAACCGCAACCGGCGCACTACTTCGATGAACAGGTGAAGAACGGTCTGGGGGTGATGTGCGATGACCTGGTTGCGGCGGGCTATACCCTGCTGGTCCTCGCGGTCCTGCGCTTCATCCTGCCATGAGTGACTTCGACCAGACCGCGCTCGAGGAACTTGCCGCGGCGGTCGGGCGCCTGCTGCTGGCAAGTGGCGAACGGCTGGCGACCGCGGAATCCTGCACCGGTGGCTGGCTTGGCCAGTGCATCACCGCCGTGGCCGGCAGTTCCCGGTGGTACGACCGCGGTTTCATCACCTATTCGAACGAGGCCAAGAGCGAACTCCTCGGCGTCAGCCCTGGCATCCTCGCGGCTCACGGCGCGGTGAGTGAAGCAACGGCGGCAGCCATGGCAGTCGGCGCACTGGCGCACAGCCGTGCTGCATGGGCGCTGGCGATCACCGGTATCGCGGGCCCGACAGGGGGCTCGCCGGATCGACCCGTCGGCACCGTCTGCTTCGCCTGGGCCGGTCCGGATGAACAACTGAGCACGGCCACCCGTCGTTTCGCAGGCCAGCGCGAGGCGGTACGCGCGCAGTCGGTCGCTCACGCCCTCGCCGGACTCCTCGAACGTGCGGGGTCCCGTCCAGCCTGACCAGCGTGCCACTCCTCGGGGCAGGCATGCCAGCCGTGGCCGGCCGTTGTACAGGCAATTTCGGCCAAGCTCTGTCGCATTGTAATAACATGAGCAACTCGAACGCGCCTGACTTGTGGCCAATGCACTGCGGAACCATCAATTTTCCCGTTCTTGTGGTTGTTTGTTCACTCCTGCCGGTCACCCTGTGGTCTGCCGGGGATGCACGGGCCATGGGTCTGGGGCGAATGAACGTGTTGTCGAATCTCGGTTCGCCTTTCGAGGCCGAGGTTCAACTGCTTGATGCCTCCGACAACAAGCAGCCGGGAGCCGAATGCTTCCGTCTTGGCCAGAGCGGTGAGGCGGATCTGCCGACACTCAAACGGGGTCGCCTCACCGTCGTGGCGCGCGACGGCGGCTTTCGCCTGCGCATCGTCTCCGAACAGGCCATCGACGAACCGCTGCTGCAGGTCAACCTGCGCGTCGGTTGCGGCAGCGAAGTAGCCCGCAATTACGTCCTGCTGATCGACCCGCCGACCCATCGGGCTTCGCCCAAAGCGGTCGAACTGCCGGTAGCGCGCCGCGAAGAGTTCCAGGAATCGCTGTCGCGCCCGCTACCGAGGCCCGAGCGCAGGATCGCTGCCGAGCAGCGTGCAACGCCAGGCGAGCGCTTCCTTGCACCCCTCGCGCCGCCACTCGAAGTGGCCCGCACAAGCCGGGCGCCAAGTACGGGAACCACGGACCGCAAGGTCGCCACGGGCAAGGCGGGCGACCGCCTGCTCATTTCGGGCGACAACGATAAACCGCAGCGGTCTGGCGAGTTGCCCTTGCGTCTGAGCACCAGGCTATCGACCGAACTGATCGGCAAGACCAGCGAGCACCAGCGAGCGATGCTGCGCATCGAGTACCAGTTGTTGGGCACTCTGCATACCCAGGCGGCGCAACAACTGGCAGTGGCGGAACAGGTTCGCCGGCTCGAAGCAATGCTCCGCGAAGTGCAGCAGAAGAGCGAAGCCCAGGGCGTCCCGACGAGACAGGCGTCGCCCGCGGTCGCCACGACCACCACCACTCGTCCCGCTCCAGCGCAGGCGATCGACCATCCAGTCAAACCACCGGTGACGGCCACCGCTTCTGCATCGCCCAACCTCGAGGCAAGCGACTGGTGGCTCGAGCTAGGCCTGCTGGCAGCGCTGATTGCCGGTTTGAGCTGGTTCCTGCGCCGCCGCTCCGGCGAGGCGCACAACCGGCCAGCAATGATCTCCCCGGCAGAAGAGCCGGCCGATTCCGGCCAGTTATCCCGCTGGGAGCTGCACACCGGCACCCGAGACACCGACAGTCGGCTAGCCAGCGCCGAGAGTGAGCTGAAAACCGACAACCTGCTGGCCCATGACGGCGTCAGCAGCGATGCGGACGTCTTTGCGGGCCGACCGGTCGACGACGAGGCGACTGCCGTCCTCGAACTCGCCGAAATCATGCTCTCGTTTGGACGCAGCAAGGGAGCCCAGCAGGCCCTGGAAGAATTCATCACACAGCAACCAACGGCGGCTGTGACTCCCTGGCTGAAGTTGCTCGAGGTTTACCGGCAGAGCGACCAGCGGGCGGCTTTCGAGGCCCTCGGACTGAAGCTCACCGGTCATTTCAACGTCGCCCCGCCCGACTGGCAAACGACAGAAGAGACTGCGCCTCCTGCTTTCCAGAGTGCTGACCAGACAACCCTGCCGGTTGAACAGCTGGTGGCCCGCCTGCCGAGCGTTGGCAGAATGGCCCATATCAGGAACGAACTGGTGCGCACCTGGGATTCTCCGGATTGCCTCACTTATCTGAACACCTTGTTGCGTGACAACCGCAATGGCGAACGCAAGGGTTTCCCCCTCGCCGCGGTACGCGAACTGCTGCTCCTGATCGACATCCAGGAAGGCCGGCAAACACCCCGGACCTGAAACAACGGATTGACCAGCAGCCCGGACTTCATTACTGTATTTAATTTCAGTACATTGGTCAAACCGGGGCTGGCATGCTCGGCGTGGTCGAACGTGGGATAATTCCCCTTAAACAAACAAGAGGACAGGCGAGAATGGACGACAACAAGTCGAAGGCACTGGCTGCGGCCTTGGCCCAGATCGAGAAACAGTTTGGCAAAGGTTCGATCATGCGGATGGGCGAAGGGAGCGTGGTAAACGACATTCCGGTGGTTTCAACCGGCTCGCTCGGGCTCGATATCGCGCTGGGCATAGGTGGCCTGCCACGCGGCCGGGTGGTCGAGATCTATGGTCCGGAGTCGTCGGGCAAGACCACCCTGACCTTGCAGGTCATCGCCGAGATGCAGAAACTGGGCGGCACGGCGGCCTTCATCGATGCCGAACACGCACTCGATCCGGGCTATGCCCAGAAACTTGGCGTCAACCTCGACGAGTTGCTGATCTCCCAGCCGGACACTGGCGAGCAGGCTCTGGAAATCGCCGACATGCTGGTCCGCTCGGCGAGTGTCGATGTCGTGGTGATCGATTCGGTGGCCGCACTCGTCCCCAAGGCAGAGATCGAAGGCGATATGGGCGATTCCCTGCCCGGACTGCAAGCGCGCCTGATGAGTCAGGCGCTGCGCAAGCTGACCGCCAATATCAATCGCACCAACACTCTCGTCATCTTCATCAACCAGATCCGGATGAAAATCGGCGTCATGTTCGGCAGCCCGGAAACCACTACCGGCGGCAATGCCCTCAAGTTCTACGCCTCGGTGCGGCTCGACATCCGTCGCATCGGCAGCATCAAGAAGGGTGACGAAGTGGTCGGCAACGAAACCCGCGTCAAGGTGGTGAAGAACAAGGTTGCACCGCCTTTCCGGGAAGCGATCTTCGACATTCTCTACGGCGAGGGAACCTCGCGCGAGGGGGAGATCATCGAACTCGGCGTGTTGCACAAACTGGTCGACAAGTCAGGATCCTGGTACGCCTACAATGGCGAGAAGATCGGACAGGGCAAGGACAATGCACGCGAGTATCTCAGGAGCAAGCCACAGATTGCCCAGGAAATCGAGGCCCGCATCCGTGCCGCGGTCAACGTACCCTCCCCAGCGGCACTCGCTGGCGGCTAGAGCACTTTCAATGCCAGACGCATTGCGCGAATGTGCCCTGCGCCTCCTCGCCCGTCGAGAACACAGCCGGCAGGAACTGTCGGACAAACTGGCAAGCCTGGCCGAGGATGCGGAGCAACTTGCGGCGCTGCTCGACGACCTGACGGAAAAGGATCTGCTCTCCGACCAACGTTACGCAGACATGCGCCTCAAGACGCGTGCGGCACGCTTCGGTGACGCACGCCTGACCCATGAACTGCGCACCAAGGGGATTGCCGACGAAGTGGTCGGTACGGTCATCAAGGATGGCACCGACGAACTGACCCGCGCCCGCCGTGTCTGGCAACGCCGCTTCGGCGAGCAGGCGACGGCCGCCGATGACTTTGCCGAGCGTGCCAGGCAGGCACGCTTCCTGGCTGGCCGCGGCTTTTCCGGCGAGACCATCCGGCGCCTGCTGCGCACCACTCCTGAAGACGATTGAACATGACCGAAAAGCACAGCAACCTGGTTACCCAACGCCTCAACAAGCGCTACAAATCGCGCACCGTCGTCCATGACGTTTCGTTTGACGTGGCCAGTGGTGAAGTCGTCGGCCTGCTCGGCCCCAACGGCGCCGGCAAGACGACGTGCTTCTACATGGTGGTTGGTCTGGTAGCCTGCAATGGTGGCGAAGTTCGCCTCGACGGCGTGGACATGACGCATCTGCCAATCCACAAGCGTGCCCGACTTGGTCTGTCGTATCTGCCGCAGGAGGCTTCCGTCTTCCGCAAGCTCACGGTCAGCGAAAACATCAAGGCGGTGCTTGAACTGCAGCAACTCTCAGCCGTCGAGATCGATGAACGTACCAAAAGCCTGCTCGAGGAGTTACACATCAGCCACCTGCGGACGAGCCCGGCAACCTCGCTGTCGGGTGGTGAACGGCGACGCGTCGAAATCGCCCGCGCGCTGGCCACCAGCCCACGTTTCATTCTGCTCGATGAACCCTTCGCCGGTGTGGACCCGATCGCCGTGCTCGATATCCAGCGCATCATCCGCTTTCTCAAGGAACGCGGCATCGGGGTCCTGATCACCGACCACAATGTCCGCGAAACACTGGGCATCTGTGACCACGCCTACATCATCAATGAGGGCAGTGTCCTTGCCGCTGGTCGCCCGGACGAAATCATTTATAATGAAAACGTTCGCAAGGTGTATCTGGGTGAGAACTTCCGCCTCTGAACCTGACGGCCCTTCAGCGATAATTCGAGAACCAGACGTGCAGTTTCCCATGCCGATGCGGTGGCTCACCCGGTTCCGTACATGAAACCATCCCTCCAGCTAAAACTCTCCCAGCATCTTGCGTTGACCCCCCAGTTGCAACAGTCCATTCGTCTGCTGCAACTGTCGACGCTCGAACTCGAACATGAGCTCGAGAAGTTTCTGCAGGAGAACCCGCTGCTCGAAAGGGCAGAGGAGTACCCGATCCCCGCAGCTCCGCTCAGCGAACACGGCGACAATGAGGCACCGCAGGGCGAGCCGGCGGACGAACCGGGCACGCAGTCGGCCGCCGATGAGGACGACAACTGGCTCGACGACCAGGTCGGATCGGTTGGCTCATCAGGCTCCTTTGACGACGACGACGATGGCGAGAACGACTATCAGGACGTACAGGCGGCCACCGTTTCGCTGCGTGACCACCTGTTGTGGCAGCTTGCCCTGACCTCGATCTCCGAACGTGACCGGGCTCTGGTAAGCTGTCTGATCGAAGCGCTGGACGACGATGGCTACCTTACCCAGTCGCTCGACGAGATCGTCGAAACCATGCCGGCCGAACTCGAAATCGACCTGGAAGATCTGCAGATCGCGCTCAGGTACCTGCAGCACCTTGACCCGACCGGTGTCGGCGCGCGCAGCGCGCAGGAATGCCTGACCTTGCAGTTGGCGAACTTGCCGCCTGACCCGACCTGCACGCTGGCACGGGAAATCGTGCAGCAACATCTGGAACTGCTGGCCAACCACGATTTTCCTCGCCTCAAGAAACTGACTGGTTGTGACGACGATGCTCTGCGCGCCGCCCATCTCCTGATTTGCCGCCTCAATCCACGTCCAGGCGCCGCCTACGCCGCCCCCGATACGCGCTACATACCACCCGACGTGGTGGTGCGGAAAGTACGCGGCCAGTGGCTGGCAAGCGTGAACGCCGACGCTTTCCCGCGTTTGCGCATCAACAGTCTGTATGCGCAAATCCTCTCCCGACAACGCTGCTCCGGGCTCGCGGTCCAATTGCAGGAAGCACGCTGGCTGATCAGGAACGTGCAGCAACGTTTTGACACGATCCTGCGGGTGGCGCAGGCTATCGTGGAACGGCAGCGGCAGTTTCTTGATCACGGTGAAGTCGCCATGCGACCGCTGGTACTGAGAGAGATTGCCGAGATCCTGGGACTGCACGAATCGACCATATCGCGAGTCACCACCCAGAAGTACATGGCGACTCCGCGCGGCATTTTCGAGTTGAAGTATTTTTTTGGCAGCCACGTCAGCACGGAAGCTG
>NZ_JAEUOL010000126.1 GCF_016789985.1 Accumulibacter sp.
TGGGATACAGGCCGGCTGGCTTCGCGCCGCGTTGCCGAGCCGCCCTCCGCTCTTCGGGCGCTACGCGCCCTCATCGCTGCGGGCAACTCGGCAACGCCTTTCCAGCTCGAAGGAAATTTACAGAAAGCATGTTGCACTAACCCGGTCTTATCCAAAGCCAGCCAGGCCAGCTTGCGGCCTTGTTCAAGATATCCCCCGCCCTTGATCAGAATTCCGTGACGCGCGGCGGTGGCCAGGCCACTGACGATGGTGACCGGGGTCGAGATCACCAGCGCGCACGGACAGGCAATCACGAGCAGCACCAGGGCCTTGTAAATCCAGTCATACCAGACACCGCCGAGCAGCAAGGGTGGGCCGATTGCCACGGCGAGCGCAATGGCGAACACCATCGGGGTATACACTTTGGCGAACCGGTCGACGAAACGCTGCGCGGGCGCGCGCTTGCCTTGCGCTTCCTCGATGGCGTGGATGATGCGCGCCAGCGTGCTGTTGCTGGCGGCGGCACTCACCCGGTAATCGAACGAGCCTGATTCGTTGATCGTGCCGGCGAAGACCTGGGTCGCCTTCGCTTTTTTCGACGGGCAGGCTCTCGCCGGTGATCGGCGCCTGGTTTACCACCGAGCGGCCGGCCACTATCACGCCATCCAGTGCGATACGTTCGCCCGGCTTCACCCTGGCCACGCTGCCGATCGCGACCGATTTGGCATCGACCTCTGTCCAGCTCCCATCTTGTTGCTGCACGCTCGCCTTCTCCGGTGTCAACTGCAGCAAACCGTGAATGGCGTTGCGCGCCCGGTCGAGTGATTTCGCTTCGATCAGCTCAGCGATGTTGAACAGGAACATCACCATCGCCGCTTCGGGCCATTGTCCGAGCATCAGGGCGCCGGTGACCGCAATACTCATTAATGCGTTGATGTTGAGGTTGCCGTTGCGAAGCGCAATCCAGCCTTTCTTGTAAGTGCCCAGACCGCAGCCGGTCACCGCCGCCAGAGCCAGCACGGCGACCAGCCAGGCTGGCCCGCCGACCCAGTGGGCGACTTCGGCACCGAGCGCGAGCAGCCCGGCGAGCAGCTGTGGCCAGTGTGCTGCGGTGGGCGCTGCCGGCACTGCGGCTGTCAGCGGTACCGGCGTCATCCCTAGTTCGCGGATCGCAGCGTCGATGCTCGGCAGGGCATTGGCCGTGTGCACAACGGTCAGCACTCGCTGCATCAGATTGAATTCGAGTCCCTGCACGCTGGCCATGTCACCCAGTTTCTTGCGGATCAGTGTTTCCTCCGTCGGGCAGTCCATTTGTACGATGCGTAGTTCGCTGCGGATGCTGCCGGCGGGAATGCCCAGCCTGACGCGCTGCCTGGCGGCTGGCTGCGGCGAATGGGCATGGTCGTGCAAGTGGTCATGGTTGTGGCCGCAGGCAGCATGATCATGGCTCGACTTGGCGGGGTGGCAGGCAGGCATGGCGAATGTCCGGGTTGATCGACGATGGCACATTGCACACCCTGAAGTTACTATAGAGTCAAGTGGTTTCTGGAAAGGACTCGCGCATGAAGATCGGCGGACTGGCGCAAGTGGCGCAATGCACGGTGCAAACCATTCGTTACTACGAGCAGGAAGGCCTGCTGCCGGTGCCCGAACGAAGCGCCGCCAACTACCGCAGCTACGGCCAGGCCCATGTTGACCGATTGCGCTTCATTCGCAACTGTCGGGCATTGGACATGACCCACGAAGAAATCCGCGTGCTACTCGGGATGATGGATCAGCCGGCCGGTGATTGCCGTGCCATCAACCGTTTGCTGGATGAACACATCGGGCACGTCGATATGCGTATCAATGAGTTGCTGCAACTCCAAAGCCAACTCGTGATGCTGCGCGAACTCTGTCAGAGCGAGCGCTCGATTGATGCTTGTGGGATCCTGCAGGGACTTGCCGCAATGGAAACCGAAATCAGGCACCCGCGCCCCACTCACCTCGGCTGACACTGCCAACATAAGGAATGCCTGTTAACGTGGGCGGGCCTTGCCGCGCATTTTCTCCGCTTCGCAACGATCCCCTTCCGGAGCCGGCTGATCCGCTGCAAGCCGCAGTCGACGAGGATGTTCTGTCTGATACCGTTGGGCGCCGATATCTTGCCCGAAGTGCAAGAGAATGTCTGCGGTCGAGCAGCCCAAATATTGGCGAAGAGGCGTCAGCACCCGTGGCCGAGGTGTGGCGTTGCATCACCGACTTCCGCCGTGTGGTCACCACTCTCCCGCATCGATCACGGAATCTCCTTCATGTCATGGGCAAGCTGATCGATTCCGGCATCCCGGTTCTTCCCGATGAAGTTGACGGACCGGCTGCCAGATGACTCCATCCGGGGGCGCTGCGATCCGGCAGCAGGTTTTTCCGGCCTGCTTGGCCGGGCCAGGGCAGGTTTTTTGTAACAAACTGTGTCCGCCATCGGACCAAAGCGACCGTCGGGCGTTATTTGGCTGATCGGCAGCCCGTCTGCCGGAACCTTCCGGATGATCAGCCATGCGCCCCTATCTTGCCATCCTGCACCGCTATTGCCGCTCGTTGGCACTCCTGCTGCTCTCCTTGTTGGCGATGTCACCCGCCGCGGCCGATCCGGCTGGCCGGGTCGGGCGGATCGCCTGGCTGTTCGGCTCGGTTCATCTGCACCGGGCGGAGAGCGGCGAATCGAGTGCGGCGCTGGTCAACTGGCCGCTGACCACCGGCGATGTCATCTCGACCGGAAACAACGGACGCGTCGAACTGCAGGTCGGATCGAGCCTCTTGCAGCTCGCCGGGGGATCGGTGCTCGAGTTCGTTCGACTTGACGATCAACGGTTCGTCCTGCGCCTGCTCGACGGCAGCCTGATTGCCCGCTTTCGCTCGTCCGAGGCAGCTCGCGAATTCGAGCTCGAAACGCGCGACGGACGTTTCCAGTTGCGGGATGCCGGACGCTATCGCTTCGATGTGGACCGTTCCAGCGTCGCTGGCACGGCGTACAGCGGCGCCATCCAGTTTGTCGCGCAGGACGTCGCGCTGGCGATTGGTGCCGGGCAACGGGTGCAAATCCGGAATGGCGGGCGCACCCAGTACCAGACGTCCGTCCCGCTGGAAGACGAGTTCGCACTCTGGAGTTCCGGTCGCGACCGGCAGTACGGCACGCTGGCCGAGCCGCGCTACGTCTCTCCGGAGATGACCGGCGCTGCCGAGCTCGACGCCTATGGCGACTGGCACGAGACACCGGCCTACGGTGCCGTCTGGTTTCCGCGCGCCTTGCCGGCCGATTGGGCGCCATACCGCGCCGGACGCTGGGCCTGGGTCGAACCCTGGGGCTGGACCTGGGTCGGCGACGAAGCCTGGGGCTTCGCTCCCTTCCACTACGGCCGATGGGCTTACTTCCGCGGTGCCTGGGGCTGGGTGCCGGGCCGCCGGGTGGTGCGACCGGTTTACGCACCGGCCCTGGTCGCCTGGGTCGGCAGCCCGGGTGGCGCCGTTCCCGGTCGGGCCGGTGCCCGGCCGGCGGTTGGCTGGTTTCCCCTGGCACCGCGCGAGGTCTATGTTCCGGCCTATCGAAGCAGCCCGAGACACCTGCGTGCGCTCAACTCGGCCCATCTCCCCAACACCGCACAGCTCAACGAAGTGACCGTCGCCCCGGAGTCGGTGGCGGCGCGTACCCGTTATACCAATCATCGCCTGCCGCAAGCGGTGACGGCGATGCCTGTCGAAGCGATGCGGCAGCGCCAGCATGTGCGCGAAGCCGCGATTCGGCAGCCCGATCATGCCGAGCTGGCCAACCAGCCGGCGCTGTTCCGGGCGCCGGTCGGTCGTGACGAGGTGCGCCGTCAGATCGGCCAGACGCCGGCGGAGGCCGGACGCCTGCCGCGCCCCGTCGCCCCCGCATTGCCGGCGGAGCAGCCGGTGCCGGCAAGGGCAGCGCCCGGTCGTGACGAGGTGCGCCGTCAGATCGGCCAGACGCAGGCGGAGGCCGGACGCCTGCCGCGCCCCGTCGCCCCCGCATTGCCGGTGGAGCAGCCAGTGCCGACAAGGGTGGCGCCTGGTCGTGACGAGGTGCGCCGCCAGATCGGCCAGATGCAGATGGAGGCCGAACGAGGGCAGCGACCCGCTCCATCCGGCCTCCCGGATGGTCAGACCGGCCGGCGTGGCGATGCCGGGTTCCCGCCGCATGGCGGGGCAGCCGGCTGGCCGGCAGCGACCTCGCCCACCCGGCCGCCAGCGAGCGCGCCGCCGTCGGGCGGGCATGCGTCGCCGCCCGCCATGGCAGCGCCGCAACGCGGCGAGCCGCGCGGGCAGCCGGCGGATGCCGAACGCGCCCGCGGCGGTGGTCACGTCAGGGAGAAGCGAGCCGACCCGCGAGACGAGGTACGCGCCCGCATGATGGGGACGCAATGAGCAGCCCGTTTCAAATGCCCAGCATCGTCGACGGCTGCACCCAGCGATCGAAGTCTTCCGGGCCGACCTCGCCGAGGGCCAGCGCCGCTTCGCGCAGCGTGCTGTCTGCCGCGTGCGCCTGCCTGGCGATTCGCGCGGCGCGGTCGTAGCCGATATGCGGCACCAGGGCCGTCACCAGCATCAGCGAGCGTTCGAGATGCTCGGCGATGCGCGCGCGTCGCGCCGCGATTCCCCGCACGCAATGCACCTCGAAGCTGTGCATGCCGTCCGCCAGGAGGCGGATGCTTTGCAGCAGATTGTGGGCGATCAGCGGCTTGTAGACATTCAGCTCGAAGTTCCCCGCGGCGCCCCCCAGGCCGATCGCCAGATCGTTGGCCATCACCTGACAGCAGAGCATGGCAAGCGCCTCGCATTGCGTGGGATTGACCTTGCCGGGCATCATCGAACTGCCCGGCTCGTTCTCCGGAAGAGCGAGCTCGCCCAGCCCCGAGCGGGGGCCCGAGGCCAGCCAGCGGACATCGCTGGCGATCTTGTTCAGTGCAACGGCCAGTGTCCTGAGCGCGCCATGCATGGCCACCAGCCCGTCGTGCGCGGCGAGTGCCGCGAACTTGTTGTCGGCACTGCAGAAAGGCTGGCCATGGCTTGCGGCGAGTAGCGCCGCGACCCGCGCGCCAAACTGCGGAGGCGTGTTCAGCCCGGTGCCGACCGCCGTGCCGCCAATCGCCAGGGGATGGAGCGCCGGCAATAGCCGTTCGATCAGCCAGCGGCACTGCGCCAGTTGCGCCACGTAGGCGGAGAACTCCTGCCCCAGGGTCAAGGGGGTGGCATCCTGCAGGTGCGTCCGGCCGATCTTGATGATCCCGGCAAATTCCTCCGCCTTGCCGGCGAGCGCCGAGTGCAGCCTGGCCAGCCCGGGCAGCAGATGACGCGTGATGCTCAGCACGGCGGCCAGATGGATGGCGGTCGGGAAGACATCGTTCGACGACTGGCCGAGATTGACCTCGTCGTTGGGATGCACGCGCCGCCGCGCGCCGCGCTCGCCGGCGAGCAGTTCCGAGGCACGGTTGGCCAGCACCTCGTTCATGTTCATGTTGGTCTGCGTGCCGGAACCGGTCTGCCAGACGGAGAGCGGAAATTCCTCCCCGTGCCGGCCCAGGATCACCTCATCGGCGGCGGCGGCGATCGCCGTCGCCTTGTCCATCGGTAGCCGGCCGAGTTCGCCGTTCACCCGGGCACAGGCCTGCTTGACCGCGGCCAGGGCCTGCAGCAACTCGCTCGGCAGGCGTTCGCTGGAGATCGCGAAATGCTCCAGCGAGCGTTGCGTCTGGGCTCCCCAGAGCCGTTCGGCGGGGACCTCGATCGGGCCCAGGGAGTCGTATTCGGTACGTGTTTCGCTCATGGTGATCTCCTTGCGCAAACGGGTGTCGCCTTGCCGCAACGGCCGGGCTGCCTGCCACAGCCGGCGCGAGTTCTCACCCCTGTGGTGCCGGTCGTCTGTCCTGACGCCTCCCGCCCTGCCGGCGTTCGGGCGCCAACTCGACCTGTCTGTTTGACCGTTGCGGCGGCAATTGATCCTGCCGGCTGGCTGGCCGGTGTGCTCCATCGCGCAGGCCGCCCGGTTGCTGCGCGGCGGGTGGCGGGAACGAGCTGCACTGCGGCGGGTCGAAAGCGGCGTGCCTGCCGGGCGGCGGCGTGCTGTCGCAGCAGCCCGGCAGGCCATCGCGCGCTGTGCGCCGGGCGGACGGGCTCCCCGGCCGCCGCTTTCTTCATCCCTACCGGAGATCGTCATGACCGAATATCACATTGCAGTCCTCGTCGGCAGCCTGCGTCGCGAGTCGTTCAACCGCAAGCTGGCCAGCGCCATGGTGCGGCTGGCGCCGGCGGACTTTTCCTTCAGTCAGGTGGAGATCGGCGACCTGCCGCTCTACAACCAGGACGACGACACCCACCCGGCCGCTTCGGTGCAGCGCCTGAAGGGCGAAATCGCCGCGGCCCACGGTCTGCTCTTCGTCACCGCCGAATACAACCGTTCGCTGCCCGGGGTGCTCAAGAACGCCATCGATCACGCCTCGCGGCCCTACGGCCAGAGCGTCTGGGCGGGCAAGCCGGCCGGGGTGTTGGGTGCCTCGGTCGGCGCCATCGGCACGGCGCTCGCGCAACAGCATCTGCGCAACGTTCTGGCCTACCTCGACGTCCCCACCCTTGGTCAGCCCGAAGCCTTCATCCATGCCAGGGAGGGCCTGTTCGACGAGGCGGGCAACATCGGCGAGGGCAGCCGCAAGTTCCTGCAAAGCTGGATGGAGCGTTATGTCGACTGGGTGAAGAAGCACACCGCCTGAGCGCAGTGCCCGGCACGCAGCGGCAGGTTCCGGGGCCGGGGCCAGGCCGCACCTGGCGTGGCGGCGTCGGCACGGCAGCCCGAGCCGGCTCGTGGCAGGAGTCGATGCGCGTATCACCGGCATCCGGATCCTTGCCTGAAGAGTCAGGAGGCTTCCACGACACGTCATGAGGCTTGCCGGACTGGTCGTGATACTTACCTGGAGGGTCGTGATGCCTACCGGACCCGTCGCGATGCTTACCGGGATCGTCACGATGCTTGCCGGACCGATCGGGATACCTGCACGACGCCTGCGGTCGCCTGCAGCGGGTATCCACGGGGTCGCTGGACGGCAGCGGTCGAGGGCATCGACAAGCTTGTTCGCCTGGCGGCCAGGCCAATCACCCGCCCACTTCGGGTCTACTGGACAGGCCGCAGCCCGGTGCGTATGGTGTCGTCCCTGAAGCGGACAGGGGCGCCAGGCTGGTCGCTTGGCTTGATCGGCGCCGCCGTGATTCCCCGTCCCGCCAGGGGTGTCTGGCGCCGGCACGTTTCCGGGAACAGGGAGCTTGCGCAGCAGGCACAGAAATGGACGGCGGCCAGCGGATCGTCGGGCATCTCGTCGGGTGCCGACTTCGTCAGACCGCACACAGACCCTATCGGGCGCGCGAGGTAATCGATGCTGAAGACCTATCGAGGCAGTTGTCATTGTGGCGCAGTCAAGTTCGAGGCCGAACTCGATCTCACGCAAGGCTCCTACCGCTGCAACTGCTCGATCTGCCGCAGAACCCGCTTCTGGCCGGCCGTCGCACGACCTGAAGGCTTTCGCCTCCTGTCGGGTGAGGCTGACCTGACGCAGTACTTGTTCAACACCCGCAAGAACCGACACTATTTCTGCAGGCACTGCGGTGTCCGTGCGTTTGGTGTGGGCACCGAGACACCCGTCGGAACGATGTATGGGGTCAATCTCGGCTGCCTCGAGAACGTCTCGGAAGAAGAACTGGCGCGCGTTCCCATCACGTATGTCGATGGTCGCAGCGACAAGTTTGCGCCCCCCGAACACTTTTCCCATTTGTGAATCCGGACGCCGCCCCTTGTCAACCGAATCACACGGAGACAGCCATGTTCAGGCCGATCATCAACATTGAAGAGGTCGCTCTCGAGCCACGGCCCGCCGCCTTCGCGCCCACGGGGGCAGCCGCTGGGCGCTTTGCTGCGCGGATGGGGTTGATCGGCCCGCGTATCGGAGCCCGGAAACTCGGCTACAACATTACCGCCGTACCGCCCGGCAAGAGCGCCTTTCCGTTCCACAACCATCACGTGAACGAAGAGATGGTCTTCGTGTTGCAAGGCTCCGGAGAAATTCGCATCGGTGACGGCACCTATCCCCTTCGCGTCGGCGATGTCGTTGCCTTGCCCCCCGGGGGAAGAGAAGCGGCGCACCAGATCATCAACTCCGGTACGGACGAGTTGCGTTATCTGGCGGTCAGCACCAGGCTGTCGCCCGAGCTCGCCGAGTATCCGGACTCCGGAAAGTTCGCTGTGCTCGCCGAGCTTGCCGCAGGTGCCGATGGCAAACCTCGGCGCTGGCTGTTTGTCGGCCGGGAGAGTCAGTCGCTCGACTACTGGGAAGGCGAGTGAGCGCAGCGACGTCCAGCCCCATGGCCAAGCGGATTGCCTGCCTGCTGCTTCCCTTCACGCGGCGCGCTCCGGCGGCCGACGAGTCCGGAGCCTGAACTTGCGTCAAGTCTTTCCCGCCCAATGAAGATCGTCAAACCATGTCGCGCGACGCGCTCGTATACGCAGAGTCTGCTCGCCTCTCCGGACGTCGTGTTCGCGCTGCTCTGCCCGGTCCGCGAAGCAGACTGGATCGAGGGCTGGGATCCGCTGTTGGTAGTCTCCGGGTCCGGTGTTGCCGAGGCCGATGCTGTCTTCGTCACCGCCGCCGGAGCGGATGACGCGGTGTGGTACATCACGCGCCACGAGTCGCAGGCAGGCTTTGTCGAAATGATCCGGATCACGCCCGGGGTGACCGCCTGCCGGCTGACCATCCGGTTGCGGCCGGCCGCTGGCGGCTGCACGGCGGACATCACCTACACGCACACCAGCCTCGGGCCGCGCGGCGATGCCTTCGTCGCGTCCTTCACCGAGGCGTACTACCAGGGCTTCATGCAGGAGTGGGAGGCGAAGATCAATCACTACCTGCGGCATGGTGTTGCTCTGCCGGCCGAGCGGGGCTAACGGTCACGGCAGATCTTGCCGATGATCCGGCTGGCTGGTCGCCGGGATGACACAGGTCACCGTCGGCCGGGCGAGGATCAACCGAGGAAGAACTGCGCCCGGCTCGTGCAGGCGAAGTCGGCCGCCCAGGCAGGCAGCGCCCTGCCGGCAGGCGCCAGTCCGTCGCGGCAATCGTCCCGAGCATGGCGCGCCGGCCATTGCCGGCGGGCCTCTGGTCGTCTGCCCGTATCGGCTTCCCTTTCATCCGCTTGCCGGCGTCTCTTCGGGCGGGTTGACCGCCGTGGTTGCGGTCGAGACTGCGGCGACCTGCCGCCGGTAGCGCTGGCCCAGTTGCCGGCCCAGCCAGGCGAGTGCCAGGGCGCCAGGAATGGCCGCCAGGGCAACGCCCGCGGTGCCCAGCCCGGCGGCGGCGTGCAGCCAGCCACCGAGGGCATCACCGGCGCGCGACAGCACGGTGTCGATGACGTTCTTGGCCTTGTAGCGCGCCTCCCGTTCGACCGCCGTAAACAGGGCCTCGCGCGCCGGGCGCAGCAGGCCATGACCACCCGCTCGCGAAATGACCTGGACCACCAGCACTGCGGCGAGTACCGGGATGGCCGCCAGCACCGCCAGCGGTATGGTCAGCAGCAGCGGCACCGCCGCCAGCGTGAGGCCGATACCCAGACGCTGCATCAGGCGGCCGGCGACCAGCGCCTGCAGCCCGAGGGCGAGCAGGTTCACCGCCAGATCGATCAGCGCGAAGAGCTGGGTACGCGCTTCGGCGCTCAGGGCCGCCGCCTTGACCAGGCGCGCCTGCTCGAAATAGACGAAGGTGCCGACCACACTCTGCAGCACGATGAGCAGCGCAATCATTGCCAGGTAAGGTGAGGTGGCGACTTCCCGCAGCCCGGCGAGCACCTTGCCGCCGACTGGCCGGCCCGCCGCGGCCGGCGCCCGGCCGTCCGCGACGCGCAGGATGCAGAGCAGCGAGAGCAGCATCAGGGCCGCCGAAACCAGGAGCAGGCCATGCACCCCGACGGCGTGCACCGAGACGGCGGTGAGCGCCGGGCCGAGCAACGCGCCGCTGCTGCCGCCGGCGGCGATCATGCCGAACAGGCGCCGGGCCTGGGCGTGTGCGAAGCTGTCGGCCATTGCCGTCCAGAACAGCGAGACGACGATCAGATTGAAAACGCTGACCCAGACGAAGAGGGCGAGGGCGGCGACCGGCGAGGCGCCGCCGGCGATCCAGACCTGAAAACCTGCGAGGACCAGTGCCGTCAGGCCGAAAACCGTCGCCAGCAATTGCCGGCGTGGCAGCCGGGCCGCCGCCCAGCCATAGAGCGGGACGATGGCGAACATGCCGGCCAGCGTCAGGGTGAACGCCCATTGCAGCTTCTCCGGCCCGATCTGGACGCCCATCTCCTCGCGCAGCGGACGCAGCACGTAATAGCCGGCGAGGAGCAGGAAGAAAGCGGCGAAAGACCAGGCCAGGAGGCGTCCCTCGCCCGGACGGCAATCGACCAGCCGCGCCCAGTGCTCCCTCACGTTCGATGTCGATCTCACCGCCGCTTGGCCCGGCGGCGGGTGGCGCAGCGCGTGGCGAAGTTCTCGGCAACCACGATGGTGCGTGCCCCGGAGTCGCGCAACGGGTGCTCGAGCTCCGGTGCGGTGTGCAGCGGGCTGGGCAACATGTTGGCGACCCGTTCGCCTCTGTCCATGCCCGGCAGTCCTGGCAGGAAGGCGGCCAAATCGCGCGCCAGTTTGTCCACCCCGGAGTGGCTGAGCGTGCGCCCCGGGTTGTGGAAAGCCGGGCGCTCGGCATGCTTGTCGACGACCTGATCGAAGAGGTCCGCCAGCGATCGGTACTGGTCGGGGTCGATGTCGTCCGGGCGGCCGGGCGGGTGGCTTGCCAGCCAGATTCTCTCGCTCATCGTCTGCTCCTCTCCGGGGGGCGGTCGTGCCGTTCCGGTTCAGCTCAGGCAGCGCCGATCGCCGCCCTGATCTCTTCGCTGTCCGCCACTACCGGGAAGGCCGCGCGCACCTCCGCCGTGATGTCGAGGGGCCGGCCGTTGGTCGCATCGCAGTACACCCACAAGGTTTCCGCTTCGACGACCGTCTTCCGGTCACGGGCGCGCAGGAAGCGATACCTGCGGGGCGAGGTCTGTGCCTGCATGCCGGCGACCCAGGTGGCGACCAGGAGTTCGTCGCCCCTGAAAGCTGGCCGGATGTATTCGATGTAATGCGAGCGGATGACCCAGGTGGTCTTCTCCTCGAGGTAGCGGGCTATCGGCCAGCCCTGCTCGTGCGAATGCGCCGTGGCGATATCCTGCATCCAGCGCACGTATTCCTGATTATTGACATGGCCGTTCATGTCGATGGCGTCGGCAGTGACGGTGAAGCGTTCAATCAGTATGCGCGGCATCGAATTCTCGGAGGGCGATCGGAAGCCGGATTCTACTCTGTCGCAACCGCTCCGGCGCGGGCTCAGTCCGAGCGGCCGGGCTCCCGCCCGTTGCAACCCTCTGCGGCACTCCTCGGCGGCGGCATGGCGCGCTTCCTCACTCGCCGCGCGGAAGGGCGAAGCGAAATGCCCGATTGACCCGGGTTGACCGCGCCACCTATACTCGACAGCTTTTCTCCAAAGGAGGTTTGTGCACATGCCGGTGCCTGGCCGATGATGGCAGTGATGGCGCAGTTGGCGAGAGTTCCAGGGTGAACGCCTGGCTGCGTCCCGCCTCGGCCGCCGTGCTTGGTTTTCTGGCGGTCTTGTTCGCGATCTGGGCGCTCGACCACTCGATCGTTCGGCCGGCGTTCGTCGAACTGGAGCAGGCTCAGGCCCTGGAGGATGGTCGACGGGCGCGCGCGGCAGTGGACAGCGAACTGCGGCAACTGGGCAATGAACTGGGCGACTGGGCGGAGTGGGACGATGCCTACGCCTTCGCAGCAAACCGCAATCCAGCCTTCATCAGCTCGAATCTGGGCGACTGGCGGACGCTGGAGAAAAGCGCGCGCCTGAATCTGTGTTTCATCTTTGCCCGCGACGGGCAGGTGCTCTACGGTGGCGCCTACGACGCCAGGCGGGGCGGGACAGTCAGCCTGGCGGCCTTCGCCGGCGAAGCCCCGGCCGTCTGGTCGCTGCTGCAGCCGAGCGCGGCCCAGGGGCAGGCAAAAAGTGGCCTGCTGCTCAGCGAGCGCGGTCTGCTGCTGCTCGCCGCGCGACCAATCCTGACCACGCAGGGGAGGGGGCCGGCGCGCGGCCTGCTGGTCTTTGGCCGCTTTCTCGACGAAAAGCTGCTGCGCACGCTGGTGGCGCAGACCCAGGTGGCTTTCGACCTGTTGCCGGCGAGCGATCCACGCCTGTCCGCGGACGAACGTGGTTACCTGGCAAGCCTGCCCGCCGGCGAGGCAGCCTTGCGACCGGGACCCGCCGGGTCTCTCATGGTCTACGAGTTGCTGTCCGATCTGGCCGGTCAGCCGACGGCCCTGCTGCGAACGCCGATTCGCCAGGAGATCTCGACCACCGCGCGGCGCACCGGTCAGGCATTGATGGGTACGCTGGGACTGCTGGCCCTGGCGCTGCTGCTCGGCGGAGCGTGGTGGCGGGAACGGGTCGCTGCAGGCCGCACCGTCCAGGTGGCGGGGAACAGCGCTGCCTGGAGCACTGCCGCGCTGGTCATGCTGGCTGGTCTGGTCCTGACCTTCGGGGTGTTCGCGGAGTGGCGACAGCGCGCCGAGGATGGGCTGGCCCGCGATTTCCGGAGCGCAGCCTCCGAACGGGCCGAGCGCATCATTTCGACGATCCAGGAAAACCTGGAGGATCTCGACACCGTGCGGCGTTTCTTCGCCGGGGTGGAGAGCGTCAGTCGCCAGCAGTTCAGTGCCTTCGTGACCCCCATCCTGGAGCAACACTCCTTCCGTGCGCTGGAGTGGCTGCCGCGCGTCACCCGCCAGCAGCGAGCAGCCCATGAAGCGGCGGCACGCCGCGATGGGCTCGAGGGCTTCCAGTTTACCGAGCGCGATGCGGAGGGGCGGCTCGTGCCGGCGGCCGAGCGCGACGAGTATTATCCGGTTTACTTTCTCGAACCCTATGTCGGCAACGCCGCGGCATTGGGTTTCGCGCCCGATGCGGCGCATCCGGCGCGTGGTGCCGCACTGGCCAGAGCGCGCGACGTCGGCCAACTGGCCGCCAGTGGTCGCTATGTTCTGGTGCAGGAGCCAGCATCCGAACAGCGCTTCTCGGTCCTCGTTTTCGCGCCGGTCCACGAAGGTTCCGTGGCGACCCCCGTCGATGAGCACGTTGGCCGGCCGCTGCGTGGTCTGGTGCTCGGGGTGATGCGCATCGGCGAAATGGTTTCCGACGCCCTGCGGGTGAGTGAAGCGGGGCAGTTGAGTTACCGTCTGACGGATCTGAGCGCCGACGGCGAACAGCAATGGCTTTACGATCATCCCTCGACGGCTGATTTCACGGCCGCCGTTGCCGCGGGTCTGCATTTCCAGCGGGACTTCGCGCTGGCCGATCGCGTCTGGCGCATCGAGGTGGCCGCGAGCAATGCATTTGTCGATCGCCACCTCGACTCGATTCATCGCTGGATTCCGGTCACCGGCGGTTTGCTGACCCTGTTCGCGGCGCTCTATCTGTTTGCCCTGATCTCGCAGCGGCAACGGGCGGAAGCGCTGGTTGCCGAGCGCACGCTGGAGCTGCAGGCGAGCGAAGCGCAGTCACGCCATATCGTCGAGCACGCGCCATTCGGCTTTCATTTCTACCGATTGACCGACGATGGCCACCTGATGCTGGTCGGTGCGAACCCGGCGGCGGATGCAATTCTCGGGATGGAGCATGCCGCTTTCGTCGGCCAGTCTCTTGAGGTGGTCTTTCCCGCGCTGGCGACGACCGAGGTTCCGGTCGCCTACCGTCACCTGGCGCAGTCGGGTGGGGCGCAACGCTGGCCAGTGGTGCGCTACCGTGATCAGAGGATCGACGGTGCCTTCGAGGTGGTGGCTTTTCAGATCGTTCCCGGCCTGATTGCCGCGGCCTTTTCCGACATCACCGAGCGCTGGCAGGCGGAAGCGGCCTTGCAGGACAGCGAAGCGCGTTACCGCATCGTTTCCCTGTTGACCGGCCAGATCATCTACGACTACGACTGTCGGAGCGGCGCCATTCAGTGGGCCGGTGCGATCAGCGGAATCACCGGCTACCGGGCCGACGAGTTCGCCGTCGTCGACCTGGCGGCCTGGGTGACGCTGATTCACCCCGACGACCGACCGCATGCGCGTGCTCTGCTCGACCAAGCGATGGCCAGTGGCACGGCCTACACAGTCGAATACCGCTTGCGTTCGAAGGATGGACCCTATCGCTGGATAGAGCACCGCGGCGCTTTTCTGCGTGATCCGGAGGGGCGTGCCTATCGCATGGTCGGCACGCTGCAGGACATCACCGCCCGCCAGGAAACAGAGGCGGCCCTGAGCGCCAGCGAGCAACGCTTCCGCTCGATGATCGAGCATGCGCCGGATGGCATCGTCCTGTTCAACGAGACCATCATTTATGCCAGCCCGGCCATCCATGCCCTGCTCGGCTATACCCCGGAGGAAGCCCTGGGCCTGGTGCCGGAGGAGCTGACTCATCCCGACGACCGGCCAGCACTATCGTCGCTGCTTGACGATCTGCGGCGCAAACCGGGACAGACCATGTCGACCCGCTATCGTGTGCGCCACAAGGAGGGCTCCTGGCGCTGGCTGGAAAGCACGCTGAGCAATCTCTCCGACGAGGCGAGCGTCGGTGCACTGGTCTGCAATTTTCGCGACATCACCGAGCGCCAGGAAGCCGAGGCGCACCTGCGTCTGGCGGCGGCCGTCTTTCAAGCGGCACGTGATGCCATCGTGGTGACCGACGCCGAGTGGAAGATTGTCGCCATCAACCCGGCCTTCACCGTCCACGCCGGCTATACCGAGGCCGAAGTGCGTGGACGCAGTCCGCGCCTGCTTTGGGCCGACCGGCAGCCGGAGGAGTACTTCGCGGCCGTACTGCGGGCGCTGCGACAGGAAGACCGCTGGCATGGCGAATTCTGGGTGCGGTGCAAGGATGGAGAGCGCCGTGCCGCTCTCGCCAGCCTCGGTGCGGTGCGCGATGCGAACGGTTGCGTCACTCATTACGTCGGTGTGGCGACCGACATCACTGCCCTCAAGGCCGCCGAGCAACGCATCGAGCACTTGGCCTACTACGATGCCCTGACCGATCTGCCGAACCGGGCGCTGCTGGCGCAGCGGGCGGAATTCGCGCTCGCCCTGGCAGCGCGCCATCATGGCGAGCTGACGCTGCTGTTTCTCGACCTCGACCAGTTCAAGCAGGTCAACGACTCGCTCGGCCATGCCGAAGGCGATGCCCTGCTGGTGCAGGCAGCGACCCGTCTGCAGAAGCTTACCCGGGGCGAGGACACGGTCTGTCGATTGGGCGGCGACGAGTTCGTTCTCCTGTTGCCGGATACCGGGCAGGAAGGTGCGTTGCGGGTGACGGACAAGCTGTTGGTGGCGTTTCGCCAGCCGTTCGCGGTTGGTGGTCATCCCCTGCGAGCCACGGTTTCGATCGGCATCGCACTCTATCCGCATGATGGGACGAATTTTGCCGAGTTGCAGAAGAATGCCGACACTGCCCTGTACCGGGCCAAGCAGGACGGTCGCAACACGCGTGTTTTCTACGACCGCAAGATGAACGCCGCGACGCTCGACCGACTGGTGCTCGAGAGCGAGTTGCGCCAGGCTCTGGCGAGCGGGCAATTGCGCGCCTATTACCAGCCGAAACTGCGGTTGTGCGATGGAGAAACGGTCGGTGCCGAGGCGCTGGTCCGTTGGCAGCATCCCGAGCATGGGCTGATTCCGCCGGGACGATTCATACCGGTGGCGGAAGGCAGCGACCTGATCGTCGAGCTCGGTGCCTGGATGCTGACCGAGGTTTGTCGGCAACTGGCTGCCTGGCGCGCTGCCCGTCTGCCCCCCTTGTCGATCGCGGTCAACCTCTCCGCCCGGCACTTTCGCCAGCCGGGCCTGGCCGACTGGATTGGCGAACAACTCGAGGCGAACAGGCTGCGGCCGGAGGCACTGGAACTGGAACTGACCGAATCCAGTCTGCTCGAGGCCGGGCCGCAAACGGCCGAAACCTTGCTCGCCCTGGAGCAGTTGGGCACCGGACTGGCCATCGACGACTTTGGTACCGGCTATTCCAGCCTGAGCTATCTCAAACGCCTGCCGCTAACCGCCCTCAAGATCGACCGGAGCTTCGTGCGCGATCTGGTCAGCGATCCGGATGATCGGACGATCGCCGCCACCATCGTTGCCCTCGGCCACGGCCTGGGATTGAAGGTGGTCGCGGAGGGGGTGGAAACCGCAGAACAGCGGAGCATCCTGCTCGAGCAGGGCTGCGATCTGGCGCAGGGCTACCTGTTTGGCCCGCCGTTGCCACCCGAGGACTTCGCGGCGGTCTGGTTGGGGGTGCCGAGCGGTTGAACGGTGGTCGCGGCGCGCGCTCTGCCTGACCGCATTCGAATTGTCCTGATCCCTGGCGCGCCCAGGGTCGGGGAAGCGAAGCTGGCTGTATACTCGACGCCTTTTCACTCGAGCGCTACTCCATGTCCAAGCCGAAAAACATCGGTTTCGTTTCGCTGGGTTGCCCCAAGGCACTGGTCGACTCGGAACAGATTCTCACCAAGCTGCGCGCTGAGGGCTATCTGATCTCGCCATCCTACGAAGGTGCCGACCTGGTGGTGGTCAATACCTGTGGTTTCATCGATGCGGCAGTCGAGGAGTCGCTCGAGGCGATTGGCGAGGCCTTGACCGAGAACGGCAAGGTGATCGTCACCGGCTGCCTGGGGGCTCGCGAGGAGGTCATCCGCCAGGCGCATCCGCAGGTACTGGCGGTGACCGGTCCGCACGCGGCGGATGAGGTGCTGCGGCATGTGCACGCGCACCTGCCGCAGCCGCACGACCCGTTTACCAGTCTGGTACCGGCGCAGGGAATCAAGCTGACGCCCCAGCATTTTGCCTACCTCAAGATTTCCGAGGGCTGCAATCACAACTGCACCTTCTGCATCATCCCGTCGCTGCGTGGCCCGCTGCTCAGCCGGCCGATCGGTGACGTGCTGCAGGAAGCGAAAACGCTTGCCGATTCGGGTGTGCGCGAGCTGCTGGTGATTTCCCAGGACACCAGTGCCTACGGGGTGGATCTGAAGTATCGCACCGGTTTCGTCGGCGGCCGTCCGCTGCGAACCCGGCTGCGTGAACTCTGCGAGGCGCTGGGGGAACTGGGGATCTGGGTGCGTCTGCATTACGTTTATCCTTATCCGAGCGTGGACGCTCTGCTGCCGCTGATGGCCGAGGGCCGCATCCTGCCCTACCTCGACGTGCCTTTTCAGCACGCCAGCGCGCGCATCCTGGGAGCGATGAAGCGTCCGGCGAGCGCCGAGAACAACCTCGAACGCCTGCGCGCCTGGCGGGCCGTCTGCCCGGAGATCACGGTGCGCAGCACCTTCATCACCGGTTTTCCCGGCGAGAGCGAGGGCGAGTTCGCGGAATTGCTGGCCTTCATCGCCGAGGCACGCCTCGATCGTGTCGGCTGTTTTGCCTACTCCGCGGTCGATGGCGCGGCCGCCAATGCCTTGCCGGGTGCGCTGCCCGAGGAGGTGCGCGAGGAACGCCGACAGCGCTTGATGGAACTGCAGGAGGACATTTCCGCCGAGCTGCTGGCGGCGAAGATCGGGCGTGAAATCGAGGTGCTGGTCGACGAGGTCGATGACGAGGGAACGATCGCCCGTTCGGCGGCCGATGCACCGGAGATCGATGGGCTGGTCTTCGTCAATGGTCATTTCGCAGCCGAACCGGGTGACTTTCTGCGCGTTCGTGTGGTCGATGCGGACGAGCATGATCTCTACGCCGAGATTGCCGGCAGCGCCGCCTGAGGGGCAGATCGTCTGGCATCTCTCGCTTCGCGAAGATTCCGACTGGCTGTCGGCTGTCGAGCGCTGCCGCTGCCCCCCGGCTTATTCGGGCTGGTGTCGTCCCGCCGGACGCCAGCGCAGGGCTTGCCGGCCCTTGTGGGCGAAATGGCGCAGCAACAGGCCGGGCGGCATGCGCAGCCACTGATAGCGGGCGACGCCAAGCTGCGCCGCAATCCGTCGCGACACTCCTGGCCGCCGATCGGGGATGCGCGGCAAGCTGCTGCGCGGAAACAGCCAGTCCATCAGTCGCCGGGCCACCGCCGGTGGGGCGGCCAGCGGCAGAGCAGCGGGCACAGCGGTGGCCAGCCATTCCCTGCAGTAGTGCAAGGCGTACCACAGCGGCCGCTCGAGACCATGCCGTGCGGCACGTTCGAGCAGCGCCTGCCAGTCGCCCGCCGTGTGCAGATGGGTGCGGATCAGGCCATCGATGTCGACCAGATCGCGCAGATTGTCGAGCAGTTCCGAATCCTGGAAAAGGTGGACCGCGGCGTGCAGGATCTGGTCCAGTGGATGCAGCACCAGGAAACGCTGTGCGGTCACCGGCTGCAGGTCGGCGAAGAGCAGGACCGTATCCGGCCGCAGACGGCCGGTGACCGGGGTGATCGTATGGTGCAGGTCGACTTCCATCGGATGCCCGGGAAAGCGCATCGGTGGCAGCTCGTGGCTCCACTCGCGGTAGTAGCGGTCGGCATAATCGTCGACCAATTCGGCGGCCCAGCCGGCGGCGAGCAGCGCGCTCTCGGCCGACTGCAGCTGGTCGCGTCCGACCATCAGGTCGACGTCGTTCGGCAGGCGCCCGCGCGCCATCTCCAGATTCTGCACGACGTAGGCGGCGCCCTTGAGTACCACGACCGGGATTTCGGCCGGTAGTGCGGCGTCCAGGGCGGCCAGTTCCATGCGCAGCATCTGGACGCGGTGCCCGGAGTAGGCCGTCGCCGAAAGCAGGTGGCCGCAGACGGGTGCCGGCACGTTGGCGAGAGAATCGGGTCGCGCGCGCAGGCGGCTGGCCAGCACTCCCAACAACCTCGCCTGCCGGGCAAGGCGTATCGTTTTGTCCCAGTCGGACAGCGTCAGGCTGCTCACCGGCCGCACGTCGCCCAGCAGTTGCAGCAGGCAGCGCAGAGCGGGATCGGCGGTTGCGCGGCTGCTCATGTTTCGCTTGCGTTGTCTGCCGACTCGGCAAGCAGTTCGCGTATCGCGTCGATTGCCTCGTCCAGCTTACTGTATTCCAGTGCGAAAGCCGGGCACGACTCGATGACGTCAGCCACGGCATCGAACGAGACCTGGCCGAGCAGGCCGTAGTTGAAGCTGTTGAAGGCGAGCCGGGCGAAAGCCTCTTCGCCCGGCAGGCGGCGCGTGCTCAGCATTGCACCCGTGCGAAAGCCCGGGAAGATCACCAGCCGGGGGCGGGCCGGGCGATGTCGGCAATCGAAACTCTCCTCGCCGGGGGCAAGGTGCGCCACGTCGCCCTTGCGCGTGCCCTTGTAAACGGGACCAAGCACCGCCTGGTCGGCATAATCGCGGATGACATCGATCGAGCGATTCTTCAGGGCGAGCGGCTTGAGCATCGGCCACAGTTGTCCGGTGCGTGGGCACAACACGCCAAATTCGTCGGACAGCAGACGAAAGCCGCGCAGCATCATGGCCGCGGTGAGCGTGCTCTTGCCAGCGCCCGGCGGCGCGGCGAGGATGACCGCGCGGTCGGCGAGCGCCAGGCTGCCGGCGTGCAGCAGGACATACTGGTTGAAGCGCTGCGCGAAGCACCAGTTGACACCCCACTCGAAGTGCGGCAGTGCCTGGTTTCCAGGGAAGGGGTCGAAGGGCTGGATGCCGTCGATCAGAAATCGGGACTGGGGGCGCAGGTACGCGCGCAGGCCCTTGCCGCCGCGAACTTCGGTATGGAAATCAGCGAACGGTGCCTCAGCCAGACTGAAGGCACCATAGACGTGCTGCAGGTGGTCGACAAAAGTCTTGAGGTCGGAGCCGACACGGACGACTGCCGCGCCGTAGTCAAGTTCGACAGATGCCGTGGAAAAACGCTGGAGCAAAAGGGCAGGGGGCAGGTCCCGGATTCGGGGGGGAGCGGCGATCATCCGCCAAGCATGCCCATCTCCTGCAAAGAACGCAACACCTGCTGCATCTCGGGCGTGTCGGGATCCACCTCAAGCTCGTTGCGCAAGAAGTGGAGTGCCCGGCTCCGGGGAACAGGCGTCTCGTCGATGCGAAGCTCGCCCAATGCCTCGAAAATGACCGCCGCTGGCGGCGTAAGAACGTGTGTCTGCCAGTCCCTCTGATCGAATACGACGCCGCCGTCTCCCAGTCGGCGGTAATGCAACAAGTGCGCCAAGCAGTTGATTTCCGGTCAGGGCGGCGTCAGCCACACATCATCAGGGGATGAGATTGGTTGTCGGGTCGGCCATCGGACCTGTTGGATGGATGGAGTTCCAGCACGAGGCATAGGCAACGGGTTTGTTGGTGACGTCGTCGAACACGAGGTAGTTGCCGGCTGTCTTGCCGGGGTCGACCGGGCTGCTCGGCCGTCCCGCGTCGAAGCGACGGACCCACTCGTCGGTTTGATCGGCAGGAAGCGGGTCGGGCGGCAGTTGGCCGCCGGCGAAATGTTTGTGCACACACGCATGCAGGCTGGTGTTGGCGAGCGCCTTGCCGGTTGGCAGAACGAAGATGGCTGGTGCCGCCACCGCTGCCTTCTTGAGCAGCCTCCGTCGCTGCTCGGTCCGTTCTTGTGAGGTCTCTGACATTTGCTTTCCTTGATATCGATATCGGCTTGACACAAACCATTCTAGTCCGCCTGGCCCCTCAATGCTTGCGCACTGCATCACGCTTTTGCCAAAGGAGCACGGCGAGAGCCAGGTTGGCGCAGTCGCCTCGCTTGCCGAATCACGCCTTTCCCTAAGCTAGCAAGTTGTGTGCCACAAGAGTTTGGTGAAGACGAAATCTCTGTAAATCAGGGGTCTATCGCCGGGCATCGGATCGTCCCGGACACTCTTCAAGGGTGAGTGTAAAAAAAACCGACAGTTGGCAGCGGGTGGCCGGAATGCCTGCTGGTCAGAGTTTGAGACGTTCCAGCAGCTCGCCTTCCAGCTTGATGCGGCTGGCCGTATCGCCAAGGTCGCCACCGCTGATCAGGAAGGTGTCCTCAACGCGTTCGCCGAGCGTCGAAATCTTTGCGGTGTGCAGGTTGGCATGATGGGCGGCGAGGGTCATGGCGATGGTGTAGAGCAAGCCCGGTCGGTCGGCGGCGCCGACCGACAGGACATAGTGTGAGCCCTTCTCGTCGGGCTCGATGGTGACCATCGGCTGCACCGGGAAGTGCCTGACCTGGCGCGAAAGTCGCCCGCTTCCCGGCGCTTCCGGTGGACTCTGACGACTGAGGCGTTCGGCCAGTTCGTGCTCGATGTAACTGATCATCTCCCGGTCGCTGTCACGGTCGCTGAGATCGAGCAGCATGAAGCTGTCGAGCGCGTAACCATGGCGGGTGGTATGGATCTTGGCATCGACAATGGTGTAGCCGGCCCGCCCGAAGAAGCCGACCACGCGGGCGAACAGATCGCGCTGGTCGCGCGTGTAGATCATCACTTCCAGCCCTTCGCCTTGCGGGTTGAGGCGTGCCTTGACGACCGGCTTTTCGACGCCGGTCCGATAGTGCAGCGCGCGCGTATGCCAGGCGATCTCCTCGGCGGAATGGCGCAGGAAATAGACGGTATCGAGCTGTCTCCACAAGCGTTGGTGCACCGCTTCGGGCAGCGCGAAATAGCGCAGCAGGCGCAGCGCCTGCTGCTGCCGTTCCTCGATCATTCCCTGCTTGGGAACCTGGCCGCCGGCGAGTACGGTGCGGCAGGTGCTCCGGAAGAGCTGCTCGAGCAGTTGCCCCTTCCAGGTGTTCCAGACTTTCGGGCTGGTGCCGCGAATGTCGGCGACGGTGAACAGGTAGAGGGCAACCAGTCTTCTCTCGTCTCCGACCGTTGCGGCAAAAGCCCCGACGACTTCCGGGTCGGCGAAATCCTGCTTCTGCGCGACGGACGACATCAGCAGATGGTGGCGGACCAGCCAGACGATCAGTGCGCCGTCGTCCGAATCGACCCCGTGCTGCGTACAGAACTCGGCGGCATCGACGGCTCCCAGTTCCGAGTGGTCGCCGCCGCGCCCCTTGGCGATGTCGTGGAACAGGGCAGCCGCGTAGAGCACCCAGGGGCGGGTGAAATCGCCCATCAGTTCGCTGCACAGGGGGTACTCATGGGCGAATTCGTCGGCGAGGAAACGGCGCAAGTTGCGCAGCACCTGCAGGGAGTGCTGGTCGACGGTGTAGACGTGGAACAGGTCATGTTGCATCTGGCCGACAATCTTGCCGAAATTGGGCAGATAACGACCCAGCAGTCCGAACTGGTTCATTCGTCGGAGCTCGTGCAAGACGCCCCGCGGCTGCTGCAGGATCTCGATGAAACGCCGGCGATTCTCCGGATCGCGCCGGAAATCGTCATCAATCAGGGTGCGTGCATGCCACAAGGCACGCAGCGTGCGCGCCGTCATTCCTTGCAGTTCCGCGTGTTGCTGCATCACCAGGAAGGCCTCGAGCAGGGTGCCGGGCGATTTGTCGAAAATGGTTTCGTCCACCACGTCGAGCAGGTCGTGCGTGTTCTGGAAACGCTCATTGATCGGCAGGGGCGCCTGATCGGGTGGCGGCGAAATTGCGGCACCGATGTTCTGCAGCAGGATCGTGTTGAGCTGGGTAACCATCTTGGCGGTTCGGTAGTACTGCTGCATCAGCCTTTCGCTCGCCCGGCGGGTAGCTGTGGGAGCGATGTTCATCTGTTCCGCCAGTGCCGTCTGGTAGTCGAAGAGCAGACGGTCTTCACGCCGACCGACATGCAGGTGCAGGCGTGTGCGCAGGCGTTGCAGGAAGCTGACGCTGCGCTGCAACTGTTGTTCCTCGTCCTGCGTGATGAAGCCGTGTCGTGCCAGATCTTCCCAGGAGTCCCCGTAGCCTGCCGCGCGTGTGATCCAGAGAATGGTCTGCAAGTCGCGCAGGCCGCCCGGAGCTTCCTTGCAGTTGGGTTCGAGACTGTAGGGCGAGTCCTGGTAGCGCCGGTGGCGTTCTTCCTGCTCCATTCGCTTGGCCTCGAAAAAGGCCGGCGCATCCAGCCGGTCGCGCAGTTGCCGGCAGGTCTGCACGAAGAGCTCGCCATTGCCGGTCAGCAGGCGCGCCTCGAGCAAGGCGGTCTGGACCGTCAGGTCGCCGGCCGCCGCCTGCGAGCACTCGGCGGGCGTCCGCACACTGGGGGCGATCTCCAGACCAATATCATAGAACAGGGCAATCGCCGCTTCCAGCTGGCAGGTCAGTTCGGCGTCGGGCGGTTCCGGCAGAAGGAGCAGGATGTCAACATCGGAATACGGATAGAGCTCTCCGCGGCCGTAGCCACCGACCGCGACCAGCGACAATGCTGCCGGCAAGCCCAGCTCCCGCCACAGATCACACAGGACATCGTCTACCAGTTGGCAGCGTTCCCGCAACAGGCGTGCTGCTCCACCGTCGTGGTAACGCTCGCGCAATGTCGTCTGGCCTGAACGCAAACGCGACCGGCAACCCTCGACCAGCGCCTGGTGTTGTGCCGCGGTGGTGCGCATCGGGTTCAGGTGATCCAGTCCGGCTGTGGCGGGGTGCCTGCCGACACGGTGAGAACCTCGTAGCCGGTTTCGGTGACCAGAACCGTGTGCTCCCATTGAGCGGACAGGCTGTGGTCCTTGGTGACGATCGTCCAGCCATCGGCCATCGTCCTGACGGGTGCCCGCCCGGCATTGATCATCGGCTCGATGGTGAAGATCATGCCGGGCTCGAGCCGGGCTCCGGTGTGTGGGCGGCCATAGTGGAGCACCTGGGGTTCCTCGTGGAATCTGGTGCCGATGCCGTGACCGCAGAATTCGCGGACCACCGAGTAGCCGGATTGTTCGGCATGCCTCTGGATTGCATTGCCGATGTCACCGAGGTACCCGCCGGCCCGCACCTGCCGTATGCCGAGCCACAGGCATTCGAAGCTCACCTCGCACAGGCGCCGCGCCTGGAGGGAGGTTTCACCAACCAGGAACATGCGGCTGCTGTCGCCGTGATAGCCGTCGCTGATCACCGTCACGTCCAGATTGAC
>NZ_JAEUOL010000195.1 GCF_016789985.1 Accumulibacter sp.
GAAACAATTCGGCATGATGGCCTCGATGAGCCGTCAAGGGAACGGCTGGGACCATGCCCCGATGGAGCGTTTCTCGGGGTCACTGAAAAATGAACTGGTGCATCACCAGCGCTTTGTCACGCCCGAACAAGCCCGGCAGGACATCACCGAAGACATTGAGACCTTCTACAATCGTATCCGCAAGCAGGCTCGACTTGGCTATCTATCGCCTACTGCATTCAACCAGCAGTACTATGCAAAACAGATGGCCGCTTAATCCGTTGGACTCTACGGTTGACGACCTACCTCAGTCGCGGGCGGAGCAAAAGTTTCAAGGCCAAGGACGGATCGAGCAAGCCGCCCGAAGACGGCGGGCGCAACCCGACGGTGGATTTCAAGGGCGAGAAGCGCAGCAACGAGACGCACGCTTCGACGACCGACCCGGAGGCGCGGCTTTACAAGAAGGCCGAAGGTGAGAAGTCCCGGTTGAGCTACTTGGGGCAGGCCCTGATGGAGAACCGCAATGGCCTGGCAGTGGACGTGGAGACCACCCTGGCGACCGGCACGGCGGAGCGGGAAGCGGCCCAGGCCATGGTGAAGCGCTCGGCCAAGCGGGGCTAGACCCTGGGTGCCGACAAAAATTATGACGTCGCCGGCTTCGTGCAAGTCATGCGGGAGAAAGGCATCACGCCGCATGCGGTGCAGAGGAAGGTGGGTAGCGCCATTGATGGACAGACGACTCGGCATGCCGGTTACGCGGCGAGCCTGAAGAAGCGCAAGCTCGTCGAAGAAACTTTTGGCTGGGCAAAGACTGTCGGCGTTCTGCGCAAGGCCAAGTTGATTGGACTGGCCAAGGTGAAGGCGCAGACCGTCTTTACCTTGGCAGCTTACAACCTGACGCGGATGGCGACGATCTTTGGCTGGCGATTGAACGCGGTGTAGGGCGAAATGGTCGCCGAAAGGCGACCAGAGCCCCGGAAAGGGACCTGCAAACCGGCTGAAACCCGGTTTGCAGGTCCCGCAAGCGGTTCGCCGAATCCAATTCGCGCCGTCAGAGGTCGGTAGCCGCAGGCATCGGGGAAAATTTCAACATCCTGTTAACGCCCCGCATCACCTGACCGGCTACAGCGGGCTTCGCCCGCTGTAGCCGGTCAGATGCAATGCCGAAGTTGGGCGTCTCTCGACTGACACGCGGCCACGGGCGCGGCATGCGCGACGCGAGGGTTGCGCAAGGCTTACCCCGCTTCCTTCACCTCGGGGATCTTCCAGGTGCCGTCCAGGATCGAGGGCGACTTCTCCTTCGGCCAGTAAAGACGCAGCATCAGGACGAACTCGTCCTTCGGCGCCGGCAGCCAGTTCGATTCCTTGTCCTTGCCGGGGGACTCATTCTGGATGTACAGATCGATTGAACCGTCGGCGTTGGCCTTGAGCTTGTTGCGCTGACTCAGCGTGTAGCGGTTGAGCGGGTTGTCGACGAAGAAATACTGCGCGTTGTACATCGTCAGCGACCAGAAGCCGTCGACCGGCGGCAACTGGCCCTTCTCGAAGCGCATGACGTACTTCTTCGTGCCGCTATACTTCTTGACGATGTCCGGCCCCTCGGATGTCGGGTAGACGGCATCCTGTGGGCGGTTGGCGCCGAGGCCGATCGCCGTGATGAGCGCGCGCTGCAGATAGCTCGTACCGTAGAGGCCTGTCTTGGTAGTGAACACCCAGCCGTTCTCGATCTTCATGTCGCCCGCAGCGATGCCCGCCTTGAGCCAGCCGTTGATCAGTTCCTGCGCCGGCTTGGGCGCGCCGGCGATACCCTTGGCGACAGCGGGCTCCAGTTTGGCCAACTCGAAGTCCTGCCCCGGCACTACACCGATCTTGGCAAGCTTCGCCACCATCGGCGCGTCTTCCGCCGACGGCGGATTATCCTTGAGAAGGTGGGCGAAGAGCTTGAAGTACGCGGCGGCGTCCATGGCGTTGACCTGATCGCGCACGCTGGTCTTCATGTCGATCGCCGGATCGAACTTCCCAGGCACGGGCGTGTAGGGCTTGCCGTACGCCGATAGCGGGATGACCGACACCTGGTCCTGCAGGGCGTGGACGGCCTTATAGTCCTCTGGTGTGCCGGTGCAGTAGATCCGCCCCAGGATCCAGACCATGCCGGTCGGAGACTTGTACTCGGTAACGCCCGCCGGCAGTGTTCCCGACCAGCCCGGACCGGTGATCGCGTACTTCTGCGCTTTGGTCCCGGTCGTGCGCTTGCCCGGGTCCTGGAACACGTTGGTCCAGCCGTCGAGCATCGGGAACAGGAAGAAGCGCCCCTTCATGTCCGGAATACTCAAGATCCAAGGCTCCTTCGAGACATCGAGCCATGTGATCGTGTACAGAGTATCCGCGTTGGGTGCGGTGACGGCCGTGAAGGAGGCATTCGGGTATTCGCGCAACTTCGCGAACTGACCCATCGGGGCGCGCGTCCCTTCTGGCTTTTCTATGTTCGTGAGAACCCGCCGGGTGATCTCCATCGTGACGAGCGGGTAGGCGTAAACATAGGCCTCGGTAGCGATTACCCGCGTTTCGGCCTCCTTGGCCAGAGCCTCTGCGGCCTTGGCGGCCGCTTCGGCGCCCGCCTTCGCCTCGGTCGTGGCCTTGTCGGCCGCCTTCTCCACCTTCGCTTCTTCCTGCTTGCCGCACGAGGCAAGCAGCCCGAACAAGATCGCGACCGCAGGGACCGCCAAGAGTTTTCTCCAACGCATCACTTTTCAGTCCCCCTTCTTTGCTCTCGAAACGACGCCGTATCATACCACTTCCTCGTCAAGCGCGAACGGTGCCGGTGCTCAGGGGCAGGGCGATTGCATGACTCCTATACAAGACGCAGCAGTTCAGTGCGGAAGGTGTCGGAAGTTGCCGCGATGATCCGTTGGGTTCTGAGCAACCCAACCCCGCGCGCGGGCCAAGTGTTCCTGAAGAAACGACGATGCGCGACAAGGTGAACGGCGACGCCGAGATGACCGACACGTCATTGGTGCGAGTTCGCGGCGTTAGCCGACGCCGTAGTGCGAGCCCGTCTCTGAGCATGGTCCGGGAATCGTCGGTGAGATTGGTGAG
>NZ_JAEUOL010000231.1 GCF_016789985.1 Accumulibacter sp.
CAGCACGCTGCCGTCCGTCTGCCGGATGCCCGGCATCACGCCAGGCACCCGGCCGTCGAGCTGCAGCGTGCAGGCTTCGCCCTCGCGCAATGCCTGCAAGGGCAGCGCCGCGAGTCGCGGGTCGGCATGCGCTGCTTCCACCGTGATGGCAAAGGACTGACTGGCGATCGACCTGCCGTCGCTGGCGTGGACAGTCAGCGCAGGCCAGTTGCCCGCCTGGTCGTAGCCGGGCGTCCAGCTCAGCCGGCCACTGGCCGCGTCGAACGTGGCGCCGGGCGGCAGCCCGCTCACTGCCAGGGTGAGCCGGTCGCCGTCGGCATCGGCGGCGCGCAGCGCCAAGGACAGTGTTTCGCCTTCCCGCAGCGAGAGGTTGCCCACCGTCGCGATGACCGGAACATGGTTGCCACCGTCGACGGCCAGTGGCCAGCGGCGCAGGGCAAAACCGCCACGGCTGTCTGCGACGCGGACGACGATTTCACTGCTGGCGTCGGCTGTCGTGGCGGGCGTCCAGGCGAGGATGGCCAGGGCATGCGAGCCATCGTCCCTGCTCTGGACCTCCTCCTGCGCGGTCAGGCTGATGCCGTCTGGTGCCTCGACCAACTGCCAGTAGATGCGACTGCCGTCGGGGTCGACAGCTTCGATCTGTACACTCCAGGCTTCACCGGCCACCGCGGTCGGCAGGTGGTCGGCGTCGATTTCGCCGGCAACGCTCAGCGACGGTGCTTGATTGGTCTGGGGTGCGGCGTAGATCCCGTGTCCGAGATTGGCCTTGAGCAGGTCAGCCATCCCGGCGCGGACGGCGAAACGGCTGGCCGGAACGATGCTGACCGTCTGCTCGGCGATGGTTGCGCCGACCGCGAGCTTGCCGCCCAGCTTCTGCAGTGCTTCGCCGAGATCGAGCAGCCAGAGATCGGACTGGTCGCCGCTGCCCGGGGTGGCGCCGGCAATCGCCTGGTCGAAGTAACGGCCCGGATCGAGCAGCAGCACCAGCGGACCAGAAAGTTCCTCATTTCCGATGTTGGTCAGATTGACATCGTAACTGATCGTGCCGGTTGCGCGGTTGGCGCGGGTGCGCGAGAAATCGAGACGCAGGTGCTGACTCAGATCGTTCAGCGTGGTGAAGTGCGTTTCGAAGCCGCTCTTGACAGGGATTTCCGCAGCGCTTCGCAGGCAGCCGGCGATTTCCAGGCGGTAGTCGTCCGCCACCAGTCCATCCCAGGCGAGCCAGGCGGTGTGGCTGGCGGCGTCCCAGCGGATGGCGGCCGGGTGGCGGGCAGCCTGGCTCTCGGTGACAGCGTTCAGCACGTGCAGCGTGTAGTTGGCCGGATTGAGTACGCTGCCGTCGTCGCCTCCCTCTCCGGTCCACATTTCCTGGTCGAAGACGACACCGATCTGCTGCAGTGGCAACGGTACGAGTGCGCCATCGGGTACGGTGACAGCCTTGACCAGTGGCGCATGGCGCAGCGCGATCTCGTCGATGTGCCGGGTCCCGGCGACGAGAATGCGACCATCGTGGGTGGCGACGATTGCCTCACCGCGTGTACCACCCGATGCGAGTTGCAGTCGTTCCCGGCTGGCCAGCTCGATCATCCAGACCCCGCCCTCGTCTGCCGCTTCGGCCCCGGTGCCCGGCACGGGGTGCTGGCCGGGCTGACTGCTGGCCAGCAGCAAGCCGGCCAGCGGCGTGTCAGGCACACCGAAGGCGATGCTGTCGAGGATACCGGAAACCCGGTACTCGATTTCGGCGCGGCCGACCCCCGGTCCGCTCAGCGGGAAGCTGACGATCTCGGTATTGGCATCGGCCGCCACCCCCGGGATGGCACCACCGGTCCATCTGACTGCCCACAGCCGTCCATCGGGTGCGAAAGCGAGGTCGCCAACCGCTTGCTTGCTGAAGCGACGCCAGGCACTTGCCGTATCCGTCGCAGCCGGGTCAAAAACCACTATGCCGGTGCGCGTGGAAGCGTAGATCTCACCATTTCGCGGATCGACCGCCAAGGCATGGGTCAGAGGTTCTCCTCCAGGCGGCTGCAGGCGCCGCAGAATGCCGCCACTGGCCGGATCGACCTGCAGCAGCTCGTTGCCGGTCATCACCCACAACTGTCCGAGCGCGTCGACGGCCAGATCGATCACCGGCGTATCGAGGGCAAACAGCGGCATGCCCGGATCGTCTGTCGACTGAAGGCCGTCCGGGTGGTAACTGTAGACTTGGTTGCGTAGCGTCCCGGCACTCGCCAGGATGTGGTGATCGGGCATCTCGACCAGCGCCTGCGCACCGATGTCGGCGGCGCTGGCTGCATAGCCGTGGGCAAAACCGCGCAGGGCGAAAGGTGCAAGCACCGAGCGCAGGTCGCTGCCCGAGCTGCTGGCGACTGTTCCCGGCAGTTGTCGGATGGCCTCGGCGAACAGGGGATTGGTCGGGTAGCTGCGGTCGTGCGCGGCGAGCGGTGTGGCTGTGGTTTGCGACAGCGTTTCATTGATGCCCAGGCCAGCCAGCGCTTCCTGACGAGCGCCATCCTCCGGCAGCGCCGCGTTGCTCAGTGTCGTGGCCTCGGTGTTGCCTGCCCGGTCGGTGGCGACGGCAAGGAATTCGTAGCGCTTGCCTGCCTCGCCAGTGAATAGCGCCCGGGTGGTCTGCGGGCCGAGCCGACGCTGCCAGATGTGGAGATCGCCGCCGTTCTCCGCGACGTGGAGGGTGACCGAGGCGATGCCCGCAAGATCGTCGCGTGCACTCCATTGCAGCTCGAAGGTCGGCGCGAGGTCGGGTCCTGTCTGGCCGAGGGTGTTGACCGTGAGCGTCGTCTGCGGTGCACCGGCGTCGAGCCTGACGCTCGCCGCCGAGCCGTCGATCGGTGGCGTCGCATCGATAAACAGGCGCGACGCAGCGCCGATCTCGCTTCCCGAAGGCGCCTCGTCGGAGGCGCGTACGGTGTAGCTGACGAAACCCTGTGGTGCCGAACCGGCAGCCGAGCGGGATGCGTCAGCGGCCGTTGCCAGCAGGCCGCGGCTGCGGTCGCGCAGTACCTCGCCGCTGTCCGGGTCGATCGCCTGCAGCAGCCAGGTGGCCATTCGGCTCGCTGTATCAACTCCGGCGCTGACGCGCAGAATGAAGCCCTGGCTGGCAGTAAAGTCGAAATCGCCCTGGAAGCTGGCGCGCTCGCCAGGCAGGTGGACATCGATGTTGCCGATGCGCAGGTCGCCGAGGCGGAACGAGCGTGGATCGAGAACTGGGTCAAGCTGGCTGACGATACGCAACTCGCCGGCCGGGTTCTCGCCCGGATTGGTGAAGACGAGGCTGTAGGGAAGGGCGGTGCCGCGCGGAACATAGGCCCGGCCATCGGTGCCACGCAGAGCTTGCGGGGGGCGGACGCTCAACGCCGCGCTGCTGCCGGCAGACTGCCGGGCGTCGGCTTGCAGGTAGCGCGCCAGATTGAGCGACTGACCGGTAACTGGCCGGAACTCTCCGTCGAGGACACCGATGTGGCGCAGGTACTCGAGTTCGGATCGGCCGCCGACGAAGACGTCGAAGTCGACGAAGTGCGTCTCGTGACTGGCGGCGAGTTCGAACTGCCCGCGCTCGGCACTGTGGGAAACCGGAACATCGACCGTGCCATCGAGGCTCTGGCGTACTTCCACGTAGTCGACCGGAGCCTGGCGCGCGTCGGGATCACCGGAGTAACGGGCAGTATCGCCATACCATTCCTGAACCTTGGCGAAAAAACCCAGGAGGTCGGCCTGGGTGCGGTAGATCTCGCCACCTTTGCCGAGCACGATGCCGCTGGCCAGGGTTGCATTGAGACTCAGCACCTTTGGCTGCTCGCGAATCGGTGGTGCTTCGTCAGACGGTTGCAGTAGTCCCGCAGCTTCCAGGGCAGCCAGCCAGGCGCTCTGCCACTGACCGGTATCGGCCGCCAGTGCGGCCAGGCTGGGAGCCGCCGCGGGATCGCCGATGATGGCCGCACGCAGCTTCGACGCATAGCTCTTCTGCTCGGCAATGAATTCGTCCCGGGTCAACGGGGTGGCGGCAGCAACCACGTCGAAGCGGAATGGCATCGCCAGCGTTTCGAGTCCGCCAAGGTGCTCGTTGGCGACCCTGGACAGGAACTTTCTGCTCAGACCGGCGGCGATCCGGTCGAGATCCGCCACCCCGCCATCGAGCAGTCCTTGTGTCCGCCAGGTCGGTCGCAGCGTGTAGAGCTTTTCGCGCAGGCCTGCGAAGTCCCAGTTCAGCCATTCGGCCAGTCCAGGATAGGTCTGCAGGGTGAACGCCGAGCCGACGAAGCCGCCGCCTGCAACATCCCAGGCGTAAGCCGGCGCCAGGTTGCTGCCATTGCTGTTGTGCAAGGCGTCGAGTCGTGCCCAGGGAATGTCGCTGCGGTTGAGGCCCTGGCTGGGTGTTGGACCATAGCGCTGGGTGTTGCCCGCGGGGTCGAGCAGTCTGCCGTCGGGCTGGCTGCCCGGCGCGCTGCCCAGGACGAGATAGGGCAGCGGCAGGCCGGCGAGGAGGTCGGCGCTATAACCCATCTCGGGTACGCCGGCCACGAAATGTACATAGGGTGTATCGAGATTGCCCAGGCTCTGCAGCGAGACGCTGTAGGTGGCGCTGTCTCCGGGGTCGAGTCTGCGCGGGCCGCCGATGCCGATCGTCACTTCGCTCTCGATGCCGCGTTCGACCAGAAATCGTTGGGCTTCGGTGACTTGTTGGCCGTCGGGGTTGGTGATCGTCAGATCGTAAAGTCCGAGCGGCAGACGTCGGGTATCGAACACGGCGCGGATGTGGGTGGCGTCGAGAACCTGCCAGCGCTCGGGTTCCGCCTCGAACACTCCAGGGCGCGAGAGCCTGACGAGAGCGCCGGCCTGGAAGTGGGCGCCATGGATGTCTACGGTGACCCAGGGCTGCCGGTCGTTGCCTGTGCCGCCGTGGTCCGGGCTGATATGGCTGATCGAGAGCGGCAACAGATCGGCACGCAGGCTGACTGGCGACTGCGCTGCGCCCTGACGCGCGCGCAGCAGCAGGTAATAATTGCCGGCGCGTGTATCGCTGACCAGTGCCTGCTGGTCGGCGGCGACCGGGTTGCCATAGGCGGCGTCGAAGCTGTAGCCGGTCGGGATGTCTCCGTAGCGCAGGTAAAGTTCGTTGCTGCCTTCGGCCACCAGCGCGTCGAGACTGACGCGCAGGGTCTCGCCGGCCGCGACGCTGAGCCGGTATACCCGTTCCTCACCGGGACTCAGCGTGGTTGCGAGCGGACTGCGGATCGGCAGTTCGGGTATTTGCACCTGCAGCGTGGCGCCTGCGGCAGTGCGGTTGTTGGCTTCGCCCGATGGCAGCTCGAGCCCGCTCGTCAGCAGGCCGATGCTGCCCTCGAAGACGTCGTTGTAGAGGTCGGGCCGGACGATGACATGCCACTGACCCTCCTTGACCGGCGGCAGGTGTGTGCTCAGCGTGGCCTGATAGGCGCTGCCGCCGGCCAGATCGCCGCTGTGCCCGACCTTGCCGATCAGCAGGTCGCCGAGGTCCCAGGTGGTGTCGGCGGACAGGTAGAGGGCGTCGGTCCAGTGGCCATGAGCGGTGTTGATCGAGTCGTTGACTACCGCGAAGTCGATATGGATTTCCTCACCCACCCGGCCGCTGGCGGGGACGGTGGCCTGCAGCAGCTTGAGATCGGCGGCGGGTGGCATAGCGATGTGCAGCGGTTGTGGCGCCGCGCCGGCGTTGTTCTGTTCGTTGCCGAATTCGCGCAGCTTGCCGCTCTCGCCGCTTCCCCAGGCGCGCACCGGGTCGCTGACCACGAAGACGTAATAGGGACCGCTGAGGTCGGGCGGCGTGTCCATCTGCAGCCGGGACTCATAGCTGTCGCCGCTGGCCAGTCCCCCGGAATGCTCGACGTAGCCGAGATAATGATCCTGAGTGAGATCGAGGAAGCGGTCCCTGGAGAGATACACCAGGTCGTTCCAGGTCGTCTGGTCAGCGGGCGTGTCACCACCGGCATTGACCACTCGCCAGTGCACGGCCAGAGACTGGCCGGCGATGGCGCTGGCGGGAGCGCCGACTTCGCTGACCTGTAGATCCGGCGACGTTCTGGGTGTCACCGAGAGAAGCGTGGATGCTTCGTTGTTGCCTTCGTCACGGAACTCCTCGACCATTCCGCTGGCGTTGCCGAAGCTCGCCAGGCCGGGCAGCCCTGCGCGGATCGTGCTGTTCTCCCAGGGGTTGCTGCTGATCGTGGTGTCGGTGCGCAGGATGAGATGGAAGTCGCCACTGATCGAGTCGGGCAGATTGAAACTTGCCGAGGCGGTATAGGATTCGCCCGGCTGCAGGTATTTCGGCCGGCCGTTGTCGCTCAGGCTGATGCCCTTGGCAGCCAGTCCGGAGCCACCATCGAGCAGTGGATAGTCTCCTGCGTCGAGAGAGGCGTCACGCGACAGATAGAGCCCGTCGAACCACGCGTCGGTGCGTGTTTCACGGCTGCCGTGGTTGCTGACTTTCCAGCTTGCGGTCAGGGGGTCGCCGGAGTTGACCGAGCTCGTCGAGAGGGCAATTTCGTCGATTTGCAGGTCCGCTTCGCGGTAGATCACGGGCAGTGCCACGCTGCGCAGATTGTTGTCGTTGCCGGCTGCTTCATAGACCGAACTGGCATAGTGATGGTCACGCGCGATGTTGTTGTCGCCGCCGGAGGTCAGTTCCTGCCTGGCCGGACCGAGGGACGGACCGCTTCCCTCGGGGTCGGCATCGGTGACCACGTGGAGGTAGTACAGGCCGTCGCCACCAGCCGGCAGTCGGACCCGTACCGAAGCCGTGTAGCTGCCGCCGCTGGCGAGTCCGCTTACGTTGGCGTGAGTCACGCTGGCGAGGCGCTGCGCGCGGTCAGGAATGAAGTTCGAGTCACGGCTCAGGTAGACGGCGTCGACCCAGAAGCGTGTACCCGACCAGACCGCGGCGCCGGAATTGCTCACCGTCCAGTTGACGTTGGTTTCCTCGCCCGAGAAGCGGTCGGTCTCGCTGCGCAGTTCGCTGACCCGCAGGTCGGCCGCCTGGCCGCCGAGCAGGGAAGTCGTGCTGCGGCTGTTGTTGCGCTCGTTGGACTCGTCCACCTGATTGTCCGCATCGGTATGTACGACGAGGAAGCGGCCCGTTGTCGACGGCGCGAGCGCCAGCGTCTGGTTGACGGTGTAGCGCTCGCCATCGCCGAGACTGAGGCGGTGGGCATGGTCGGCCAGGTGCCAGACTTCTTGGGCGGCGGCGAGGTCCGGATGGTCGCTCAGGTAGACCGAGTCGATCCAGTCGCCGGTGAAGCGATCGCCGCGGTTGAAGACGCTGTAACTGTAGCTGTAATTGCCGCCAGCATCGGCATTTGTCGGGCCGATGATTTCGCCCAGTACCAGATCGGGTGGCGTACTGCCCAGGATGCTGATCGGCCGCGCGCGATAGTTGTTGTTGTCGATCTGTTGGGGATCGTCGGGATTGATCTGGGTGGCCAGCGTGTCTTCGAGGATGAGGTCATAGGTGTCGCTCCACACCGTGAGGTAGTACTGGCCGGAAACCAGGTCGTCGGGCAGGGCTACCTGGACGTCGCCACGATAGTCTTCACCGGCCTCGAGCTTTCCGGCATGGTTGAAGCTACCCAGGAGGATGTCGCCTTTCCAGGCGCCCGGGCGGCGCGCGTCGCGTGTCAGCCAGAGGCTGTCGGTCCAGCCATCAACGGAAGCTGTTTCGCCGCGCGTGCGGGCGCTGCCCAGGTTGGCTACCCGGTAGCGCACCCCGATGCTGGCCCCGTGCACGCCCTGATCGGGGGCGACGACATCGCTGGTCACGAGGTCGGCGAAGGGCAGCGGGTCGACGCGGAACGGTGCGACATGCACATTGTTGGTTTCGTTCGGGAATTCGTCGACCTCGCTGTTGCCGTCTGCGACGACGATCAGGAAGGCATCGCCGCGCTGGCGCAGCGGAATGTCGATCAGCGCCGACTCGTTGGCGTAGCTTTCGCCGGGTGCGAGCGCGCCGAGGCTGGCGAAGTCGCCGACCAGCTGGTCGTCGGCGCTCAGGCTGGCGTCGGGCGAGAGATAGACCTTGTCGGTCCAGTGGCCGCTGCTCGCTGCCGTTCCGAAGTTGCTCACCGAGTAGCGAGCCGCTAGCGTACCACCGGCGCTCGCCCGTTGCGGGATGCTCAGGGCGGTCAGTCGCAGGTCGGGGCGCTGCTTGAGGCCGACGGCGATCAGGTCGGCCGAGAGGCGCGCATTGTTGTCGCGCGCGACGCCGTGTTCGTAGGGTTGCGTACCGTCAGGGCCAGCCCCGGCATTGCTCACCACCTGCAGCCGGTAGAGGCCTTCGCTCCGCACTGGCAGGCGAAGCTGCTCGCTGCGCGTATAGCTCACGCCAGCGGCGAGATTGCGGTCGTAGCTGAAGCGACCCAGTTCGATCGCCTCGCCGCCGCTGGCTGGTACCAGCCAGAGCGCGTCCTGCCAGATTCCGCTGGCCGCCGCCTGTCCCTGGTTGAGCACGGTCCACGAAACGTCGATCAACTCGTCTTCCCGCGCGGCCGCGGGGAATGAGATGCTTGCGACGATGAGATCGGGCGAACTGGACAGGGTGATCGGGACGACTGGCGAGCTGGCGGTGTTGTTGTCGGCGAAGATGAATTCGAAGGGGCCGCCGGTGCGCACGTTGAAGTAGTGGTCGCCGGCGACGCCGTCGGGCAGCCTCAACTCGAGGCTGCGACGGTAGCTCTCACCCGGCGCCAACTGGCCGATGTGGCTGGCCGGCTCGAAGCTGGCAATGATGTCGCTGCCATCCGGATTGCGGCTCAGCCAGACTTCGTCCCACCAGTCGCCGGTGTCGGTGGTGTCGATGCCCCGATTGATGACTTCCCACTCGACGCGCAGCGGCTGGCCGCTGGCCGGCGCTCCCTGGGTGGTGAGCGAAATCACCTGCAGGTCGGCATAGGTGGTGGGCAGGATGTCGAGTACGTGTGGCAGGTGGTCAATGTTGTTGGTGCGCGAAGAGTTCTCGAACACTTCACCCGACGGATCGGCGACGACGAACAGCCGGTAGCGTGCCGAGGTTGCTGGCGGCAGGGTCACCTCCACCTCGCGCGAGGCGGCTTCGCCGGGGGCAAGTGTCGTCGGCTGGCGATACTCGGCGACGACGCGGTCGTCTTCGTTGCCGAGCAGCTCGTCGGTCGAGAGGATCACGTGTTCGCTCCAGGCCGTGCTCCGGCCGGCGCCGGTGCCCTGATTGCTGACCGTCCAGCGTACGGAGAAGCGCGCCGGGTCGCCGATCACGCGTTGCGGGGCACTGACTTCGGTTACCGCGAGATCAGCCCAGGGTGACTGCTCGACGCTGAGCGGCAATTCGTCCCGGTTGTCCTGCGGGTCATGGTCGTCCACCTGCCCGGTGGCGTCGGTGACCACGAGAAGCCGATAGTCGCCACGACAGTCGAGCGGCAACTCGAACTCGGCCGCTGCGTCGTAGCCGGCGCCCGCCGCCAGTCCGCCCTGCCGGACCAGTTCGCCGAGCGGCCGTCTTGCCGTTCCCTGGACGAGGTAGACAGCGTCGATCCAGTCACCGGACGCGGTGGCGCCGCGGTTGTGGACCTGCCATTGCACCCTGATCCGATCACCCGAGCGGGCGAGGGCCGGACCCTGCAGGGCGGTGATCGCCAGGTCGGGCCGGGCGACGTGTAGCGTGGTGCTGGTCCGGTTGTTGTCTTCGCCGAGACGTTCGTGGAGGGCGTCGTCGGCATCGGTGTGTACCAGCCAGCGGAAATCGCCTTCTTCGATGTTGCCAGGCAGCTCCACGGTGAGCATGTGGGTGACGCTCTTGCCGGGTGCGAGGGGCTGGCTGTTGAGGACGGCGGCGACCTCGAGTGGCTCGAACTGCGTGCCGCGGTCGAGGTAGATGCGGTCCCACCAGGCGGCAGAACTTGCGGCGCTGCCCTGGTTGCTCACCGTGTAGCTCAAACTGGCGGTGTCACCGGGTCGCAGGAGGTCGGGGGCACGCAGGTCGACCACCGTCAGATCGGGGGTCGGGCTGAGCGAGATATGCAGCGTGCCGCTGCTGACGAGGAGATTGTTGGCGGCGCGTTGCTCATCGCTCGCCGTCGCTTCGTCCACCGTGCCGTCCGGGTTGGTGTGCAGGATAAGGTAGTAATCGCCGCTCAGGTCGTGTGGCAGGACGATCGTCGCCTGGTCCGCGCAGGTTTCGCCAGGCGCCAGACCACCGGAATGCAGCAGCGCGTCGGCCAGAACGAGATCATCCTGGCTGGCCTGGGCGTCCCTGGAGAGCAGCAGACGATCGTTCCACTGGGGCTGATCGGTGTTGGCGTTGCCCCGGTTGATCACCAGCCAGTCGAGCGTGATGCGCTCACCGCTCAGGGCGGCCGTCGGGGTGCTCAGGTTGACCGGGACGAGGTCGGCATACGGTGCGACGAGGTCGATGGCCAATGCGTCGCTCTGGTTGTCGGCACGCGTGTCGGGTTCGAGCAGCTCACCGGCACGGTCGCTGCGGATTCCAAGGTAGTAGCGTCCGGCGCCACGCACCGGCAGTGCGACGCTCACCCTCTGGCTGTAGCTCTCGCCGACACGCAGCCCGCCGTGGTGACGAACGGTGGCCAGCGGCAGGTCGTCTTCGTTGCCGATCAGCGTGTCGTTGCTGTAGACCAGTTCGTCGTCCCAGCTGGCGTCGCTGTCGATGCCGCCCTGATTGGAAACCGTCCAGGCGACGCTGATCGGCATGCTGCCGATGCCGTTGCCGGGCGCCTGCAGGCGGTTGACGCGCAGGTCGGGGTAGGGGGTGGTGAGCGAGGTCACGTGGAGCGCCGCACGATTGTTGCTTTCGGCGTCGCCGGTGTGGCTGGTTTCGAAGAGCGCACCGCGGCCGGCCTGGTTTTCGTCGGCGCTGACGCTGATCTCGATCCACCCGCTGCCGCGGATGCCGTCCGGTAGTCTGAACGATTGACTGCGCTGCCGCGAGGTTCCGGCGGCGATCGACCCCTGGCCGGCTTGCAGCGGATCGTAGGGCAGCAGCAGGTCGCAGAGGATTTCGCCGCTGTCGAGCTTGCGAATCTGCAGGTGGTCGTCCCAGCCGGCCTGGCTGGCGATGGCGCCCGCGTTGAAATCTTCCCAGGTGATGTCGATGAGGGCACCTGCGGCGAGGCTGCCGGAGAGGACGCGCAGATTGCGCACCTGCAGGTCAGGGCCGTTGTCGACCCAGCGAATTGCCTCATTGTTGTCGTCGGCGGTGCCGGTGCTGCCTGGCTCGGCGATCGTGTCGTAGCAGTCGACGACGACCCGGAACTTGATGCGGCCGGCGCTGGCGTTGCCGCCTGGCCAGGCGAGGGACAGCGAGCGCGGGCGGCTTTCGCCGACCGCCAGGGGCGTGCCGCCGGCCGCGGGGTCGTTGTCGATTTCCTGCCGAAGGACCAGTTCGCCGGTGCTGCTGTTGCGCACTTCGAGCCGCTCGCTCCAACCGCCGACGGTGTCGATCAGACCCTGGTTGGCGGTGCTCCAGGAGACGGTGACCAGGTCGCCAGGCGACCAGTCACCGTGCGGCGTGATCTGTAGATCGCTCACCGCGAGGTCGGCGAGCAGTGTGCTGCCACCGTTCGTGGCGCTGCCGCCGGGTGCCGGCAGGGTCTGCTGGAAGTGACGGACGACGGGCGCTTCGCCTGCCTGCTGCAGGATCTGGGCGTGGCGCATGAGCGGTGCCGGTGCCGGCGGGCCTGCGAGGCGCTCGCTGCCGGCCAGGTCGAAGCCGTTGCGGTAGTACCAGCGATCGACGGTTGGCGCGCCAGTCGAGTCGAGCGAGTTGCGCACGAGCTCGCATTCGCCTGATCCTTCCCCGACCACGCGATAGTGGCCGCCGGCGATCCACGGCCCGAGGCTGCTGCTGGTGGCGAAACGATAGGCGGGACCGTCGGCGGTCCAGGTGCTGGCGACCGCGTTGTCTTCGGAATTGCGCCAGATCCGGACCAGATCGCTGCGCCCGTCGCCGTTCACGTCGGCGGCGTGGAACTGCTGTTCGGCCTGCGGTGCGCCGAGGGGGGTGCTGCTCCCGGCTTCGAAGCTGCTGCCATTGCTGCGCCAGACGGTGAGCTGCAGCACCCCTTGC
>NZ_JAEUOL010000035.1 GCF_016789985.1 Accumulibacter sp.
ACCATTGGAGTGTCCGCAAAGCCTATCGCAGTGCCCTTTCCTGGTTCAAACGCGGCATCCGCCTTCTCTTGAGACGCGCTGCCAGCGCACTGCCTCTTCCCAAGTTCTTTCAGGGGGCCGAAACATGATAGGTGGTAAGCCGCATCGCCCCACCTACTTGACACACACCGCACGCACCTGCTTCAGATCGGTGATGCCGGCGAGGACCTTCTCGATGCCGTCCATCCTGAGCGTGCGCATGCCTTCATTGAGGGCTGTCCTGAAGAGCTCGGCGACGCGCGCACGGTCCTGGATCTGCTTCTTCATGAGGTCGGTGCCGCTCAGCAGTTCGTGCAGCCCCACCCTGCCCTTGTAGCCACTCCCCGCGCAGACTTCGCAACCGCGGGCGCGATAGAGTGTGAAACGGCCATCCCTGGCATGCTGGGTGAGCCATTCCTGATGCACCCGATCGGCGGCTGCCTTGGGATCGGCCTGCCAGGCGGTGGTCTGCGCCAGTTCGACGCAGTACTCGGAGAGCAGATCGCCGACCTCCTCCGGCGCCGGCTGGTAGGCCTCTTTGCACGACGTGCACAACCGTTTGGCGAGGCGCTGGGCGACGATGCCGAGCAGTGCGTCGGCAAAATTGAACGGGTCCATGCCCATGTCCAGCAGGCGGTTGATCGACTCCGGCGCGCTGTTGGTATGCAGGGTGGCCAGGACGAGGTGGCCGGTGAGCGACGCTTCGATGCCAATCGCCACGGTTTCGCGGTCGCGCATCTCGCCGACCATGATCACGTCGGGGTCGGCGCGCAGGAAGGCGCGCATCACGGTGGCAAAATCGAGCCCGGCCTTTTTGTTGACCTGCACCTGACGCAGACCCTTCTGGGTGATCTCCACCGGGTCCTCGGCGGTCCAGATCTTGGTCTCCGGCTTGTTGAGGTGACTGAGGATCGAGTGCAGGGTGGTCGTCTTGCCCGACCCGGTCGGGCCGCACACGAAGAACAGCCCGTAAGGCTTGGCAATCAGGGCTTTCAGTCGCGTCAGGTTGTGTGGCGTGACGCCGAGCTGATCGAGCGGAATGGGTTCGCCGGCGCTCAGGATGCGCAGTACCGCATCCTCCAGGCCGCCGGCGGTCGGCACCGTCGCCACCCGCAGCTCGATGTCCAGCGGACCCCAGCGCTTGAACCTGATCTTGCCATCCTGCGGCCGGCGTTTCTCCGAGATGTCCAGATCCGCCATGATCTTGATGCGCGTCAGCAGGGCGCCGCGGTAGGCGGCGGGAATCTCGATATAGGGCGACAGCGTACCGTCCCGGCGGAAGCGGACGACGGTCTTTTCCTTGCCCGGTCGCGGCTCGATATGGATGTCCGAGGCGCCTTTCTGGTGCGCCTCGACGATGATCCGGTTCACCAGGCGGACGAGTTCGTTGTCGGCCGCCGCACTGAGCACCTCGGCGCTGCTGCCGGCGGCGTCACCGGCTTCCTCGTCATCGAGCCCGGACAACATATCGCGCATCGAGTCCATCTCCGGCACGGCGCCGAAGAACTGGCCCAGCAGTTGCGTGAACTCCCGGCGAGTGGTGACGCGATAGACGATCGGGCTCTTCGGGAAGACGTGGTTGACGGTGCGCGAACCGCGGATGCGCTCCGGGTCGAGGGCCACGACGACCACCCCTTCGGCACTCTCCTCTACCGGCAGCCACTGATTCGCCTCGACATAATCACGCTTGAGGTTGCGCAACAACTCGCCTGGCCGGGGGCGTTCGGGACGAAACGCTTCGTATGGAACAGCAAAGAACTTCGCCAGCGCAGCCCCGACGGCCGGCAGCGGCACCTGGAAATCGGCGGTCAGCACCTCTTCCAGATCGAGGTTCTTGCGCCGTGCCGACTTCTGCGCCAGATCGAGTTCGGCGGCGGAGATGACGGCATCGCTGACCAGTGCATCGTACCTGGTTTTCAGTACCGGGCGCGCGTTGCGACGCTGTGTGAAGGCGACGGCCAGCGTTTGCGCCAGGGCCTGGATACCTTCCTCGGCCACCACCGGGAAGGGCGTGTCGGACCGATTGTTGATCAGTTGCACAACGCCCAGCAGCTCGTTGTTCTGCGCGTTGACGATCGGCGCGACCAGCATCTGCTTTGAACGATAGCCTGTCCGCTGATCGATGTCCTTGAGAAAACTCAGTCGCGGGCTGTATTTTGCCAGTTCGAGGTCATCGTAGACGTCACGCAGGTTGAGCGGCTGTCCCGACGCGGCGACATAGCCGGCTATGCTCTGCTCGGTAATGGGCAGGCGGATGTCCTTGTGTGAGCCGAGTCCGGTTTTCAGCTTGGAAACGATGCTTTGCCGGTCTTCGCTGACCAGGTAGATGGTCATCCGGTCACAGTGGAAAAGCCCGCAGATGTCCTCCGACATTTCGAGGAGGATTTCGTCGGCATGGCTCGTGCCATGAATCTTATTGGTGACCCGCTGGAGATTCTTGAAGAAGCTCAGGCGCCGACTCATGTCGCCCAGATTGCCCGGATTGCCTTCGACAGGCCAGTTCGCCGCCATTTTTTCTATCCCGCCCGGAGCATGGCGACCGCCTGCCCGGTGAGCGGCGTATCGGTTCGCCGCTCACGACAGGCCGCTGCATCCGTCAGGAAGCGTCGATCGCTGATCTTCATTGGCCTGGCCCTTTCGCCGTTGTGTTCAGAACTCGAAGAGCTGATTGTTGTACAGCATCCGCGGCTTGTGATGCGCTGCGCAGGCCTCGATTTCGCCCATTGTCAGTTCGATCTGGCTCGGTTTGAGATGACTGATGTAAAGCTCGGCAGGCACCGCCAGATTCTTCAACTCCTCGGCCAGCATGCTCGGGCAGAGGTGCTTCGACAACTCGGCCAGCCGTTTGTCGCGGTTCGGGAAAGCGGTCTCGATCAGCAGGTAGCGCAGGTTCGCAATCTGGTTCACCACCGGCCAGAAAGCCGGATTGAGCGTCGTGTCGCCGGTAAACACCAGACTTCCGGCCCCCGAGTCGAGCTGATAGCCGACCGCAGGAACGGTATGCTCGGCCGGCAGTGCTGTGATCGTTCGCTCTCCCAGCCGAACCGATTCTCCGACCGCCAGCGGGCGATACTTCATCATCGCCCGTTCGCCGCTCGGTATGACGGTGAAGTCGGGCCAGATCGCCCAGTTGAAAATGTGTCGACTGATGATTTCGAGGGTCGCAGTGCCGGCATGGACGGTCACGGCGTGCGCGCGCAGGTCGCTGACCGAGTCGATCAGGAGCGGCAGTGAGGCGATGTGATCGAGGTGCGAATGGGTCAGGAAGACATGGTCGATCAGCGCCAGTTCGGCCAGTGGCAGGTTGGTCACCCCTGTCCCCGCGTCGATCAGGATGTCATGGTCCACGAGAATCGAGGTGGTGCCCAGGTGGCGACCACCAATGCCTCCACTACAACCCAGGATCCTGACTTTCATGTTGACCCCACCGAATCGCTGTACATGCTGTCTCTGCCCAGGGTCGTCGAGACGGCGGGCAGGTCGCCGTCTCGCCCGACCGGAGCGCGGTCGCCCATCAGGCCTGCAGGACGAATTCCATTTTCACTCCGGCAATCTCGATCAGATCATGATCCTCCAACCGCCTGGCCCGGGTGTCGATCGGCTGGCCGTTCAAGACCGGAAAGCCGGCGCCCTCGACATGGGTGAGAAAGTAGCCCTGCTGCCGCCGGGCAATCACCGCCACCTGACCGGGCCGACCGAGAGTGGTCAGCGTCTTGGTCAACGGCAGGTGGTGACCGGCGTTGGAACCGCTGAGCAGGCGGATCGCGGCAGCCGGGAGATGGGACAGCACACCGTCACCCGGTGAGGTGGTGGTGGCTGCCGCCACCTCACCGAATGCGGCCGTGCTCGCCGAGGTTGCGTAGCGGAGGGGCGCTTTTTTCTCGTATGCCGAACTCTCGTGGGCAGGAGCGGCTTCGACGAGATACTTCATCTTGTACTTGCCCAGTTCGATCTCGTCACCATCCTTGAGGAAGTGCTTCCTGATCGGCTGCTTGTTGACCAGCGTTCCGTTGGTGCTGTTCAGATCTTCGAGAAAGGAGTCATTGAGGATGGTCACCACAGCGGCATGCTCCCCGCTGATCGCCATGTTGTCGATCTGAATGTCGTTGTGCGCCTTGCGGCCGATGCTCATGCGCTCCTTGCGCAACTGGATTTCCTTGAGAACCAGACCATCCATGCTAAGTATGAGCTTTGCCATTGCTTTCCTCGTCCT
>NZ_JAEUOL010000063.1 GCF_016789985.1 Accumulibacter sp.
CCAGCGCTCGAAGGGCAGGCCGATGGTCAGCAGGTAGCGCGAGAAGAAGACATCGATGCCGGTGTAGCCCGGACGGGTGTTCCAGGTCCAGCCGATCAGCAACAGGAGGAGTGCGATCGAGACCAGCGTGCTGATCACCGCTTCGAAATATCCCGACTGGCGCAGGAGCATGAACGCCAGGCTGCCGAGCACCAGAACGGCGATCAGGAGAAAGATGAACAGGCTGTAGAACAGGTCGACCATCGCACCGCCTGGCCGGTCGCTTTCCTGCGACAAGGGGAGCAGCGTCATCGCCACCAGGAAGGTCGGCATGCCCCAGGCAAACTCGCGATCGAGCGACGGGCCGCTGAGCAGCGCATCGGGCACCACCTGGGGCACCAGCCAGAAAAGCAGCGCCGCCAGCAGGTAGGCAAAGGCGATCAGGTAGAACATGCGTGTCGGGCGATGATCGATGAACATCACCCGACCACCAACCAGAGCAGCCAGCATCACCACCCAGACGATCAGCAACCACCAGCCGTACCAGACGGCACCGCAGGCAAGCATCAGGCCGATCACCGCCAGGCCGCTGAAATCGACCTTTCGCTCGGCGTAGATGAAGGGCTGCCAGAGGATGAACAGTCCCACATTCACCAGCCAGCAGAGCAGACCGATCGTCGAGCCCGCGCCAGACACCAGTGCCAGATGCAGGACGAAGAGCAGGGAGATCAGCAGCCAGCGCTGGCGCTGGCGCAGGGCCATGCCGAGGCGCTGCAGCAGGGTCATCCGGTGCCCCACGCGAGGCACCACGGTGCAGGCCGCCGTTCTCGCAGCAACCGACGCGTGCTGCCTGCGTGCCGGCGACAGGGGAGCGCATGGCAAGCCACGGGGTCGTGGTATGGGTGGTCGCAAAGGTCTTGATCAGTCATTCCCGGCAGTCTGACTCTGGACAACAGTGTCGAAAAATCGACAGTTCTGCAGTCTGTGGGGGGCCAAATCGCCATCATTTGCCTGGCACGAAAAGTGCTTGTGCAGACTGCAGTAGTCGACACGGTGAGGAGAACCAAATGAACCAGTTCAAGCAACAACAGTCGGGCTTCACCCTGGTGGAGATTGCCATTGTACTCGTCATCATCGGCCTGCTGCTGGGCGGGGTGCTCAAGGGGCAGGAGCTGATCAACAGCGCCAAGGTCAAGAACATGATCGGTGACTTCCGCAGCGTTTCCAGCCTGGTGTATGCCTACCAGGACCGCTTCAAGGTCTTCCCCGGTGACCAGACCCAGGCGCAACTGGACAACGCGTTCGGCGTCGCCGCTGGCGCGCCCTGCACGCCAGCGGGAGCCAGTTGCGCCCTCAACAACGGGCGCATCGATGGCACCTGGGATGCCGGCAATGCCAGTGGCGCCGGGGTGGCAACCGATGAAACCTCGGTCTTCTGGCAGCATGTCCGTCTGGCCAACCTGACCACTGGTCCGACCGCGCTGGCCGACACCGCCTTCCGGCCGCGCAATGCCGATGGCGGTTTCATCGGCATCGAGATGAGTGGCGTCGCGCTCGCGCCTTACATCTCGACGCTGACGCGCGGTTCGTTCTTTGTCTGTTCGGCCGGCATTCTCGGTCGCTACGTCAGGCAGATCGATACGACGATGGACGACGGCAACACCGCCGGCGGGTCGGTGCAGGTGGTGGTCGCCGGGGCGGCGCGTGGCACGGCCGCTGTCGCCACGACAGCGATTAACGACGGCACCCAGTACACCGTCTGCGCAGCGTTCTGAAACGCAGAAGCCGCCGCGCGAACCATCGACGAAGCCCGCTGCGGCGGGTTTCGCTCGTTCACCCCTGGAGCAGGCGCTGCTCGGCGGCCGCCAGCGCCGCGGGCGGGCCGAGCAGCACGACCACGTCGCCGGTGCGAAAACGGGTTTCGGCCGAAGGTTCGAGTGCCCGAATGTTGCGCCGGCGAACCGCCGTCACCTCGACACCGAGTTGCTGCATTGCCAATTCGGCCAGGGTGCGTCCAACCGCATGCGCCCCCGCGACGAGCAGAATCGAATGGAGTCGTGCCTCTTCGCCACCGATGGTTTCCTCTTCGAGGTCGCTTTTGCCGGGAAAGAAGCCGCGCAGGGTCCGATAGCCGGCCCGTCGCGTTTGCTGGAAACGCTCGACCACCTGGATCGTCGGCACGCCGACGTGACGCAGCGCGTGAGCCGCCAGCACCATGCTTGCTTCGAGGGTTTCCGGCACGACCTCCGCGGCGCCGGCCTGCTGCAGGGGCCGGATGTCCCGCTCGTCGAGTGTGCGCGCCACGACCGGCAGCTCCGGCGCGAGGCCGCGCAGGTGCTCGAGAACGCGTGCCGCGGCCCGCGTGTCGGCGAAAGCGATGATCAGCACGCTGGCCCGGCTGACACCGGCCGCCAGCAGCGTCTCGCGGCGGGTTGCGTCACCGAAGATGACGTTCTCGCCGGCCGCTGCCGCTTCACGGATACGTTCGGGATCGAGGTCGAGGGCGACGTAGGTCACCGCTTCCTGTTCCATGAAACGCGCCAGGTGCTGCCCACTGCGGCCATAACCGCAGATCACCACGTGCTTTTCGGTGTTGATCGTCTGTGCGGCGAGCCGGGTCAGTTGCATCGAGCGCATCAGCCATTCGCTGGCCGCGAAGCGCAGGACGATCCGGTTGCTGTAGTGCACGATCACCGGGGCCAGCAGCATCGAGAGCACCAGGGCGGCGAGCACCGCCTGTAGGGCGAGCGGGGGTACCAGGCCCAGCGGGCCCATCAGCGAGAGCAGGACAAAGCCGAATTCGCCGCCGGCGCACAACCACAGTCCAGTGCGCAGCGCGTTGCCGGGTGTCGCGCCGAACAGGCGCGACAGGCCCACCATCAGCGCGAATTTCAGGGTCAGGAGGGCGGCGAGGACGCCCAGCACCAGCGGCGCGTTGGCCAGCACCAGCGGTGCGTCGAGCAGCATCCCGATGGTGATGAAGAACAGCCCCATCAGCACATCACGAAAAGGCTTGATGTCTTCCTCCACGTGATGCCGGTACTGGGTCTCCGAAATCAGGATGCCGGCGACGAAGGCGCCAAGCGCCAGGGAGAGTCCCGCCAGTTCGGTCAGATAGGCGAGGCCCAGGGTGACGAGCAGCACGTTGAGCATGAACAGCTCGGCGGACTTGCCGCGCGCGACGATGAAGAACCACTGGTTCATCAACCGCTGGCCGAGGAAGAGCACCACGGAGAGAACCAGCACGGCCTTGAGCGCCGCCAGGCCGAGCCGGGTCGCCATCTGCTCGGGTGATTCGGAGAACGACGGGATGAGGATCAGCAGTGGCACCACCGCCAGATCCTGGAAGAGCAGCACGCCCATCACTTCGCGGCCGTGCGGCGAATCGAGTTCGAGGCGCTCGCTGAGCAGTTTGGTGAGCACCGCGGTAGACGACATGGCCAGCGCGCCACCCAGCGCTATCCCGCTCTGCCAGCTCAGTCCCAGGGCGACGGCGATGGCGCACACCAGCAGCAGCGACAGCAGCACCTGCAGCAGGCCGAGCCCGAAGACGATGCGCTTCATGGCGTGCAGCTTGGGCAGGGAGAACTCGAGGCCGATCGAGAACATCAGGAAGACAACACCGAATTCGGCCAGATGCTGTGCTCCGACAAACCCGTCCACCAGGTTGAGCGCATGCGGCCCGATCAGGGTGCCGACCAGCAGGTAACCGAGCACCGGCGGCAGGTTGACCGCGCGAAAGACGATCACCGAGCAGACCGATGCCCCGAGCAACATGAGAATGGTTGGCAGCGTCTCCATGCTTTCCTGTGCGTGGTTTTCGTTGGGCATGCCGGGCGCCCCTGGGTGGCGGAGCGAGGTGAGTGCGCCGGGGCCTTCTGCTATACTCGCCGCATGATAATCGCTGCCACCTCATGAGCCAAATACAGCCGTCCACCAAGGCGCTCGACCTGGCCCGCCAGGTGATGCGAATCGAAGCCGACGCGGTGCTGGCGCTGGCCGGACGTATTGGCGGCGAATTCCTGCAGGCGCTGCTGCTGATCCTCAATTGCCATGGACGGGTGATCGTCAGCGGCATGGGAAAATCCGGGCACGTCGGGCGCAAGATCGCCTCCACCCTGGCCAGTACCGGTACCCCCGCGTACTTCGTTCATCCTGCCGAGGCCAGCCATGGCGACCTCGGGATGATCACCCGCGACGACGTTCTGATCGCCCTCTCCAACTCCGGCGAGAGCGTCGAACTGCTGACCATCGTGCCGATCATCAAGCGCCAGGGAGCCCGCCTGATCAGCATGACCGGCAATCCGCAATCGTCGCTGGCCATCGAATCCGACGTGCACCTCGATGCCGCGGTCGCCCAGGAGGCCTGCCCGCTCAATCTGGCGCCGACCGCCAGCACCACCGCGGCGCTTGCTCTGGGTGACGCGCTGGCGGTTGCCCTGCTCGATTCGCGCGGCTTCGGCGCCGAGGATTTCGCACGCTCCCACCCGGGTGGTTCACTCGGCCGCCGGCTGCTGACCCATGTGCGCGACGTCATGCGTGTTGGCGCGGCGGTGCCGGCGGTTTCTCCCGCAACGCGTCTGCCCGACACCATCCTGGAGATGTCCCGTGGTGGTATCGGCATGACCGCCGTCGTCACCCCGGAACGCCACGTCATCGGAATCGTCACCGATGGCGACCTGCGCCGGGCGTTTGCCCGGAACCTCGATCCGCGTACTCTGGCGGCCAGCGACATCATGGGGCAGCGACCCCGTTCGATCGCTCCCGACCGGCTGGCCGTCGAGGCCGTCGCGATGATGGAGGAGTACAAGATCAACCAGTTGCCGGTGGTCGACGACAATGGTGTGCTGGTCGGGGCGCTCAACATGCACGACCTCTTCAAGGCCAAGGTGATCTGATGGGCGATGCACTCGAACAGGCGCGGGGGCGTGCCCGCCGGCTGAAGCTGATGGCTTTCGACGTCGACGGGGTGCTGACCGATGGCGCGCTCTTCTATACCGATCAGGGAGTCGAGATCAAGGCCTTCAACACGCTCGATGGACATGGACTCAAGATGCTCGGGCAGGCCGGCATCACGGTTGCCATCATCACCGGACGGCGGGCCCGCTGCGTCGAGTTGCGCGCCGAAAACCTCGGCATCGATCACCTTTACCAGGGGGTCGAGAACAAGCTGGCACAAATGCACTCCCTGCTCGCCGAACTCGGTCTGACTCCCGAGCAGGCGGGTTACATGGGCGACGATCTGCCCGACCTGCCGCTGATGCTGGCCTGCGGCTTCTCGGCTGCGCCGAATGATGGGCATCCGCTGGTGCGCGCCCGGGCCTGGCTGACCTGTGAGCGCGGCGGTGGTCGAGGGGCGGTACGCGAGGTCTGCGAGTTCATTCTCGAAACGCAGGAGAGGCTGGCGGCGGCGCTGGCGCCGTACCTGGGAACGGGCGAACCATGAAGAAGTGGAGCACGGCACTGTTGCCACTGGGCATCCTGCTGGTGCTCGCCGTGTTGACGACCTGGTTGCGCTATGCGACCGAACTGCCCGATTCGGCGCGCGACGGCAAGAATCGTCATGACCCTGACGTGATCATCAGCGATGCCCGTGGTCACAAGCTCGATGCCTCGGGCAAGCTGCAGTACACCATCGTGGCCGAAGAGATTCGTCACTTTCCCGACGACGAAACGACCGAGCTGCGGCAGCCGCGCCTGGTTTACCTGCATGCGCAGAAGCCGCCGGTGACCATCCGCGCCGAACATGCGGTAGGCAACAAGCAGGCGGAGCGGGTGGACCTGCATGAGCAGGTCGAGGTCAGGCGCGCCGCCAGCGGCAAGAACGCGGAGCTGGTGGCCGAGATGTCCGAGCTGACGGTCCTGACCGATGAACAGAAAGCCTTTACCAAGAGCAAGGTACTCATCACCCAGGGCAATTCATGGGTGCAGGGGGTTGGTCTGCAGATCGACAACAAGCTGCAGACCTACCTGCTGGAATCCGAGGTCACCGGACAGATCGAAAGTCCTTTCGCCAGGAAGAAGAAACCCAAGACATGAACAAGATCTTTTGCTGCGCCTGTGTGAGCGGCCTGCTGGCCGCCGTTTCGCCGTCGGCACAAGCCGAGCGCGCGGACCGCGAAAAACCGATTCACCTCGAAGCCGACCGTCTGAGCATCGATGACCTGAACAAGGTGCAGACGCTCGAGGGCAATGCGGTGCTGATCCAGGGCACGATGGAACTGCGCACCAGCCGGCTGGTGGTCACCCAGGACGCCGATGGCTTCCAGAAAGCGACGGCGACCGGTGGTGCCAACGGACTGGCACGCTTCAGGCAGAAGCGCGAGGGTGTGGACCAGTACATGGAAGGTGAGGCCGAGCGTATCGAACACGACGCGCGCAGCGAAACCACCCAGTTCTTCAATCGCGCCTGGGTCCGCAATGGCCTCGACGAGGTGAAAGGGCAGTACATTTCCTACGATGCGTTGAACGAGAAGTTCCTGGTCACCACCCGTGCGGGCGACAGCAAGAGTGCCACCGGCACCGCACAGGCACGGGTGCGCGCGATCATTCAGCCCAAGGCGAAGACTGACGCCACGCCGGACAAGAAGGGCGAGCCGCTCAACCTCAAACCGGCCACCAAGACCACGCCGCGCGCCGACTGAAATCGCCACCCGCCGCATCCTGCAGCGGTCGGGCGAGCCAGGCCGCCTGCCGGTCCGCCGGCGCGCGCCGAAGCGCCATCACGTCGCATGACCGCGGCCCGGCGATCGATCAGGCATGCTGCGGCACAGCAGCCTGCCCCGCCACCCGCAATACCCATTCGAGATGAATAAGAATGCCTTAAACCCGGTCATACGGCGAGTTTGGTGCGGTGCAGCAAAAAACAGTTGACAAGGTGGCGCAGAGGCCTATAATTCAGCGCATGGTGCAGTGCAACAAAAGATCGCGGCGCCGCAGGGCGCGACGGTCGGTGAGTTAAACATTGCACATGTTGTGTTGTATCCATACTTTTTAGAGGAGATTTCCATGTTCAACACCCCCGAACAATTCGCTGCCGCCAACAAGGCTTCCGTTGATGCAATGCTGACTCTCGCCAATACCGCACTGGCCAGCGCCGAGCGTATCGCCGCCCTCAACCTGAATACTGCCCGCTCGATGCTCGAGGACGGCGTTGCCAACGCCAAGGCGATGCTGGGCGCCAAGGACGCGCAGGAATTCTTCGCGCTGCAGGCCTCGCTGGCCCAGCCCGGCCTCGAAAAGGCCGTCGCCTATACGCGCAGTGTCTATGAGATTTCGGCCCAGTCGAAGGAAGAGATCTCCAAGCTGCTCGAAGCCCAGTTCAACGACTTCCAGAAGCAGGTTCTCGCGCTGCTCGAGAAAGCCACTAAGAATGCGCCGGCCGGTTCCGACGTCGCGGTCAATGCCGTCAAGTCTGCCGTCGCCGCCGCCACCTCGGCTTTCGACAGCATGAACAAGGCGGCCAGGCAGGTCGCCGACATCGCCGAAGCCAACGTTGCGGCCGCGACCAACGCCACCGTCAAGGCGGTGGGTGCCACCGCCGCGGCTGCCAAGAAGTAGGCTGCTCCGGGGACTGACTGACGGGACCGCGCGCGTGGTCCCGTTGCAGAGTGGCTGAAGGACCCCCGGCACGCTTCGGGGGTTTCTTCGTTGGCGCTCGCCACGCGGCAACCAGATCACCCGAGCCCAAACTTGAACACCCGGACGGTGCGCGGTCTTGCACAGGGCAGACCAGGCTTCATCGGTCCGGTACCCGTCTTACTACCACGGAGGTATTTATGAACACCATCGATCTCGAAAAACTCGCCGAGAGCCAGAAAGCCAACGCGCAGGTCATGATGACCCTGGTTCGCACCGCTTTCCACGGTCTGGAGCAGTTGTCCGCCCTCAACCTCGCGGCCAGCCGCGAGCTGTTCAACAGCAGCGCCAACGGCGCGCAGCAGTTGCTCGGCGTCAAGGACCCGAAAGAACTCGGCGACATCGCCGGCTCGATCGCCCGCCCCAACGTCGACAAGCTGATGGAATATGCCCGCAACCTCTACGACCTGTCGGCCAACATGCAGCGCGAAATCACCTCGGTGATGGAAGATCAGTACAGCAACGCGCGGCACACCGCTACCGGCCTGATCGAAAAGACCGGCCTGGCTTCGC